>NZ_NOXZ01000047.1:0-62650 GCF_002258225.1 Rhodococcus sp. RS1C4 | reverse complement strand
ATGAGGAAGGGGGTGCGCTCCGGTGAGGGGTGCGTGCTCTCGGGAGACGGCTAGAGTTCGCCGACTGCGCCTTCGGCGGCGTCGGCCCATTCGCGCCACTGCTGAGCCTGTTCGAGGGCGCGCTTGGCGTCCTTGTCCTTGCCCGCGGCGGATGCTTTGGCGGCCTGCTCCTCGAACTGTTCGACACGCTCGCGGAACTGGGCGGCGCGGGCGAGGGCTTCGGGGTCGGTCCGACGCCACTGCGCGTCGACGGCGTCGCGAACCGATTTCTCGATGGCGCGCAGCTTGCCTTCGAGTTCCTGCATCTTGTCCCTGGGTACTTTGCCCAGTGCGTCCCATTTCTCCTGAAGATCGCGGAGTGATGCGCGGGCTGCGTCGAGGTCGGCGGCGGGGTCGATGCCGGCGTACTTCTGGAGGAGCTCCTCCTTGGCAACTGCGTTCGCCTCGAACTCGGCGTCACGTTCGGACGCTGCCGCGTTGCGTGCGGCGAAGAACACGTCCTGTGCAGCTTTGAAGTTCTTCCACAGTGCGTCGTCGGCGTCGCGAGGTGCACGTCCGGCGGCTTTCCATTCGGTCAGCAGGTCTCGGAACGCAGCCGCGGTGGGTCCCCAGTCGGTGGACGACGACAGTGCCTCGGCCTGCGCTACCAACTCCTCCTTGCGTGTCTTCGCGGCGCCGCGCTCACGGTCGAGATCCGCGAAGTGTGCGCCGCGGCGACGGTTGAAGTTCTCGCGAGCCTTGGAGTAGCGCTTCCACAGGGCATCGTCGACCTTGCGGTCGACTCCGCGGATCGTTTTCCACTCGTCGAGGATCTCGCGTAGGCGATCGCCTGCATGCTTCCACTGGGTGGATTCGGTGCCGATCTGTTCCGCTTCGGTGGCGAGTTCTTCCTTGCGTGCCGTGTGTGCGGCGCGCTCGGCTTCCTTCTCGTGGCGGGCAACGGCGGCGGCAGTCTCGGAGTGTTCGACGACGAGTTGCAGTCGCTCGGCGAGCGCGTCGAGGTCGCCGATGACCGCGACGGTCGGCAGCGTCTCGGCCAGTGCTTCCGCGGCGGCCTTGGTCTTCTTCGCGTCCCCGGATCCGGCGGTGAGCCTGGCCTCGAGCAGGGCGATCTCGGTGGACAGATCGTCGTACCGGCGACCGAAATGTGCGAGACCCTCGGCCGCGTCACCGGCCTGCCACGACCCGATCTGTCGTTCGCCGTCAGCGGTCTTGACCCACGCGGTGCCGTCGTCGTCGACCCGTCCGAATTTGCTCGGGTCGCTCGGCGCCGCGAGTGCGGGCGTCACGGTCGCGACGTGTGTCGCCACCGGATGAGGCTTGGGGCCGCCACCTGGCTTGGGGCCACCGGGTTTCGGGCCGCCGGGCTTGGGGCCGCCGGGCTTGGGAGCGCCTGGAGTGTTCTCCCCGCTGGTGTGGCCGTCGGTGTCGGTCATCGTTCCTCATCTCTGCCGCGCGTCACGGCTGCCTGTATCGCGCTGTATCGAGTGCTTCACCACCATCGGCCGGTATCGACCGATCGAACCATTCAAACAGGTGCGAGCGAGGTTGGTGTGCTCGTCCGGCGATTACGACGCCGAGTGTCTTCGCATGCGGTCGCTGCCGCGTCGTCCGGGCACCGCGTCACCGACTAGCGTTGGGTCCCGTGTTACGTGCCGTGGCCTTGGTGCCGTCCCCGCCCCTCCTGGTGCCCGAATTGACGGGAAGCGGAGCTGCCGACTCGATCGACGTCCGTGCGGCTGCCTGCGACGCTGCCTCGTACCTGGCCTCGGTCGCCGATACCTGGGTGGCGATCGGGGTGGCCGACGTCGCTCGTCGGATCACGCACCCCGCCGCTGGGTCGTTCACGGGGTACGGCGTCGATGTGCGCGTCGATCTGTCCGACGGTGACTCTGCGTCCGATCCCGACATGCCGTTGCCCGCGCTGATCGCGGGATGGCTCCGTGGGCAGGCGTCGGCGGGGGAGGTGTCGCGCGAGATCACGGTCGATGTGGAGTTGGTCGCGGATCGCGGTGTCGCGGACGATCACCGACGACTCGGGGCGAACCTGAGGGCCGAGTTCGACGGGCGGGGAACCGATTGGGGGTTGTTGGTCGTCGCCGACGGTGCGACAACGCTGACTCCCAAGGCTCCTGGTTCCTTCGACGATCGAGCCGAGTCCGTGCAGCGTGACGTCTACGACGCTCTCGCCGCAGCCGATGCAGGAGCATTGACGCGGCTCGACCCCGTGCTCTGCGGCGAGGTCGGGGTCGGCGGATTGGCTGCCTGGCAGACTGCAGCCGGTGTCGTCGGGGACGACGTCGTCGACGTGCGCACGCTCTACCGGGGCGCTCCGTACGGGGTCGGTTACTTCGTCGGCACGTGGACCCTCCCGCGATGACAGGCGAAAACACCGAACGCCTGCGTCCGATCGCGGTGATCGGGCCGACGGCAACGGGCAAGTCCGATCTGGGTCTCGATCTTGCGGAAACGCTCGGCGGCGAGGTCGTCAACATCGACGCGATGCAGCAGTACCGCGGCATGGACATCGGCACGGCCAAGCTGGCGCCGGACGATCGTCGCGGGATTCCGCATCACCGGTTGGACGTCCTCGACGTGACCGAGACCTCGACGGTGGCGAACTACCAGAGCGCGGCGGTACGTGACGTCGAGGACATCATCGCGCGCGGCAACGTTCCCGTCATCGTGGGTGGGTCGATGATGTACGTGCAATCTCTGCTCGACGAGTGGTCCTTTCCCGCAACCGATCCCGATGTTCGCGCCAAATGGGAGAAGGTGTTGGCCGACGGAGGTACCGACGTGGTCCACCGTGAGCTCGCGCTGAAGGATCCGGAGGCCGCGGCGTCGATCCTCGCCACGGACGGTCGACGCATGGTGCGGGCACTCGAGGTCGTCGAGATCACCGGAGCACCGTTCGCGGCCTCGGCACCGACAATCGGCGAGCCCCGGTGGGGAACGCGCTTGCTCGGCGTCGACCGGGAGACCACCGAACTGGACGAGCGAATCGCGCGTCGTACCGATCTGATGTTCTCCGCGGGCCTCGTCGACGAGGTGCGCGCGCTGATCGACGTCGGGTTGAAGGACGGTGTCACCGCCTCGCGCGCGATCGGTTACGCGCAGGTCCTGGCGTTTCTCGACGGCACGAGCGACCTCGACCACGCACGTGAACGGACGTTCATCGGCACCCGCCGATACGTACGTCGACAGCGCTCGTGGTTCCGGCGCGACCCACGGGTCCACTGGCTCGACGGCGCGAACCCGTCCCTGCTGGCGTCCGCGCTCGAGGCTCTGTCGCGCGGATAGACTTCCCGGCATGCACTTCGCGAAAGGTCACGGAACGCAGAACGACTTCGTCGTGCTGCAGGACCCGGATGTCCAGATCGAGCTACTCCGGCCCCGGGTCGCTGCTCTGTGCGACCGTCGTCGCGGTCTCGGTGCCGACGGGGTACTGCGCGTTGCGCGGGCCGGGCAGTTGCGTGACGCAGGAGTGCTGGACCGGCTGCCCGCGGGTGTGTCCGCCGAGGACTGGTTCATGGACTACCGCAACGGTGACGGCAGCATCGCCGAGATGTGCGGTAACGGGGTGCGGGTGTTCGCCCACTACCTGCGGGCCACCGGGCTCGAGACCGAGGATCGATTCGTCGTCGGTTCACGAGCGGGAGCCAGGCCGGTCACGGTCCATCGCTTCGACGACACCACCGCCGACGTCACCGTCGAGATGGGCGACGTGCATCTGATGGGGTCGAGTGCTGCCGTACTGGGGGGCCGCCGCTTCGAGGGCATCGGTATCGACGTCGGCAACCCGCACCTCGCGTGCGTGGACCCCGACCTGGACGTCACCGCGCTCGGCGGGATGGACTTCTCGTCGGCACCCGAACTGGACGGTGATTTCTTCACCGCAGGCGCGAACGTCGAGATTCTCACCCGACTGCAGTTCGGCCGGGTGGACATGCGCGTGTTCGAACGTGGTGTGGGGGAGACTCGATCGTGCGGGACCGGCACGGTCGCAGCCGCGGCCGCGGCGCTGTCCTACGAAGGGCTCGACTCCGGCCAGGTCGTGGTCGGTGTGCCGGGCGGCGAGGTCGCCGTGTCGATCGACGATTCCGGCGCGACGCTTCGGGGCCCGTCCGTACTGCTGGCGAGCGGCGACGTCGACGACGACTGGTGGCGGCGCATCGCATGAGCCGTTGATTCGGCACGGGCGGGAAACTCGCGTGCACACGCTGGGGATTTCGTGGATCATGGATGACGTTGGACAGAGAAGTTGTTGTGACAACCGGAATCGTTCGATTCCCGGACCTAAGGATTGACGGAAATAACGGACACACAGAATCACGACCACGCCGATGCACAGAACGGGTCGGCCTGGACGCGCGAAGAGAGCGAAGCGTGGTCCAAGCGGATCGCGCGCTCCCCGCTTCCCACGTCGGATCAGGGTGACGGCAGCTCCGACAGCAGACCGTCGACGGGCGACATGCAGCTCGAGGAGCGCACCGCTCTCCGGCGCGTCGCCGGGTTGTCCACGGAACTCGCGGACGTCACCGAGGTCGAGTACCGCCAGCTTCGGCTCGAACGCGTCGTCCTGGTCGGGGTGTGGACGACCGGAACCGCAGCGCAGGTGGAGAGCAGCATGGCCGAGCTCGCCGCACTCGCGGAAACAGCGGGATCCGAAGTGCTGGACGCCTTGGTTCAGCGGCGTGACAAGCCGGACACCGCCACCTATATCGGCTCGGGCAAAGCCCACGAACTGAGGGATGTCGTGCTGTCCACCGGTGCCGACACCGTGATCTGCGACGGTGAGCTCACACCCGCGCAGCTCAACGCGCTCGAGAAAGTGGTGAAGGTCAAGGTCATCGACCGGACCGCACTGATCCTGGACATCTTCGCCCAGCACGCGACATCGCGTGAAGGCAAGGCGCAGGTCGCGTTCGCGCAGATGGAATACATGCTTCCGCGTCTGCGCGGTTGGGGTGAATCGATGTCTCGTCAGGCCGGCGGCCGCGCAGGCAGCAACGGCGGTGTCGGCCTTCGCGGACCCGGTGAGACCAAGATCGAAACCGATCGCCGACGGATTCGCGAGCGCATGGCGAAGCTCCGCAGGGAGATCAAGGGCATGAAACAAGCCCGCGACACCAAACGCGAGAGCAGGCTGAAGAGCACCACCCCCAACATCGCGATCGTCGGATACACCAATGCCGGCAAGTCGTCGCTGCTCAACTCGCTGACGGGCTCGGGTGTCCTGGTTCAGAACGCACTGTTCGCCACCCTGGATCCGACATCGCGAAAGTCCACGTTGGAAGACGGGCGAGCCATCGTCCTCACCGACACGGTGGGCTTCGTCAGGCATCTCCCGACGCAGCTGGTCGAAGCATTCCGTTCGACACTGGAAGAAGTCACCGACGCCGATCTGCTTCTGCACGTCGTCGACGGGTCGGATCCGCTGCCCACGGACCAGATCAAAGCCGTGCGGGAAGTCATCGTCGACGTCGTCAAGGAACGAGACTCGACGATGCCGCCGGAGCTGATCGTCGTGAACAAGATCGATGCCGCAGATCCGGTCCAGCTGACCCAGCTTCGCGGGCTTCTGCCCGGAGCACGGTTCGTGTCGGCTCGTACCGGCGAGGGAATCGACGAACTGCGTGATCACCTCGGTGAGATTCTGGCGTGGCCCGAAGCCGAGATCGACGTCCTCGTTCCCTACACGCGGGGTGATCTCGTCGCACGCATTCACACCGAGGGACGGATCTCCAAGTCGTCGCACGAGAGCGAGGGCACTCGGGTCGAGGCGCGAGTGCCGACGGCACTGGCCTCCGTCCTGGCCGAGTTCGCGTACGAACCGGCTGCTGTCTGACATCGGCGTGCGTCCGGGTGTCCTCGCGGTAGCCGTCGCAGTGGCGGCGCTGACCGTCGGTGCCGGCGCACCGACCGCCCAGGCTCGGCCGGAGGTGCGGCAGGAACCGTCGGACACCTACTGCACTCCGACCGACCAGGCACTCGAGGAGCTGTCGGGGATGGCGTTCGTCGACGGTGTGCTCTACGCGATCGGCGACAGTGGGACCGATCACCGGGTGGCCGTCCTGGACGACGGTTGCGCCGTGACACGGTGGCTCGACGTTCCGGTCGACCCGTACGACGTGGAGGACATGGCGTCGTACGACGGCGACCTGTGGTTGTCCGATACAGGCGACAATCAGAGCAGGCGTGACACCGTCGCGTTGACTCGGATGGATCCCGTCACCGGGCAAGGCGAGCTACACCGGTTGACCTACCCGGACGGGCCGCACGACGCGGAGGCCCTGCTGATCGAGCCCGGTGGTCGTCCGGTCGTCGTCACGAAGGAGCCGACCGGGGTGAGCGGAATCTACGTCCCCGCGGGTGGCGAATCCGTGGCCGAGCTGGCGTCACCGGGGCCCACCGCTCTCACGAAGGCCGGAGAATCGACGTTCGAGCGGACCGACACGGCCGGGGGTCCGCCGTTCATCATCGGGTCGATTCTCGCGACCGGGGGAGCGGTGAGTGCGGACGGGACTGTCGCTGCCGTGCGCACCTATACCGACGCCTACCTGTTCGCGGTGCCCGACGGCGATGTCGTTCGAGCTCTGTCCGGTGAGCCGGAAGTCATAGCTCTTCCTGCCCAGCCCCAGGGTGAGGCACTCACATTCGATTCGAACGGCAACCTGTTGATCGCCTCCGAAGCCGCGGTTGGGCCGGTTCCCCCCATCGAGGTGCTGAGCAGCGCAACAAGTCTCGTCGACACGCCGACACCGGCGACGGAAGCTCCTCAGCAGCCTGGTGGCCGATGGCCGCTGGGTGCGCTCGCCGTCGCCGGTGTCCTGGCGATCGTGTCGATCTTCTACACCGTCGGGGCAGCCCGACGGCGTTGACGGGTCAGGCGTCGAGGTCGGACGCGACGAGCGCCGCAACCTTGTCCAGAGCCGCCTGGTCCTCGCTCTCGACGGTCACCTCGGTGCCCTTGGCTGCACCGAGGGTCATGATCATCAGCGCGGATCCGGCGTCCACCGGTTCCTCGCCGTCCACGGCGAGAGTGACGTCGACGCCTGCGTCGGCAACGGCCTCGGCGATGATCGCTGCGGGTCGCGCGTGCAGACCGATTGCGGATCCGACGGTGACTGTGGTGCTGGGCATGAAGTGCTCCTTCTTCGTTGGGTGGTCAGGCGGTGATGATCAGGGGGGGGTGACGATCAAGCGGTGACGAGGTCGGGGTCGATGGTTGCTTCAGAGGGGGCGTTCTTGCCCTTGGCGAACTGCTTGGCCGCAATCACGAGCACGGCGGCGACGATCGTGCCGACTGCGAGGGCGAGCAGGAACCACAGGATCCCACCGACGGCGAAGAACACGAAGATGCCGCCGTGCGGAGCGCTGAGCGTGACGTCCATCGCCATGATGAGAGCACCGGTCACTGCGCCGCCCGCCATCATCGACGGAATCACGCGAAGTGGGTCGGCGGCCGCGAACGGAATCGCACCTTCGGAGATGAACGCTGCACCGAGGAACCAGGCTGCCTTGCCGTTCTCGCGTTCGGCTTCGGTGAAGATCTTCGGGCGTACGGCCGACGCGAGAGCCAGAGCGAGCGGCGGCACCATGCCGGCGGCCATCACGGCCGCCATGATGCGCAGCGATGCGGTGTCGGTGACCGACAGGCCTGCAGTGGCGAATGCGTACGCGGCCTTGTTGACCGGGCCGCCGAGGTCGAAGCACATCATCAGTCCGAGGATGATGCCGAGGATGATGATGGAGCTACCCGACAGGCCGTTGAGCCAGTTGGTCAGTCCGCTGGTGATGGCGGCGAGCGGCTTGCCGAGCACGAGGAACATGATGCCGCCGACGATCAGCGTCGCGAACAGCGGAATGATGACGACCGGCATCAAGCCACGAAGCAGAGCCGGGATTTTCCACCTGCTGATCCACAGCGCGACGAAACCGGCGATCAGACCACCGACGAGGCCACCGATGAAGCCTGCGCCCACCAGGACGGCCACGGCGCCAGCCGTGAACCCTGGTGCAAGACCGGGCCTGTCGGCAATCGCGTACGAAATGTAACCGGCCAATGCGGGAACCAGGAAGCTGAAGGACAGCGCGCCGATCTGGAAGAGAACAGCTCCGAGGTAGATCTTCAGACCACCGTCGGGCAACGCGGTGAGCGAGTTGTTTACGACGATGTCCTCGGCGCTCTCGGAGATGGTGTACCCACCGAGCAGGAAGCCGAGTGCGATGAGCAGACCGCCCGCCGCAACGAACGGAATCATGTAACTGACACCGGTCAGCAGGATCTGCCGAATGCGTGTGCCCCATCCGAGTTCGCCTGCGCCGGAGGACGCGGTGCCCGGATCGGCTGCCGTGCCGGAGACACGGGCCGCGTTCGGATCGTTCGATGCGCGCAGCGCTTCCGTGACCATCACGTCGGGCTCGTTGATGGCGCGTTTGACTCCGGACGAGATCACCGGCTTGCCGGCAAAGCGCTCCTTACCCTTGACCCCGACATCCGTGGCGAAGATGACCGCTTCCGCGCTCGCGATCAGCGCCGGGTCGAGCGGCGTGCTTCCGCTCGAGCCCTGAGTTTCCACGTGCACCGTCACACCGGCACGATCACCGGCAGCGACAAGCGAATCCGCGGCCATGTACGTGTGGGCGATACCCGTCGGGCACGCCGTGACAGCGACGATGTGCTTGGGCGTATCCGCGGCGGCGTCGGGAACCTCGGGAGCGGAGTGCTTGGCAGTACTCACCGTGGCCCCGGCAGCAGGGGCAGCGGCGGCCTTGGGCGCCGGGTTGATGACACCGTCGACGAGAGCGACGACGTCCGCGGCCGTCGGAGCCTCGCGCAGAGACGTCACGAACTCCGGCTTGACCAGCGCCCTGGCCAGGCTGGAGAGCAGCTTCATGTGCGCCGAACCCGCACCGGCCGGCGCCGCGATGAGGAAGACCAGATCGGCCGGGCCGTCGGGCGCACCGAAATCGACCTTCGGGTTCAGACGGGCGAATCCGAGCGACGCCGTCGTCACGGCCTCGGCGCGACAGTGGGGGATGGCGATGCCGCCCGGCAGGCCCGTCGCCGACTGCGCTTCGCGGGCCAGAGCGGCGTCACGCAGCGGTTCGGCGTCGGTGGCGCGCCCGGCGTCGGCGAGCACGTTCGAAAGCCGTGCGATGACAGCGTCTTTCGATTCACCGAGGTCCGCGTCGAGGACTATGAGGTCCTCCGCGATGATCGCGGGATCGTTGGTTGGTGTGGACATGACGTCGCTCCTACGAGGTGAGGGTCTTCGAGCTGGGGGAGGGCTGTGGGTCGAGTGAGTTCGGTGACTGCACTGCTTGGACGGTCACCGAGTCGGGACGAGTCTGTTCGGGGGTGGGAAGGGTGGTGCCGGGTAGAGCCGTCGCCGCGGTGCCGTACGCCACGGCTCGACGGATCAGGTCGGCGGGTGGGCATCGCTCTATATCGGCGAGGATGTAGCCGGCGAGGGACGAATCTCCCGCGCCGACGGTGCTGATCGCGTCGATCTTGGGGGGCGAGGCGAACCACGCGCCCTCCTGGGTCACCAGGACCGCTCCCGCGCTGCCCAAGGTGGCGAGCACCGCACCGACGCCGCGCTCCAACAGGATTCGACTCGCGTCGATCGCCGCGGTCGGATCCCCCGCGGCTGCCGCACGCTCGAGGTTCTCGGCATCCGCTCCGGTGAGCTGCGAGAGCTCCTCGGAGTTGGGCTTGATCAGGTCCGGCGCGGAATGGGGGAACGACGCAGCGAGCGCGAGAAGCGGTGCATCCGAGGTGTCCACGGCAACCTTGCACGCCGTCGTGGACTTCAGTGCTGCTACGAGTTCCCCGTACCAGCCGACAGGTATGCCCGGGGGAAGCGATCCCGACAGTGCCACCCAGGTTGCATCTCGTCCCAGGTCGACGACCGTCTCGAACAGTTCTGTCCTGGCGGCCTCGGACAACTCGGCGCCCGGCTCGTTGATCTTGGTCGTGACGCCACCGGGCTCGCTGACGGTGATGTTGGTCCGAGCGAGCGCGCCCGTCGGGACGGCGCAATAGCGGACGCCCCGGGCGGACAGAGCCTCGAGCAACGGGTCGTGCTCGGATGCGGGAAGCACCGCCATGGCCTGCACGCCGGAAGCGGTGAGCACCCTGGCCACGTTGACGCCTTTGCCTCCCGGATCGCTCACCGACGCGCGCGCTCGATGTACGCCACCGCGCGCGAGCTCGGTATCCAACACCACCGTGCGGTCGATACTGGGGTTGGCGGTCAGTGTGACGATCATGCGATCACCACCTCGATTCCGTTGTCGGTCAAACTCTTACGATCGGATACCTCGATCTGGGCGTCCGTCACCACGACGTCGATGTTCTCGAGCCGGGCGAAGCTGACCAGATGCTCGCGGCCGATCTTGGACGAATCGGCAAGGATGACCACATGATTGGCAGAGCGCACCATCGCACGTTTCACGGCGGCCTCGTCGCTGTCCGGGGTCGACAGGCCGTGCCCGAGACTGAGTGCGTTCGTTCCGATGAACGCCACGTCCACCCGCAGCCACTCCAGCGATGTCAGTGCTTCCTCGCCGACGGCCGCCTGTGTCGCACCTCGAACTCGGCCCCCCAGCATACGAAGGCTGATTCCGGACAGGGGTGCAACTCTCGCTGCGATCGGAACGGAGTTGGTGACCAGGGTGAGCTCACGGTCGGGGCCGATCAACGCGGCCAATCGGCCCGTTGTGGTTCCGGCGTCCAGTACGACGCTGCCTCCCGAACCCGGGAGGTACTCGACCGCGGCGGCAGCGATCGCATCCTTCTGTTCGGCTCGCGTGTATTCACGTTCACCGACGCCGGGTTCGGTGACCGTCAGAGCCGACGCGGGCACCGCACCGCCGTGAACGCGCCGAACGACACCGAGGCGATCCAGCATCGCCAGGTCCCGGCGAACGGTCTCCGTGGTGACCCCGAACGAGGTGGACAGATCGGCCACCGAGACACGTCCACGACTGGTGATCAGCTCTGCAATCGATTGTTGACGTTCCTCTGCGTACATCCGTTCCTCCTCTCCGTCGTGCGTACGGGCTGGGCTCTGATCCGATTACGTGTTGGTTTATGTTGTTTTACGCCCGTATCTGTTGACATGTCAAGAGCAAAGAGTAATCTGAGTCACAACAAGTCGATCACAGCGGATACGGACACACGCCCACTTCGCCGCGCGCACTTTTCGTTCAAGGAGGACACATGACGGGATCGCACCTCGCCGAGAACCGGGAGACCGGAGCAGCACTGGCCGGTTCGGCGGTTCTGACCGGCACGCCCGTCGTACCCGGAGTCGGCTACGGCCCGGTGATCAGGCCCGGCGGCCGGCCGGACGTGCCCGTCGACGACACGGTGCTGGACGAGCAGGCGCGCGGGCCCGAACTCGAGAAGTTCCGTGAGGCGACGTCCGTGGTGGCCGGTCGGCTTCGGGGCCGGGCAGAGTTGGCCACCGGAGCGGCATCGGAGGTGCTCTCGGCCAACGCGGCCATGGCTCAGGACCGCGGCTGGCTGAAAGCTGCCGAGAAGCACATCGCTGCGGGATCGTCCGCGACGTCGGCGACCAATGCCGCGACCGAACAATTCGTATCGATGTTCACCAAGCTCGGCGGCCTGATGGCCGAGCGCGTCACCGACCTGCGTGACGTCCGTGATCGGGTCGTCGCGCAGATACTCGGATCGCCGGAACCGGGCGTGCCGGCCCCGACGGTTCCGTCCATCCTTCTCGCCGACGACTTGGCGCCGGCCGACACCGCCGGGCTCGACCCCGACTTCGTCGTCGGGCTCGCGACGTCACTCGGCGGACCGACCAGTCATACCGCGATCATCGCCCGCCAGCTCGGAATCCCGTGTGTCGTAGCCGTGTCCGGTCTCGACGACGTGGCCGAGGGCACGCCCGTGGTGGTCGACGGCATAGCCGGCAGGATCGTGCTCGACCCGGACGCGGCGCTGGCGACACAGGCCGTCGCCGACGCGCGGGCAGAACTGGATCGTGTGTCGCGGTGGGCCGGGCCGGGTTCGACATCGGACGGACACCTCGTGGACATCCTCGCCAACGTCCAGGACGGTGCCGGTGCCCGCGCGGCTCGCCGGACCGCGGCCGAAGGCATCGGACTGTTCCGCACCGAACTCTGCTTCCTCGACCGCGACGTGGAGCCGACGGCCGAGGAGCAGGCGGAGATCTACGGTGAGGTGCTCGACGCCTTCGCCGGCCACAAGGTGGTCGTCAGAACCCTCGATGCGGGCTCGGACAAGCCGTTGCGGTTCGCGAACCACGCCGACGAGGCCAACCCTGCCCTCGGAATCCGCGGTATTCGAATCGCCGCGCAGGACAGGGGAATTCTGCTTCGCCAGCTCGACGGAATCGCCGCCGCCGCGACAGCGACGGGGTCGACGCCGTGGGTCATGGCCCCGATGATCGCGACCGCGGCCGAAGCGGCAGCGTTCGCCGACGACGTGCGGGCACGCGGGTTGAAGCCCGGTGTGATGATCGAGATTCCCGCCGCGGCGTTGATGGCCGAGCACATTCTCGAACACGTCGACTTCCTGTCGATCGGTACCAACGACCTCGCGCAGTACACGATGGCTGCGGACCGGATGTCGCCGCAGCTGGCCGACCTCACCGATCCGTGGCAGCCGGCGGTCATCGCGCTCGTCGCCCACACGGCGAAGGCGGGTGCCGCAGCGGGCAAGCCCGTCGGGGTGTGCGGTGAGGCCGCGGCAGACCCACTGCTGGCGTGTGTGTTGGTGGGTCTGGGGGTCACCTCGCTGTCCGCGGCGTCCGCCGCCGTGGCGCACGTCGGGGCGAAATTGTCCTCCGTCACGCTCGACCAGTGCCGTGCCGCTGCCGACGCCGCCCTGAAAACGGACAGCTCGGCCGCGGCTCGTGCGGCGGTCACCGCGCTTCTGGCGTGAATGCCCTCTAGGATTCACTGCTTGTGAGTCGAAACTTCGGATGGACCCAGCACGGCGACGGAAAGACGCCCTCCGCGGGCGCAGTCGTGGCGCCCGACGAGCGGCTGTCATGGCCTCGCACGGTGGGTATCGGCATGCAGCACGTGATCGCGATGTTCGGCGCGACACTGCTGGTGCCGACGGTGACCGGGTTCCCGGTCACGACGACGCTGCTGTTCTCCGGAATCGGCACCGCCTTGTTCCTGATCATCACGCGGGGCCGGATCCCCAGCTACCTCGGTTCGTCGTTCGCGTTCATCGCACCGCTCAGCGCAGCGCAGGCGGATGGTCCGGCAGCTCAGCTCGGCGCCGTCATGTCCGTCGGAATCGTTTTGGCCGCAGTCGGATTCGTCGTGAAATTTGCCGGCGGGCGAGTGATCGAAGCAGTCATGCCGCCCGTCGTGACGGGTGCCGTGGTGGTGCTCATCGGCCTGAACCTCGCCCCCGCGGCGACATCGTCCTTCGAGGCGCAACCACTTGTCGCGGCAGTCACCCTGATCGCCATTCTCGTGGTGACCGTGGCCGGTCCAGGACTCCTCGGCCGCCTGGGCATTCTCGTCGGAGTCGTCATCGGCTGGGTGTTCGCGGCGGTGGTCGGACAGATCGACGCAGCGAAACTCGACGCCATGAAGGCCGCCTCGTGGATCGGAATGCCCGAGTTCCGTGGACCCACGTTCGAGCTGTCCGTCGTTCTGATCGCCCTGCCCGTGGTCATCGTTCTCGTCGCCGAGAACGTAGGCCACGTCAAAGCAGTGTCCGCGATGACGGGGAAGTCGCTCGACGACCTCGCAGGAGACGCACTCATCGCCGACGGGCTGGCCACGACGGTCGCGGGCGCCGCGGGAGGTTCTGGAACGACCACCTACGCCGAGAACATCGGGGTCATGGCCGCCACCCGCGTGTACTCCACAGCCGCGTACTGGGTCGCAGCCGTCACGGCAATCGTGCTCGCGTTCTCCCCGAAGTTCGGCGCACTCGTGTTCACGGTTCCCGACGGCGTCATCGGCGGCGCCACGCTCGTCCTCTACGGACTCATCGGCCTACTGGGAGTCCGGATCTGGTCCGACAACAAGGTCGACTTCACCGACCCGGTCAACCTCACCGTCGTCGCGGCCGCACTGGTCGCGGGAATCGGCGATTTGACCTTGACCATCGGATCGGTCGCCCTCGGCGGCATCGCATGGGGCTCGGTGGGCATCCTCGTCGGCTATCCGGCTCTGCGCGCACTCAGCCGGCTCGCTACCCGCTAGTTCGGTCACCGATCCTGCGCGGCTCGGTCATCGACCGAGGTCGGGCGCGGTCGTAGTGTCGAGGGAACGCACGACAAGTGTCACCCTCGAAGGAGTAACCCGTGGACCGCACCCTGTTCGAACCCGAGCACGACCTCTTCCGCGAGTCGTACCGCAAGTTCCTGGACCAGCACGTCGCCCCCAACCATGCGCGCTGGGAAGAGCAGAACATCGTCGACCGTGACGTCTGGGTGGAAGCTGGCAAGCAAGGCTTCCTGGGAACGGCAGCGCCCGAGGAGTTCGGCGGCGGCGGGGTCAAGGACTTCCGGTACAACGCCATCGTCACCGAGGAAACCACCCGCGGCGGATACAGCGGAATCGGGTTCACCCTGCACAACGACGTCGTCGCGCCCTACTTGATCGAGCTCACCAACGACGAGCAGAAACAGCGCTGGCTCCCCGGATTCTGCTCAGGCGAACTCATCACCGCGATCGCCATGACCGAGCCCGGTACCGGCAGTGATCTGCAGGGAATCAAGACCCGCGCAGTTCGCGACGGGGACGAGTGGGTCCTGAACGGATCCAAGACCTTCATCACCAACGGCATCAACGCCGACCTCGTCATCGTCGTCGCGTGTACCGACCCGGAGAAGGGTGCGCAGGGCTTCAGCCTGCTGGTCGTCGAACGCGACATGCCAGGCTTCGAACGCGGACGCAACCTCGACAAGATCGGCATGAAAGCCCAGGACACCGCCGAGCTCAGCTTCACCGACGTTCGAGTCCCCGCAGCCAACCTCCTCGGCGAAGAAGGCATGGGCTTCATCTACCTGATGCAGAACCTGCCGCAGGAGCGCCTGTCGATCGCCGTCGTCGCAGCCGCAGCCATGGAATCCGCGCTGGACATGACCATCCAGTACTGCCGGGACCGCAAAGCGTTCGGCAAGTCCATCGGCAAATTCCAGAACACCCGCTTCGTGCTCGCCGAACTGGCCACGGAAACGACCGCGACACGCATCATGGTCGACAAGTTCATCGAACTCCTCAACGCCGGCACGCTCACCGTGCAGGAAGCCGCCATGGCGAAATGGTGGACAACCGAGAACCAGGTCAAGCTGATCGACAGATGCCTACAGCTGCACGGCGGCTACGGATACATGAAGGAATACCCGATCGCCAAGGCCTACATGGATTCTCGTGTGCAGACCATCTACGGTGGCACCACGGAAATCATGAAGGAGATCATCGGCCGAGGACTGGACCTCTGACCCCGTCGTAACCCCGAGAGCGCGCCGCCGCACCCCCCCTGAACGGAGCGAACGTGACGTTCGGTCACATCAAGTGACCGAACGTCACGTTCGCTCCATGTCGGTACCGGGTGGTGGAACGAGCGCTGTTCAGAGCTTGCGCATCACGGTGACGACCTTGCCCAGGATCGCTGCGTCGTTGCCGGGGATGGGCTCGAACAAGGGGTTGTGCGGCATCAACCAGACATCACCCTTGGTTCGTTTGAACGTCTTGACGGTTGCTTCGCCCTCGATCATGGCCGCGACGATGTCGCCGTTGTCCGCGACGCTCTGCTGACGCACGACAACCCAGTCTCCGTCGCAGATCGCGGCATCGATCATGGATTCGCCGACGACTTTCAGCAGGAACAGGGACCCCTGGCCCACCAGTTCGCGGGGGAGCGGGAACACGTCTTCGACGGCTTCCTCGGCGAGGATGGGTCCACCCGCGGCGATTCGTCCGAGAACGGGTACGAAAGTCGGCGTGGGCAGCTGGTCCTCGGACGGAGCAGAACCGTCGGCGACTGCAGCCGCGTGATCCGCTTGCACCTCGTCGAGCCCCCGCACATCGACGGCCCGAGGACGATTGGCGTCTCGGCGGAGGAAGCCCTTGCGCTCGAGCGTGCGCAGCTGGTGTGCCACGGACGATGTGGACGTGAGCCCGACGGCATCGCCGATCTCGCGGATGCTCGGTGGATATCCCCGCTCGGTGACCGACGCCCGGATCACCTCGAGCACCTTGCGCTGACGCTCGGTGAGTCCGGCGTTGATATCCGTTCCCTCGCCCTCGAACGCCTTCGCCGTCGGCACGGCAGCAGGCTTGCCCGCCGCAGCCTTGCCGGCCGCACTTTTCGTCGCCGCGGTTTTCGGCGCAGCGGGCTTCCCAGCAGTCTTACCGTTCGACCCCGTGCCATTCGACCCCGTGCCATTCGACCCAGTAGAGGTCTCGTCTTTCATTCGTGCGTCCTCCTGCGTGATGCGTGCGTGTGCCGGAACTCGAACGTGCTCGAAGACCAGAACGCGTGGGATGGATGTGACGTGTGGTTTCTGACACGAACTTAGCCCGTAATCGCTGTTGGATCAAACATCTGTTCGATCCGTGTCGCGTTTTCTACTGACTTTGTCGGAGGTGCGTGATAGAACTTTCGAACAAGCGTTCATCGAACGCCTGATCGAATAGCGTTCGAATCCACGTCTCGTTCGACACCGGAGGTTCCGATGAGCATCACCACCGAGCGGCCCGTCCGTACGGAGCAGCACCAGCAGACTCGCCGTGCTGTCAGTACCCGTCAGACTGCGTCGCAGCGTCGTGCGGCGATGCAACGTCGGCGTCGTGTCGGCGCGTCCGCGGTGCGCGGCGGCCAGCACGACCGGCGGGCCGAGGGGTGCGCGGACCAGGCGCATCGTAGCCAGCGCATCACCGTGCTCGGCGCGGTGGCGGGAGTGGTGGGGACCGCACTGGTGCTGTTGGCGCTCGTCGGAATGGCGAACCTGCGCGCATCGTCGCTCGAATCGGTTTCTGCGCCCTCTGTTGCCACGGTCCAGGTCCAGAGCGACACGGTATCGGGCGACACGGTCTCGAACGGCACGGTCGTCAGCAGCACAGTAGGTCCGTAGCGCTGTGTTGTGTCTGCCTCGTCTGTCAGGGGACGGAGCCGGTTCGGTTCCGCTCCGAGTATCCTCGAAGCCTGCGCCTCCTGTGTGCCGTTCGGGGGTGCGTGACGGCTACGACGGAGGCTCAACCATGCATTGCCCGTTCTGCAGGCACCCCGACTCGCGCGTGGTGGATTCGCGGGAAGCAGACGAGGGCCAGGCTATTCGTCGTCGTCGTTCGTGCCCGGAATGTGGACGTCGGTTCACCACGGTGGAGACGGCGGTGCTGGCGGTGGTGAAGCGCAGTGGGGTGACGGAGCCCTTCTCTCGGGAAAAGGTAGTCAAGGGTGTGCGACGCGCATGCCAGGGCCGCGATGTCGACAACGATGCGTTGAATCTTCTGTCGCAGCAGGTCGAGGACGCGGTTCGAGCGTCGGGATCGGCCGAGATCCCCAGCCACGAGGTCGGTCTGGCCATTCTCGGCCCCCTGCGTGACCTCGACGAGGTCGCGTACCTGAGGTTTGCGTCGGTGTACCGCTCGTTCAGCTCAGCCGAGGATTTCGAAAAGGAAATCCTCGATCTTCGTGCGCACCGGCAGGCTGCGGCGGTCGACTGACGCTCGCCGGGTCACGATCGTGCCGCGACCTCCATGGCCCGCACGAGACGCTTCTCCGACACCGGATAGGCCGTGCGGATGCTCTGCGCGAACAGGCCGACTCGCAGTTCTTCGATCATCCAGAACACATCCTGCACCGCTGAAGTGTGGTGCTTGGTCTCCGGTAGCGAGCGGAGCATCCTGTCGTATGCCTCGTACACGCGGTCGAGGACGTCCATCCCTGCATCGTCACGTCCGGCACTGCTCGGCAGAGATTTCAGGCGTGCCGTCGCGGCGTCGAGATAGCGCGGGATATGGACGAGGCGCGTCGATCCGAACTCGAACACGAAACCGTCGAACACCAGTGAGGACAGCTGTTCTCGTACATCGTCGGCCGCGTCGCCCTGTAGAGGATCCAGTACGGAACGCAGTTCCAGTGCTGCGGTGAGAATCGTCCGGACCAGTCCGAGTATCTCGCTGGTTCGTCGAGCGGTGTCGGCACCGACCTCGGCGGCGAGAGCCGCGAACTTCTCGGGAGACCGGACAGGACCTCCGTGCGCGGTCATCGACTCGTCGACAGCAGTTTTCCTGCAGTCGTCGAGCAGGCTTTCGACGCTGCCGTAGGGGTTCTGGCCGAGGGCCAGTCGTTCACGCGTCGGGATGCCGGCAAGCAACGCCTTCGTGCCTCGTGGTGCCGACTCCAGAAGAAGTGCGCGCGTCCCTTCCCGCATCGCGGCGCGCTGAGCAGCTGGGGTGCTGAGAACACGGACGGCCACGCCGCCGTCCTCCCGGATGAGGGCGGGATATCCGGTCACCGTCTGTCCCGCGACCGATGTGGAGACCGTTGCGTCCAAGGTTCCCAGTGTCGACGACGTCCATGCCAGGGTCGCCGGTCGCTCGGCTGCACCCACCGCGCTCGCGACTTCACGATCGACGCGGGGCGCCAGTGCTTTTCGCAGTGCAACCAGGTCCTTGTTCGATCCGAGCGTCTTGCCGTCGGTGTCGACCGCGACGAACGTCATCCTCAGATGTGCGGGCAGAGAACCCAGATCGACATCGTCCGGGTCGATGCGTGTGGACCCCAGCCGCGAGAGTTCACGAGCCAGTGCTGTCACGATCGGCTCCGAGCGCGGTTTCATCGACGCCAGAGCGGCAGAGGCGAAGTCGGGTGCAGGAACGACGGTGCGCCGTTGGGCCTTGGGGAGAAGTTTGATCAAGGCCGTGACCAGTTCTGCGCGCATACCGGGCACGAGCCAGTCGAACCCAACCGGCTGGACCTGTGCGAGAAGTGCGATCGGGATCCTGGCCGTGACACCGTCGGCTTCGGACCCCGGTTCGAACTGATAGGTGAGGGGGAAGAGGATCTCTCCCTGTCGCCACGCATCGGGGTAATCACCGCCGAGAACCGACGCCGCGTCAGCATTCACCACCGTCTCGGTGGTGAAGTCGAGAAGATCGGGTGTACTCCGGCGAGTTTTCTTCCACCAGGTGTCGAAGTGACGAGCGGACACGGCCTCCGCGCCGATCCGTGCGTCGTAGAAGTCGAACAGTGCATCGTCGTCGACGACGATGTCGCGGCGGCGGGCCTTGTTCTCCAACTCGCCTACGTCGTCCAGCAACTCACGGTTCCTGTGGAAGAACGGGTGCTCAGTCTTCCACTCGCCTTGTACGAGTGCGTGCCGGATGAACAGCTCGCGTGACGCCTCCGGGTCGACGGTGTGATAGTTGACGGGCCTGCCCGCGACCAGTGGGATGCCGTAGAGGGTGACGCGCTCGTAGGCCATTGCGGATTGGCGTTTGGTGGACCAGTGCGGTTCCGAGTACGTGCGCTTGACCAGATGCGGTGCGAGCCTCTCGGCCCACTCCGGTTCGATTCGCGCTGCCATTCGGCCCCACAACCGTCCGGTCTCCACGAGTTCGGCTGCCATCACCCAGCGCGGAGGGTTCTTGAACAGTCCACTGCCGGGGAACACCGCGAAGTGAGTGCCGCGCGCACCGAGGAATTCTCGTTTGTCACCCTCGCGAAGGCCGATGTGCGACAGCAGACCCGAGAGTAGAGACTGGTGCAGAGCTGTCGGGGTCGACGGCGAATCGGGGATGCTCCACCCCATCCCTCGGGTGATCTGCCGCAGTTGACCGTGCAGGTCCTGCCATTCCCTGATGCGCAGGTAGTGCAGGAACTCGGCGCGGCACATTCTGCGGAACTGGTTGGAGGACAGATCGGTTCGCCGGTCCCGAAGGTACTTCCACAACTCGACGTACGCCAGGAAGTCCGAATTGGGGACGGCGAAGCGCGCATGCTGTTCGTCGGCGGCCTGCTGGTGTTCGGTGGGACGCTCCCGTACGTCCTGGATGGACAATGCCGACACGACGACGAGAGCATCGGCGAGTGCCCCGGTGTTGTTGGCTTCCACCAACATCCGACCCATTCGAGGATCCACGGGCAGAGCCGCGAGCTCGCGCCCGATGGGCGTGAGCTCCGATTCGCCGGTTCCGCTGGACGGTTTCAGCGCACCGAGCTCCTCGAGCAGGCCGATTCCGTCGCGAATGCTGCGGGGGTCGGGCGCTTCGACGAACGGGAACTCCTGGATCTTCCCCAGACCGAGGGACGTCATCTGCAGGATGACCGACGCCAGGTTGGTCCGCAGGATCTCCGGCTCGGTGAACTGGGGACGGGACTCGAAGTCGTCCTCCGAATAGAGCCGGATGCAGATTCCGTCGGCGACGCGTCCACACCGGCCTGCCCGCTGCCTGGCGGACGCCTGGGAGATGGGCTCGATCGGCAGCCGTTGGACTTTGGTCCGTAGTGAATAGCGGGAGATGCGTGCTGTTCCAGGGTCCACCACGTACCGGATGCCCGGAACCGTCAACGACGTCTCCGCGACGTTGGTGGACAACACGACTCGTCGGCCCGTGTGCGGGGTGAACACTCGATGCTGCTCGGCCGCCGACAGGCGCGCATACAGTGGCACTATCTCGGTTCCGCGGAACTGTCTCTCGCGCAGCGCATCCGCGGTGTCACGAATCTCGCGCTCGCCGGAGAGGAACACCAGGATGTCGCCGTCGCCCTCGCCGATCAGCTCGGCGACGGCGTCGCACGTGGCGTCGACGGGATCGAGATCCACGGTGCTGTCGTCGACATCGATGGACAGCGGACGGTACCGCATCTCCACGGGGAACGTGCGGCCGGACACTTCGACGATGGGCGCCGCAACGCCGTCCCGTGCGAAGTGCTGGGCGAACCGTTCCGGGTCGATGGTGGCGGAGGTGATGATCACCTTCAGATCCGGGCGGCGGGGGAGGAGCTGAGCCAGATAGCCGAGGATGAAGTCGATGTTGAGGCTGCGTTCGTGTGCCTCGTCGATGATGAGCGTGTCGTACTGCCGCAGAAGACGGTCACGTTGGATCTCGGCCAGCAGAATGCCGTCCGTCATGAGCTTCACGAGCGTCGAATCCGACGACTGATCGGTGAACCGGACCTTGTAGCCCACCGACTCACCGATCGATTCGCCGACTTCCTCGGCGATGCGTTCGGCGACGGTCCGTGCTGCGAGACGACGAGGCTGCGTGTGCCCGATCGATCCTCTGATGCCGCGTCCCAGTTCCAAGCAGATCTTGGGTATCTGTGTCGTCTTGCCCGATCCCGTTTCACCGGCAACTATCACGACCTGGTTGTTCGCGATGGCGTCGGCGATGTCGTTCTTGCGGAGACTGACAGGCAGTGACTCGGGATACTCGATACGGGGCAGCGCCGCGCGCCGGTTCGCGACGACCGCTTCCGCCTTCGCGACCTCACGTTCGACGGTGTCGACGGCGTCGGGTGTGCGGGCGCGGTCGAGTCTGCGACGCAGCCGGTGTTCGTCCCGAATCGAGACGTCGGCCAATCTGGTCGACAGTGCGCGACGACGTTCTGCGGTGGATGAGGTAGACATGCTGGCACAAGGATAGTTGCTGCAGCGTCCGCGGTGTCGGCGCGGTACACACCGATGGGTCGTCGGCCTGTGCAAAGATCGGCTATGCCTACCGATTCCACGTCGATAGTAATCAGAATTGCGAGGGTCGGGTTCGCTCTTCTGACAGCCGCAGCCCTGGCGACGATTCTCGCGAAAGGTGTCGGGACCGAAGGTTTCTCGGTCGCGAACTATTTCAGTTACTTCACCGTCCTGAGCAACGTGCTGACCGTCGTGGTGCTGGGTATCGGCGGCATCGTCGATCCTCCAGGCGAGGGATGGCAGTTGTTCCGGGGTGCCGTGACGCTGTACATGGTGATCACCGGGATCATCTATGCCGTTCTTCTGGCGAACATCGACGTCGGTGTCGCGGATCCGTGGACCAACAACGTGGTGCACAGAATCATGCCGGTGGTCCTGCTTCTCGACTGGGTGATCGTTCCCGCACGCAAGCGGATCTCGGAGGCGCGGTCTCTTCTGTGGCTGCTGTTTCCCCTCGTCTACGGGATCTACAGCCTGATTCGAGGCCCGATCGTCGACTGGTACCCCTACCCGTTCCTCGACCCCCGAGGGCAAGGTTATGTCGCGCTCGTCATCGGACTGGTGGTGCTGACCGTGGCATTCGTGTTGATGGCACTCGCCGTGAACGCCGTCGGCCGACTCGGCAGCAGATGGCGACTCGGCAGTGGCGCGGACGACCGCAGTGACTAGGCTTCGGAGCATGTCTTCCGCGACCGAACCGAGTTTCGAATCCAGACACTCCGCGCTGTGGCACGGTTTCGCCGACATGGGCGCAGTCACCGCGTCCGGGCCGTTCGTCGTCGCCCGCGGTGACGGCGCCTACATCTACGACCGCGACGGTAACGAGTACCTCGACGCCACCGCCGGACTCTGGTTCACCAACGTCGGGCACGGTCGTCGCGAGATCGCCGACGCGGTCGCGACCCAACTGTCTTCTCTTGCGCACTACTCCAACTTCGGAGACTTCGTGCCGGAGACCACGTCGGTCCTCGCCGAGCGTCTCGCCGAGATCGCACCGGTCGCAGGCAGCAAGATCTTCTTCACCTCGGGCGGATCCGACTCGATCGATACCGCGGCCAAGCTGGCTCGGCGCTACTGGCACGAGGTGGGCAGGCCCGAGAAGACGCTGATCGTGGGGCGGCAGAAGGCATATCACGGTATGCACGTCGCAGGTACCTCTCTCGCCGGCATTCCGGTCAACCACGAGAACTACGGCACGCTGATGCCCGACGCCAGGACTGTCGCGTGGGACGACGCGAAGAGCCTGTTGGCGCTGATCGAGGAAGTGGGGTCCGACAAGGTCGCTGCCTTCTTCTGCGAACCCATCATCGGCGCCGGTGGCGTCTACCTGCCGCCGGACGGCTACCTGGCGGAGGTCAGGCAGATCTGCCGAGACAACGACGTGCTGTTCGTCGCGGACGAGGTCGTCACCGGGTTCGGCCGGATCGGCGGATCGTGGTTCGCGTCCTCTCGGTTCGATCTCGCACCGGATCTGATGACCACCGCCAAAGGGCTCACCTCGGGATACGTTCCGATGGGCGCAGTGTTCATCGCCCCACAGATCGCCGAGCCGTTCTTCGCAGGCGGAGCCTGGTGGAGGCACGGGTACACCTACGGCGGCCACGCCGGTGCGGCCGCCGCGGCCCTCGCCAACCTCGACATCGTCGAACGCGAGAACCTCCTGCAGGAATCCGCCCGCCTGGAGTCGTCGTTGCACACCTACCTCGCGCCGCTCGCCGATCACCCGCGTGTTCAGGAAGTGCGCAGTGGGCTCGGTGCGGTGGCGGCGATCCAGCTCGCCGATCCAGCCGAAGCATTGCCGTTCGTCAAGACACTCCGCGAGCACGGAGTGTCCGGCCGCGCAGCCGGACAGGGAGCCATGCAGATCTCGCCGGCGTTCGTCATGACCGACGCCCAGGTGCAGGAGCTCGCGACTCGAATTCTCAGCGCGCTCGGCTGAATTTCGCCCGAAGGCGCTGCCCGCGAGTCGGTGTGGGCAGCGGCGGCGGCGGTTCGGTTTCCGCAGCCTCGGCGAACCGACGGTGCAACTGCGCGCGCACCTCGTCCGGTGCGTAGGCGCGGCGAGTGCGCTCCGACTTCACGACGAGTGCTCCGGTTGCCGCAACACCGACGACGCCCGCAAGGCCGAGTACCTTCCACAGCTTCATCGCCTCACCGTACTGGGATCGGGGGCCGGGAGTGGAGCCGGCAGGAACGACCCAGGAAGGCCGGGAGTGGAGCCGGCAGGAACGACCCATGAAGGCCGGGAGTGGAGCCGGCAGGAACGATCCCTTTACGCTGGGTCTCATGACTGTTTCGTCGATTTCGCTCGACACTGCTGTCGATGCCACTCGGACCGGTGACATCTGGATCTTCCGTGGGCATTCGGCGGCCGATCGTGCGATACAGACGTTGACCAACAGTCCGGTGAACCACGTCGGAATGGCCGTGGTCGTCGACGATCTACCCCCGCTGATGTGGCATGCCGAGCTGGGGAAGACGCTGCAGGACATGTGGACGGGCAACTTTCAGCGCGGGGTCCAGTTGCACGACCTACGGGCGGCGGTGCTGCAGTGGTCCGACAAGTACGCGCAGCGATGCTGGCTGCGGCAGTTGAGTGAGCCCGTGACCCGCGAGCAGGAGGATGCGCTGATGCGCACCATCGCGCGGATGGACGGAACAGCGTTCCCGACGACGGCGAAGTTGGCGGGCAGTTGGTTCAAGGGACGGGTACCGACGTTTCGTCGCCGATCCCGCGAGGACGAGGCCGCCGGATCCGCGGCCCTCGAAACCGCGTATTGCGCAGAAGTGGTTGCGATGACGTACGACTCGATGGGGTTGCTGACGGGCAACAAGAAGGCGAACTGGTTCGACCCCGGAAAGTTCTGGAGCGGCGATCGGATCCCTCTCGTGCCCGGCGTCACGCTGGGCGACGAGATCTTCGTCGACGTGTCCGCTGTCACACGGTGATGGTGTTCTCCGAAACGGTGCGGCCGCCCAGCTCGATCCAGTCACCGTCGCGACCGGTGACGAGAACGGAACCGCGTCCCTGAGCGACGACGAGTCCTCGTCCGAGTACTCCGGTGATCCAGACTGCCGCCGAGCCGGTGGCCTCGTCCTCGGCAATTCCCATGCTGGGTGCGAACATTCGTGACCTGATGTGCCCTGCGCCTTCGTCCGTCCAGGCCCAGGCGTAGTGGTGATCCTCGGTGAACGACGCGGCATCGAGTTCGTCGACGTCGGCAGCGGAGTCCAGGTGATGCTCGACGAAGTGGGGCGTCCACTCGGGCTTGGCTCTGACCCAGGACACGTCACCGTCGTAGCGGACCGCGAGATCGGAAGCGGGAACGGTCAACACGTTGATCGGGGTGCCCTGTGCGCGCAGCCACCACGACAGTCCGACCGTGGGATGCCCGGCGAACGGCAGTTGCTGCGCCGGGGTGTAGATGGTCGCCTCGGCGCGAGCCGGATCGCTGGAACTGCGGCTGTAGAAGATGGTTTCGCTGAATCCCAATCGATGCGCCAGTGCCTGTCGTTCGTTCTCGGGGACGTCATGGGCGTCGACGATTCCCAGGGGATTGCCGTGGTTGCCGTCCTGATCGGTGAACACTCGCACTACCGACACGTCGATACCCATGGCGGCACAGTCTACGCGAGCGCCGACGAGGACTCCGGGCGAAAGGTGTTGCCGATGAGTTGGCCTAGACTGATCGGTATGTCCGATCAGAGTTATCAGCCGACGCTGTCGCAGTTGCGCGCATTCGTGGCGGTGGCCGAGCACCGTCATTTCGGTACCGCGGCCGCACGGCTGAAGGTCAGCCAGCCGACGCTCTCGCAAGCGCTCGCATCGCTGGAGCAGGGACTCGGCGTCCAGCTGGTCGAGCGCAGCACGCGAAAGGTTCTGGTGACCACTGCAGGCAATCAGCTCCTGGGGCGGGCACGCGCCACTCTGGAAGCGGCCGACGGCTTCGTCACCGAAGCGTCCGGCTTGGGCAGCACGTTGGCGGGCCCGCTCAGGTTGGGCCTCATTCCCACCGTCGCGCCGTACGTTCTGCCTGCCCTGCTGCCGGCGATCGCCGCCGAGTATCCGGATGTCGTGCCGTTCATCGTGGAGGACCAGACCGAACGACTGCTCGCCTCGCTGAGGAGCGGTGCGATAGAGGCTGCCGTCGTCGCCTTGCCGACCGAAGAGAACGGTCTGGTCGAAATCCCTGTGTACACCGAGGACTTCGTCCTGGTCGTGCCGCCTGCCCACGACCTTGCGGGCCGAACCGGGCTCGCGCTGAACGTACTCGCGGGGCAGCCCATGTTGCTCCTGGACGACGGGCACTGCCTTCGCGATCAGACACTCGATCTGTGTCGATCCGTCGACAGCGCGCCGATGTCGAGCGACACGAGAGCCACGTCTCTGGCCACCGTCGTGCAGTGCGTCGCAGGCGGTCTCGGCGTGACACTCGTCCCGCGTTCGGCGGTGCACGTGGAAACGGGCAGGGGAGCACTCGGTATCGGAGAGTTCGCGGACCCCAAGCCCGGTCGCACCATGGGACTGGTCCACCGAGCCTCGAGTGCGCGCGGCGACGAGTATCGAGCGATCGCAGACCTCATATCTCGCATCGGTGCTCGGGTAGCCGGCCCGAATCAGCCCGCCTGAACCACGATCTCGTCGAACACGATCTCACCCGCGGCATTCGATTCCTCGAGGTCGATCGTCCCGACGAGCGACCATCCCTGGTCTCCGTTGGGATCTTCGATGATCTGTCGCACCGTCGTCTCGTCCTTGCCGACGACGAGATCGAACAGGGCCGGGCCCCGCGCCGACGGGCCGGTGCCCATCTCGCCGTACTCCTCGAAGTACGGCTCCAGATCGAATTCCCAGTCGGGGCCGTCGTCGAGCTCGTCGAGAGCATTCCATCGGCGCCCGGCAGCGAGTTCGATGCGCTTGAAGACGGCGTTGCGGACCATGACTCGAAAAGCCCTGGGGTTGGCGGTGATCGGTTTCGGAGAATCCCCGCCGTACGCCTCCGGCCTGGTCTCCGGTTCCTCACCGGGGTCGGTCAGGTTCTCCCATTCGTCGAGCAGGCTGGAGTCGACCTGACGGACCAGCTCGCCCAACCATTCGGTGATGTCCTGCACCTCCTCGGTCCTGGCCTCGGGGGGAACCGTCTGGCGCAGTGCCCGATAGGCATCGGCGAGGTAGCGGAGAACGAGTCCCTCGGAGCGGCTGAGCCCGTAGTGACTGATCAGTTCCGCGAACGTCATGGTCCGTTCGATCATGTCGCGGACGACGGATTTCGGTGACAACGCAACGTCGTTCAACCAGGGGTGGCCTCCCCGGTAGATCTCGAACGCGGGGACGAGGAGCTCGGCCAAGGGCTTGGGCCACGTCACCTCTTCGAGGAGTTCCATCCGCTCGTCGTACTCGATGCCGTCGGCTTTCATCTGCGCTACTGCCTCACCGCGTGCGGCGTGCTGCTGAGCCATCAAGATCTGGCGTGGGTCGTCCAACGTCGATTCGATGATCGACACGACGTCGAGGGCGTGTGTTGCGGATTCCGTGTCGAGCAGTTCGAACGACGCCAGCGCGAACGGAGACAGCGGCTGATTGAGCGCGAAGTCCGGTTGCAAATCCATCGTCAAGCGGGCGTACTTCCCGTCGGCATCCGGTTCGGCCGATTGCTCGACGATCCCGGCGGCAACGAGCCCCCGGTAGAGGGTGATCGCCCGAAGGATGTGTTTGCGTTGGGCGGGGCGAGTCTCGTGACTGTCCTCGAGCAGATGGCGCATCGCGGTGAAGCAATTGCCGGGCCGAGCAATGACATTGAGAAGCATGGAGTTGTTCACCGAGAATCGGGACGTCAGCGGTTCGGGGCTTGCCGCGACGATTCGCTCGAACGTCGGCTCGCCCCAGGACACGAACCCGTCCGGTGCCTTCTTGCGTTGAACGCGCTTGAGCTTCTTGGGGTCGTCACCGGCTTTGGCGACCAGACGTGCGTTCTCGATGTCGTGTTCCGGCGCCTCGACGACGACGGTACCGAGGGTGTCGTATCCCGCGCGGCCCGCGCGGCCTGCGATCTGATGAAACTCGCGGGCGCGGAGTTGGCGGGTGCGCATTCCGTCGTACTTGGTCAGCCCGGTGAACAGCACCGTTCTGATCGGGACGTTGATGCCGACGCCGAGAGTGTCGGTCCCGCAGATGACCTTGAGCAGGCCGTCCTGAGCGAGTTTCTCCACGAGTCGTCGATACTTGGGGAGCATCCCTGCGTGGTGGACCCCGATGCCGTGGCGGACCAGCCGAGACAGCGTCTTGCCGAATCCCGTCGTGAAGCGGAACTGGCCGATCGCATCGGCGATCTGGGCCTTCTCCTGCTTGGACGCGACGTTGACGGACGTCAGAGCCTGAGCGCGTTCGAGAGCAGCTGCTTGTGTGAAGTGGACGACGTACACCGGGGCGAGGTGTGTCTCGACGAGTTCCGCGATGGTCTCGCTGATCGGTGTGGTGACGTACGAGAACATCAGGGGCACCGGTCGTTCCGTCCCGGACACCACCGTGGTGACACGGCCGGTGCGCCTCGTCAGATCGTCCCGGAAGAACGAGACGTCACCGAGGGTGGCGGACATCAGAAGAAACTGTGCGTTCGGGAGTTCGATCAGGGGGACCTGCCAGGCCCAACCGCGATCCGGCTCGGAGTAGTAGTGGAACTCGTCCATGACGACCTGCCCGATGTCCGAGTCCGCGCCCTGGCGCAGCGCCAGGTTCGCGACGATCTCCGCGGTGGCGCAGATGATGGGCGCTCCCGCGTTGACCGAAGCGTCACCTGTCATCATCCCGACGTTCTGAGCTCCGAAGATGTCGCAGAGCGCAAAGAATTTCTCACTGACGAGAGCTTTGATGGGAGCGGTGTAGAACGTTCGCCGCCCTGCTGCCACGGCCGCGAAGTGAGCACCGACGGCGACCATGGACTTGCCCGATCCGGTAGGCGTGGCCAGGATGACGTTGGATCCCGACACCAGCTCGATCAGCGCCTCTTCCTGCGCCGGGTACAGCGCCAGGCCGCGCTCGGCCGTCCACTCCTGAAAGATGTCGAACAGGGTGTCCGGATCCTGCGCCTCGTCGGTGGTGGGATCGGGGACGAGATCGAAGAGGAGCACCCCTACAGGTTATGGGTCGACGGGGACGTCGATGTCACCGGAGTCCTTCGAGCCCGGCCGTCACGTGGCGCTGCGCTCGTCCGAGCCCATCGCGCCGAGCACGGCCAGACGCGTACTCGCACTGCCGGAAATCATGTCCTCTCCGACCCCGGTCGCGAGAAGGTGTCGCCACCGCGCCTCGTCGAACTCGAGCGTCGTCGTCTCCTCGAAGAACGCTTCGAGGACGCGGAGAAATCGAATGGGGTCGTCCCGAAACGGGAAGTGACCGGATCTGCGGAACACTTCGAGCTTCGACCCGGGCATCGCTGCGTGAGCGAGGCGCGCGTGGCTGATCGGAATCACCGAATCCTCGTCGCCCCAGACCAGGAGGACAGGCAGGTTCTCGGTGAGATAGCAACGATCGAGCATCGTCACCACCTGTCCTCGCCAGTCGACGACAGCGCGAAGGGTGCGTAGATACGCCTCGGACGCAGTCGGATCCGGGAGTCCGCTCAGTACACGGACGAGGTCCGGTGTGTCGTGCAGCAGCCCGCCCGGTCGAAGCGGTGATCCGTTGACTCGGCCCACGACCGACCCCGCGAGCTTCACCAGCGACAACGCACCGGGGATGCGCAACAGCTTCACGGCCTCGCTGACGAGGGGGAGCGACGCGATCCTCAGGATCGGATGCACGTCCTTCGTCACGCCCCCGGACGCCACCAGGACGAGACGGTCGACCATGTGAGGGAACTGGTACGAGAACTGCATAGCGACGCCGCCGCCGAGCGAATGCCCGACCACCGTCACGTGCTCGATGCCGAGCACCGACAGGAGATCCCGCATTCCGTTGGCGTACGCGGCGACCGAATAGTCCGCGCGCGGTTTGTCCGATCGACCGTGCCCGAGCAGATCGGGTGCGATGACGGTGTAATTCTGAGCGAGGTGGGGGATGACGTCGTTCCACGTCTCGGAGTTGTCGCCGATGCCGTGAATGAGCAACAGCACCGGGCCCTCGCCCGCGATCCGGTAGGCGCGCCTGTATCCGTGCACGGTGCGGAAGGCGAGCCGCGGTGCAGTGTCCGGCACCGGACGCAGCTTGCGTGTGCGCGGATTGCTCATCTCGCCTCCTTCGTCCGACGAACTCCGTCCTGCCGGGGCAGGGATGTCGCTTAAGACTCTCGCACGAGTTCGCGGCATCGGCGAGATATCGAGCGGATTTACAGTTACAGGTATGTTTCGGCTTGTCGGGGGCTGTTCGTTACACCGAAAAGGGCGGCGTCAGGCGTGAAACATCACACCCGACACCGCCCATGAAGAATTGATCACCGACAACCGGTCAGGGGTTGTCGTGGCCCTCGTCCGAGGAGTCCGCGTCGGTCGGGGAGCCGGACTCGGTGCCGAAACCGGTCTGCTCGGCGAGGAACTTCTCGAATTCCGCACCCAGTTCGTCACCGCTCGGAAGGTCCTGATCCTTCGCCAACAACGTCGACTGCTGCTCCTGGGCTGCGACGTACGTGTCGTACTGACGCTCGAGCGCGTGGACGACCGACTGGACTTCCTCGTTGCCGGTGATGTGCTCGTCGACCTGTTCCTTGACGCGAGCCGCAGCCTGCCCCAGCGCGACGAGGGGGAGGTCGAGCTCGCCGGCGGTGCTGACGTTCTCGAGCAAGGTCTCCGCGGCCGCCGGGTAATCCGTCTGCGCGAGGTAGTGCGGAACGTGAACGGAGAAGCCCATGGACTCGTGACCGTGCTGGGCCATCCGTAGTTCGAGCAGCGAGGAGGCGCTACCGGGAACCTGCAGCTCACCGGACCAGCTCTGATCCTCGGGAACCAAATCCTTGTTGGACGAATGGGCCGTCACACCGAGCGGGCGGGTGTGCGGGATCGCCATCGGGATCGAACCGAGACCGATGGTGCGACGGACCCCGAGTTGCTCGGCAAGAAGGCGTACCGCAGTGGTGAACTTCTCCCACCGCAGATCCGGCTCCATCCCGGACAACAAAAGGAACGGCGTGCCGGTGTTGTCCTTGACGGCGTACAGATTGAGCTCGGGAGCGTCGTAATCCGAGAAGTGATCGGACTTGAAGGACATCGTCGGGCGCCGCGACCGATAATCGATCAGCTCGTCCACATCGAAAGACGCGACCAACTCCGTTTCCAGCGTCTCCCGCAGATGCTTCGTCGCCAACTTCACCGCATGACCGGCGTCGGAGAATCCTTCGAGACCGTGGACCAGGATCGGCCCCACTCCGTCGCTGGAAGAGATCTGTGGAGCCGGAAACTCCAGCTCGTACATACTCGACTTCTCGTCCATGCCGGACCCCTTTCGCTAGTTCGTTCGAGGCCCGGTGCGCGAGGAGGACGCCGAAACCGACTTCGAGACAGGATACTCGGGCGGTTCGGGCGGTAGCACCGGAAGTCGCTTTCACGACACCCACTCCCCAAATGAACACCTCCCGTCGTGTCGTTCATTCCCTGTGACCGCTGGATGAGACTTCGGTCAGCCCCCGAAACTCTCGAGCGCGCGGATCTTGTTGGTGACGTCCAGGGCCGCGACCTTGTACGCCTCCGACAAGGTGGGGTAGTTGAACACGGCGTCGACCAGGTAATCGACGGAGCCACCGCACCCCATGACTGCTTGGCCGATGTGGATCAGGTCGGTGGCTCCCGAACCGAAGATGTGCACCCCCAGCAGCGACCTGTCCTCCGTCGACACGAGCAGCTTGAGCATGCCGTAGGAGTCGCCGGCTATCTGGCCTCGCGCCAGCTCCCGATAGCGCGAGACACCTACCTCGTACGGGACGGAGTTCTTCGTCAGCTCCACCTCCGTGGCGCCTACGTAGGAGACTTCGGGAATCGAGTAGATTCCGATCGGCTGTAGGTCCATCAGCCCTTTGCTCGGTTCACCGAACGCGTGGTACGCGGCCAGTCGTCCCTGATCCATCGATGTAGCGGCCAATGCAGGAAACCCGATGACGTCCCCGACCGCATAGATGTGATCGACCTTCGTCTGAAAGTTGTCGTCGACGAAGATGCGGCCCCGCGCGTCGGCTTCGAGTCCCGCGTTCTCCAGTGACAGTGCATCGGTCAAACCCTGGCGTCCCGCCGAGTACATGACGGCCTCGGCCGGTATGCGTTTTCCGCTGGCCAGTGTGGTCACCGTGCCGGACGGTCCGACGTCCACTGCCGTGACTGCTTCACCGAAACGGAACGTCACCGCCAGATCACGCAGATGGAACTGCAGCGATTCCACGATCTCGCGGTCGCAGAAGTCCAGCATGGTGTCTCGTTTCTCGACGACGGTCACCTTCGTGCCGAGTGCCGCGAACATCGACGCATATTCGATACCGATGACACCCGCACCGACCACGACCATCGAAGCGGGTATGAACTCGAGGTTCAGAATTCCGTCGGAATCGAGGACTCGGTAGTCGTCGAACTCGATGTCCGCGGGACGCGCCGGGGCGGTGCCCGTGGCGATCACGACATTCTTCGCCTTGACGGTGATCCGCTCGCCACGTTGGTCGTCGTCGATGTCGACGGTGTGGGCATCCAGGAAGCGACCCGTGCCGGTGATCAGTTCGATTCGGTTCCGCAGCAGCTGCGAGCGGACGACCTCGATCTCCTTGCCGATCACGTGGGCCGTGCGAGCAAGCAGATCCGCCGGAGTGATGTTCGCCTTGACACGGTAGCTGGCACCGTACAGCTCTCTCTGATTCATTCCGGTGAGGTACAGAACGGCCTCGCGCAGAGTTTTCGACGGGATGGTCCCGGTGTTCACACAGACACCGCCGAGCATCTTTCCCTTCTCCACCATGGCAACCCGTTTACCGAGCTTTGCCGCCGCGATGGCGGCCTTCTGCCCACCGGGTCCCGAGCCGATCACCACGAGGTCGTATTCCATCGATGCAGACATGGATCATGAATACTCCGCGTGCGCGAAGTTCGGATGCCGCTCCGGTCACAAGCACGTGAACACCGAACAGTTCGGCATGTACGAATGTCGCTACTCCTGCATGGGTTGTGGAAGTGTGATGTCAGGACATGTCAACCCGAGTGTGGAGGAAGCAATGCCGCAAACAGTGCGTGCCGTGGTCGCGAAGGCGAAGGGTGAGCCGGTCTCGATCGAGCAGGTCACCATTCCTGATCCCGGGCCCAACGATGTCGTGGTGAGGATCGCCGCGTGCGGGGTGTGTCATACCGATCTGCATTACCGCGAGGGCGGGATCAACGACGAGTTCCCGTTTCTGCTCGGCCACGAGGCTGCAGGCACCGTCGAGACGATCGGGGACGCGGTCACCCACGTGGAGGTCGGGGATTTCGTGGTGTTGAACTGGCGTGCGGTGTGTGGTGAATGCCGGGCCTGCAAGAAGGGCAAGCCCTGGTACTGCTTCGATACGCACAATGCGTCGAAGAAAATGACCCTGGCCGATGGCACGGAGCTTTCGCCGGCGTTGGGTATCGGTGCGTTCGCGGACAAGACGTTGGTGCACGAAGGGCAGTGCACGAAGGTGAATCCGGAGTCCGATCCTGCGGTGGTGGGGTTGCTCGGGTGCGGTGTGATGGCCGGGCTCGGTGCGGCGATGAACACCGGCAACGTCTCGCGTGGTGATTCGGTGGCGGTCATCGGGTGTGGTGGTGTCGGTGATGCGGCGATCGCGGGTGCGAAGTTGGCGGGGGCGACGACGATCATCGCTGTCGATCGGGACAAGGGAAAGCTCGAGTGGGCGAAGGATCTCGGTGCCACGCACACCGTCGATGCGTCGGCGGTCGATGCGACGTCGGCGGTGCAGGAGCTCACCGGTGGGTTCGGTGCGGATGTGGTGATCGATGCGGTGGGTCGTCCGGAGACGTGGAGGCAGGCGTTCTATGCGCGTGATCTGGCGGGGACGGTGGTGTTGGTGGGGGTTCCGACGCCGGAGATGACGCTGGAGATGCCGTTGATCGATTTCTTCTCCCGTGGTGGGTCGCTCAAGTCGTCGTGGTACGGCGATTGTCTGCCGGAGAGGGATTTTCCGTTGTTGGTGGATCTGTACGAGCAGGGTCGGTTGCCGCTGGAGAAGTTCGTGACCGAACGGATCGGGATCGAGGACATCGAGGCTGCGTTCGAGAAGATGCACAAGGGCACCGTCCTGCGATCGGTGGTCGAACTGTGAGCCTGCGTATCGACAAGGTGGTGACCTCGGGAACCTTCGCTCTCGACGGAGGTGAATGGGATGTCGACAACAACATCTGGCTGATCGGCGACGACAGCGAAGTGGTGATCGTCGATGCGGCTCACGACGCTCGCCCGATCATCGAGGCCGTGGCCGGCCGGACGGTGAAGGCGATCGTGTGCACACACGGCCACAACGATCACGTCACCGTGGCGCCGGAGCTCTCCCGCGAGCTCGACGCGCCGATCCTGCTCAACCCGGCCGACGACGTGTTGTGGGAGCAGACCCATCCCGGACTCGCGCACTCCACGCTCGAGGACGGTCAGCGAATCTCCGTGGCAGGTACGGAGATCCTGGCGCTGCACACACCGGGACACTCGCCGGGCTCGACGTGCCTCCACGTGCCCGAGGCACGTCAGTTGTTCTCCGGGGACACCCTGTTCTCCGGCGGGCCCGGTGCCACCGGACGGTCGTACTCCGATTTCCCGACCATCATCGGCTCGATCCGGGATCGGTTGTTCGCGCTGCCCGCCGACACCCGTGTGAACACCGGACACGGTGACGGAACGAGCATCGGCGACGAGTCCCCGCACCTCGAGGAATGGATCAAACGCGGAAGCTGAGCCGCCGCCGTGTTCTCCCGGGTATCTCGGCGGACACGGGCGTGCCTTACGTCCGGTTCCACCCTCCGAATGAGAGGGTGGATCCGGACGTCTTGCCTGAGGTGAACCGGCGAGATTTCCGGTACTTTCCGTGGCCAAAGTCTGGAGGCTCTTCCCGTGGTGCGTCGTAACGCAGGACATCGACCGACTCTTCTCGGGATCGGCATCTGCGCCGCCGTGACGCTGGCTGCGTGCGGGTCCGACGTGTCCGGTACCCCCGAGCCGGCCGGCACCAGCGGGTCACCGTCGGTATCGGCCGAGGCCACGGACCTGAACGCGCTGTTGGTCGATCCGTCGGTGTTCCCCGCCCCGTACGAGGCCATCGTCCTTCCGCCACAGGCGATTGCGCAGGCATCACCGGACCTGACGGGAATCCCCGCCGGCGCCGAGGTGAGTCCGGCCGGTTGCAAACCGAAGGAAGTCCGACCGGGCGAAGCAGCCCTGATCGTCGGCACCGACAACACCGATCGCGCCACGATCTCGGTGGAACTGACCGCAACCGACGAGCCGTTGTCGGTACGGGAATCGCAACTTGCCGAATGCGCCGAGGTCCAGGCAACGAAATCCGGTGCAACGTCCACCATCCGCTCGACGGTCGTGCCAGCCCCGCCGATCGACGCCGACGACACCCTCGCTGTCCGCCAGACAGTGTCGTCGGGAACGGGTTCGGACACGGTGACACAGTCGATGTTGACGTTGCTCGCCCAGGTCGGGGACGTCAGGATCGCAGCGACCTACATGTCCTTCGAGCAGGGCGCGACCGACGGCGCGACGTTGGACGAGGTCTTCACCGCAGCGGTGCAGAAGGTCAAGGCCGGCTAGCACATCCCACCGACGTCACCCGTGCCGTCCCTTCTCGGATCGGCCGTCGACGCAGGTGGTTGTCCACAGGGTGCCCGTCATCCACAGGCTGTCTTCCGCCCCAGGTCGGAACCGAGACTCGGAGTTCGGCCCGGGCACGCTGTGCAGCATGACAACCGACTCCGGAACCCACCGACACCCGCCGATACCCGAGCGCATCGTCGGGCCGGGTGAACTCATCGCCGCGATCCCGGCCTTCCTTGGATTCACGCCCGAGCGTTCGCTGGTGTTGATGTGCCTCGACGTTCTTGCCGGGTCGACCCTGGAAGTCCAGACCGTGATGCGCCACGACCTGACCCTGCCGGACCGTTCCGAAGGGCAGTCGCTTTTCGAGTCGGGTGTGACCGAGGACATGCAGAGCGTTATCGAGCACTTCGCTGAGATGTGTGCCCAGTATCAGGTCAGGGCCGCACTGGCAGTCATCGTCGACGATCGCGGTGTCACCGTGGACGGACGGTTCAGGGGCCTCGCACATCGATTGTCCGACCAGCTGCGAGTTCGGGGGGTCGAACTCACCGAGGTGTACCTGATCGCAGAGGTGACCCGGGGGAGCCGGTGGAGGTCCGCGATCGGCGTCATGGAATACGGGTACCTCACCGACCCCAGAACATCGCCCGTTGCACTGGCGTACATGCTCCAGGGTCGCGGAGTACACGAATCCCGCACCATGCTGGCAAGAACCGTTCGACCGGTGGACGATCCGCTGTCGCGGACAGTCGCACGGACACTGGCGTCGGGCGCTGTCGTCGACGTCGGCAGCGACCGCGGACGTCTCCACTCGATCGTCGAACAATTGGAGGAATGGTCGGGGTACTCTCCCGACAACCCTGCCGTGGTCACTCTGCCGCCGGACCGGATCGCGGAGTTCGGAGCGGCGGTCCAGCACGTCATGGTGCGCGACAGCGTCCTCGCACTGGCGCTCTCCGGTGTCGCCGGGCTGGCCGAACAGTTGTGGACTCTGCTGATGCGCACGTTGCCCGCGCCGGAACGGGCATGCCCGGCAACGCTGTTGGCGTTCAGTGCCTATACGCGGGGCGAAGGCGCGCTGGCGTCCGTTGCGCTCGACATCGCCCACCAGGCGGACGAGAACTACTCGCTCGCTCACCTGCTGAGCCGCTCGCTCGCCGCAGGCGCGCGGCCCTCGATGATCCGGGAGGTGGCGCTCAGCGGATATGCAGTGGCCGAGCTGTGCGGAGTCGCGCTCCCGCCGCCGGTGGACTGACCTGTACCGAAATGCCCCTACCGGATGTTACGGCCGTGCCGAATGCGCTCGATCGCCCAACTTCTGGAGGAAGTTCCACGCATCGGCGACGATGACATCGAGGTCGGTCCTTTGCGGCGACCACCCGAGTTCGGTGGTGGCGCGTTCGCTCGAAGCGATGAGAACCGCCGGATCACCTGCCCGGCGCGGCGCGTTCTCCACCGCAATGGGCAGTCCGGTGACGCGCTCGCAGGCGTCGATGACCTCGCGTACCGAAAAACCTTGACCGCTGCCAAGATTGAAGATCGTGTGCGATCCCGGCGTTGCCGACTCGAGTGCGAGGATGTGGGCATCGGCAAGATCGAGCACGTGGATGTAGTCACGCACCGCGGTGCCGTCGGCAGTCGGCCAATCCGTTCCGAACACCGAGATCTTGGCCCGCTGACCGAGGGCGGTCTGCAGAACCAGCGGAATCAAATGCGTTTCCACGACTCGGTTCTCGCCGAAACCCGTATACGCGCCCGCGACATTGAAGTACCGCAGGCTGGTCGCGGCCAGGCCGTAGGCGTTCGAGTACGACGTGATGGCGTGGTCGATGGCCAGTTTGGTTGCGCCGTACGGATTGGTGGGCGCGGTAGGCATCGACTCCGTGATCGGAGTTCGCTCCGGCTCACCGTACGTCGCGGCCGTGGACGAGAAGACGAGCTTCGGTGTGCCCGACTCCCGGATCGCCTCGAGCAACGCGAGCGTGGTCACCACATTGCCCGACCAGTACCGATCGGGCGCCACCACGGACTCTCCGACGAGAGACTGCGCAGCGAAGTGCAGAACTCCGTCGAACCGGCCGTCGCCGAGAATCGACGACGCGACATCCTTGATGTCCGCCTCGACGAACTCGGCGCCTGCCGGAACCGCATCCCGATTGCCGGTCGACAAGTTGTCCACCACCACGACCTCGTGGCCGCGTTCGATCAGGACGGCAGCGCACACGCTGCCCACGTACCCGGCTCCACCGGTCACCAACAACTTCACGTCCGTGACTCCGCTCAGACCTGCTTCACCTGGACGGCGTGAGCCATCTCCTCGGAAATATCGATGCCGTCGTGGCCCGGGACCGTGATCGTCACCGTGCCGGGCTTGGCCTCCACCGTCACACGCGCGTCGGGCACGACGCCTGCATCGCGCAGCTGCGCGATGACCTCGGGGTCGGACTGGACGTGCTCCGCGAGGCGACGGACGACCACGGCCGTTGCGTTCCCGTGGGGCAGATCGGTCAACCTGATCAGGTCCTCCGGCGCGGCAGCCGGCTGACCGAGCCCGAGTTCGGCCAAGCCGGGGATCGGATTCCCGTAGGGCGAGGTCGTCGGGTTGTTCAGCACGGCCACGAGCCGACGCTCGACTTCCTCGCTCATGACGTGCTCCCAGCGGCACGCCTCGGCATGGACGTCTTCCCAGCGCAGACCGATCACATCGACGAGCAGCCGCTCGGCGAGCCGATGCTTGCGCATCACTGCGACGGCAAGGCTGCGGCCCTTCTCCGTCAGTTCCAGGTGGCGGTCACCCGCGACCGAAAGCAGCCCGTCTCGCTCCATTCGAGCGACGGTCTGGCTGACGGTGGGACCGCTCTGTTCGAGGCGTTCGGCGATACGTGCCCGCAGCGGTACGACGCCCTCTTCTTCCAAGTCGTAAATCGTCCGGAGGTACATCTCCGTGGTGTCGACCAGATCCTTCACACTCAACCCCTTCGTCGCAACGGATTCTACCGTTGATCGGCGCATAGTGGCGCCGTAGGCCATGTGCCCGCGTGCCGCGAATTCGTACCCGCCGGTAACCGACTACAACACCGAGGGACGCTCGCACAGTCCCGGCGGGACAAGTAGCGTTGCGTTTCATGGCAGATCAGGCGACGGCATCGCCACCACGAACTCCGGTGGCAGGCGACGACATCGTCGTCTGGAGCGCGGATTACCTCTCCTATCGGTGGAGTGCGGATCATCCGATGAACCCCACGCGTCTGGATCTGACGATGCAGCTCGCGCGACAGATCGGTGTTCTGGACGGAATAGAACTCGTCGAACCCACTGCGGCTCCGGACGAGGAGCTGCTCCGAATTCACACACCCGCCTACATCGAGGCGGTCAAACGTGCGCCGGAGAAGGGTACGGCGTTGGTGGACCCGGATCACGTGGAACACGGACTGGGATCGGACGACAACCCGGTGTTCGAGAAGATGCACGAAGCATCCGCGATGCTCACCGGTGGTTCACTGACCGCGGCACGGGAAATCGCGGCCGGACGGGCACGGCGGGCCGTGAGCATCGGCGGCGGCATGCACCACGCCATGGCCGACTGGGCGTCCGGATTCTGCGTCTACAACGACGCTGCGGTCGCCATTTCGTGGTTGCTCGACAACGGTTTCGACCGTATCGCCTACATCGACGTCGACGCCCACCACGGTGACGGTGTGCAACAGGCGTTCCTCGGTGATCCCCGAGTGCTGACGGTGTCTCTTCATCAACATCCCGCGACGCTGTGGCCCAACACCGGATGGTCGAGCGAAGTCGGCTCGGGACCGGCCGAAGGGACCGCGATCAACATTCCGCTGTTGCCTGGAACCGGAGACCGGTTGTGGCTGCGCGCGTTTCATGCGATCGTGCCGGGGGCCATCTCGGCGTTCCGCCCGCAGATCATCGTCAGCCAGTGCGGTGTGGACAGCCACCGGGAGGACCCGTTGGCCGACCTGGCGTTGACCGTCGACGGTCAGAATGCGGCATTCCTCGCCATGCGTGACCTCGCGGACAGGTACTCCGAGGGACGGTGGCTCGCGGTCGGCGGAGGTGGTTACGGTCTCGTGCGCGTCGTGCCCCGTGCATGGACGCATCTGATCGCTGCCGCTCTGGGCCGAAGCATCGACCCCGGCCTCGCTCTGCCCGAGCAGTGGCGTGACCGTGTGCGCGCCATCGCTCCGAGTGTCGATCTACCGCAGGTGATGGGAGACGGTGGCGACATCGACTATCCACCGTGGGACGGCCCGGGCGGCGCCGTGGCGGGGAGCGTCGAGGCCGCCGATCGTGCGCTCGAGCGTGTCGACTCGGCGATCATCGCCACCCGGCGAGCAAGCTTTCCCCTGCTCGGCCTCGACCCGGAGGACCCTCGTGACTGAACCCACCGCCAAAGAGCGCGAACGAGAACGTGCCGAGACATCCTTTCCCAAGCACTGGGTCGCCGACGTGTTGGCATCCGACGGGGGAGTGGTCCACCTGAGGCCGATCGTCCCGTCGGACGCGGATGCTCTCGTCGCCTTCCATGGGCGCCTCTCCGAACGCACGCGCTACCTGCGTTACTTCGGCCCCTACCCGACGATGCCGCAGCGAGACGTTCTCAACTTCACGACGGTCGATCATCACGCCCGAGTCGCGTTCGTGGCGATTCTCGGTGACGACATCATCGCCGTCGGTCGCTACGAGCGTCTGCCCGAAGGTGACGGCAATTCCGCCGAGGTCGCCTTCGTCGTCGCCGATTCCCACCAGGGCCGCGGACTCGGACCGATTCTGTTGGAGCATCTCGCCGGAGCGGCGGCCGAGAACGGAGTGACGATGTTCGTCGCCGAGGTTCTCGCCGAGAATCGAAACATGGTCACGGTGTTCCGTGAGGCCGGGTACCAGGTCTCACGCAGCTTCGAAGGCGGCGTTCTGCGGCTCGAGTTCGCGATCGACCCCAGTGAAGCTCTTCTCTCCGTGCGAAATTCACGCGAGCGAGCAGCCGAAGCGCGCAGTGTGAGAAACGTGCTGAGCCCGACGTCCGTTGCCGTGATCGGCGCGTCGACCGACAGTTCGAAAGTCGGCAACGCGGTGCTCGCGAACCTGCTCGCCGGCGGCTTCACCGGGCCGGTCTACCCGGTCAACGCCGACCACCGATCGGTTCGTGGAGTTCGGGCCTACCCGACGGTCCACGACATTCCGGATTCGGTGGACCTGGCGATCGCGGCGGTGCCTGCGGATTCGATCGACGAGGTGCTCGACGACTGTCTCGACAAGGGCGTGAAGGCGCTCGTGGTCGTATCCGCCGGATTCGGAGAGTCCGGTCCGGAAGGGCAGGAGAACGAACGTCGGCTCGTGCGCTCCGCGCGGGCCCACGGCATGCGGCTGGTCGGACCGAACGCTCTCGGTGTCGCCAACACCGACCCCGAATTCGCGCTGAACGCGACGCTCGCACCGTCGCTTCCCATGCCGGGTCACGTGGGGTTCTTCTGCCAATCGGGCGCACTCGGAATCGCAATTCTGGATCAGGCGACGAAACGCAGTCTGGGGTTCTCCACCTTCGTCTCGGCAGGAAACCGTGCCGACGTCTCCGGTAACGATCTACTCCAGTACTGGGATTCCGATCCAGCGACGGAAGTCGTTCTGCTGTATCTCGAAAGCTTCGGTAATCCAAGGAAATTCACCCGAATCGCGCGGCGGGTGGCGCGGTCCAAGCCCATCGTCGCCGTCAAGAGCGGGCGCGGCGCGATCCCCCCGGCACTCGCCACCGGCCCCGACATCGACGATTCGATCGTGAAAGCGCTGTTCGAACAGGCAGGCGTCATACAGGTCGACACCATTGCGCAGCTGTTCGACTGCGCAATCCTGTTCGGTTTCCAGCCTCTGCCCACCGGGCCACGTGTTGCGGTCGTCGGCAACTCCACCGCACTCGGTGTCCTCGCCGTCGATGCTGCACGAGCCGAAGGACTGCACGCGGGAGCGCCCATCGATGTCGGACCTCAAGCGGGCCCACAGGAGTTCGCGGCGGCTGTGTCCGGCGCGCTGCAGGCGGGAGACGTCGACTCGGTGATCGTGGTCTTCGTGCCTCCGGTCGCAGTGACCGTCGAGCCCTTCGCCGAAGCGCTGGGCGACGCCGTCCGCGGCGCAGACAAGCCTGTCCTGACGACTTTCCTTGCAACCGAAGGTATTCCCGACGTGCTGGCGGTCCGAGGAGAGCAGGGGCAACCCGTGCGGGGATCGGTTCCGTCGTACTCCAGCCCGGAGCGTGCCGTGACAGCACTCGCGAAGGCGTGGCGCTACAGTGCGTGGAGAAGTAGGCCGGCGTCCACGCCGATCCGACCGAACGGCATCGACTCCGAACGCGCCTCGGCGTTGGTCCGTGGCTGGATGTCCGCCGACAAGGATCGATGGCTGTCGGATTTCGAATCTGCAGAACTGCTGTCCTGCTACGGAATCGAGGTCGTGGATTTCCGATCCGTCACCGACGAGGCCGAGGCGGTCGCCGCAGCGGAAGAACTCGGCTATCCCGTGGCCGTCAAGGCAACCGGGGAACTGTGGAAGCACCGGCCGGACCTCAGCGGAGTTCGTCTCGATCTTGCCGGCGCGGACGCGGTGCGTATCGCGTACCACACCCTCGCGCACGAGACGGGCGAACCACTCCTGCAGGTGCAGCGTATGGCGCCCAAGGGAATCGGCTGCGTGGTGCAGGTTCAGGACGACCCCAGCTTCGGGTCGCTCATCTCCTTCGGGCTGGCCGGCGTCATCTCGGACCTGCTGGGAGACCGTGCGTATCGCGTGCTCCCACTGACCGAGGACGAAGCCGTACAACTGATCGACGCGCCCAAAGCCGCGCCCCTGCTGTCCGGTTACAGAAATGCGGTCCCCGTGAACAAGAGCGCGCTCGTCGACCTCGTTCAGCGGGTCTCGGCAATGGCCGACGACATCCCCGAACTGCGGGAACTCGTCTGCGAGCCGGTCCTGGCGTCGGCGCGCGGGGCGGAGATCATCGACACACGACTGCGCGTCGGACCCGAACCCACCCGAGCAGATCTGGGCCCGCGTCGCCTGCGGTGAACACCGCGAGGTGAACACAAGCAGTAGCCGCTCCGAATGCACGAGCATTCGGAGCGGCCACTGCTTTGGGTGAGTCAGCGGGGCGACTCACCGCTGCACCACCTGACTTGGGGCTGGAGATCAGCTCGCGTAGGAGCGCAGCTTCTCGGCACGGTCTCCTTGACGCAGTTTCACCATGACCTCACGCTCGATCTGGCGAACACGCTCCCGCGAGAGACCGAAAAGCTTACCGATCTGGTCGAGAGTGCGCGGCTGACCGTCGTCGAGGCCGTAGCGAAGCCGAATGACCTGCTGCTCGCGTTCGTCGAGCGTTCCCAGCACAGTCCGCACGTCGGTGTGAAGGAGCCCGGCGATGACAGCGTTCTCGGCCGACGTGGCCTCGGAATCTTCGATGAAGTCGCCGAGTGGCGCCTCCTCGTCGGTACCGACCGGCATGTCCAGGCTGACCGGGTCACGGCTGTGATCGAGAAGGTCTGCGATCTTCTCCGCGGGAATTCCGGACTCGTTCGACAGTTCCTCGTCGGTAGCCTCGCGGCCGAGCTGCTGATGCAGCTCGCGCTTGATCCGGGCCAGCTTGTTCACCTGCTCCACCAGGTGAACAGGAAGCCGGATCGTGCGGCTCTGATCAGCCATGCCGCGCGTGATGGCCTGGCGGATCCACCACGTGGCGTACGTGGAGAACTTGAACCCCTTGGCATAGTCGAACTTCTCCATCGCTCGAATCAGTCCCAGGTTGCCTTCCTGGATGAGGTCGAGCAGAGGCATACCGCGTCCGGTGTATCGCTTGGCGAGCGACACGACCAGGCGGAGATTGGCCTCCAGAAGGTGGCTACGGGCTGCACTTCCGTCGCGCACGATGATGGCGAGATTCCGCTTCTTGGCGGCGGTCAACCGCTTGGTGTTCTCCAGCACGTTCTTCGCGTACAACCCCGCCTCGATCCGCTTGGCGAGATCCACTTCCTCATCCGCGGTCAGCAGAGCTGTGCGGCCAATTCCGTTGAGGTAGACGCGGACCAAATCTGCGGCCGGGCTCTGGGCGTCGAGGTCGGCATCGCTGGGGCGCGGGCGGGTCGTGGTGCTGGGGCTGGTCATGACTTGCCTCCTGATCGGTGGTGTCTCATAGTGCTCAACGTCCGGAAGACTTCGATAAGTTCCCGCGCTCCACCCTCTGATACCCGCCTGACCAGGCTCTATCCCTTACTCGTCCTGAGAAGTTGCTGAGAAGCTTCTCTCGGTCGGAACTTGCCCCGACACGGCCCGAAAGCCTCGGGGCCTGATCAGGCCGTGACGAAAGAGATCGACCACCAAAGCCGTGGCTGCAGGCGTCAGGTCCTCCGGTTCCGCGTCGTGCGCGATCGCGAGCAGTTCGACCAACTCGGCCAGCGGCAATCCGCCCGGTGACATTCCAGCGAGCAGGGCAGCGCCCAGGTCGTCGATCTCGTGTTGCCAGTTGGGTCCGTTGCCGCGGTGCACGCGGGTCACCACCGGCGACCACCCCTCGTCTCCGGGCAGCGACACCTTCTCCAGTGCCGTCGCCGGATCCAGCTCGAAGACGGCAGTCTGGACGTCGTTCTCGCGTAGCCACGTCAATCGAGCGAAGTAGTCGATCGCCTCGTCGCCCAGCGGATCGTCGAACGCGTGCCGCAGGTCCTCGGCGAGAACATCGGTGGGAAGGTCGGTTCGGCGTAGATAGACGAACCCGAACCCGATGCCCGTCACGTCGGCCGATTCGAAGTGATCGAGCCACGCCTCGGCCTGGACCGCTCCGGCTCCGTCTCGCGGATCGACGCCGCCGTCCTTCATCCACGTCCCCACGTACAGAGCCGGATCGGCGACGTCACGTTGGAGGATCCACGCGTCGACGCCGTGCTCGGGCAACCAGGACGCCACCCGCCGTCGCCAGTCCTCGCCGTCGACGTGAATCCACGACGCGAGGACGGCAGCCGTGCCTCCGATGACGAGATGCGTCGGGGCCTGCTCGATCATGAGCCGGCTCGCGCCGTCCAGGTCGATCCCCGAGTCCCGATAGCTGTGGCTGACCGTGCCGAGCCCGACGACGAACGGCGGATTGGCGACGATTCGATCGAAGACACGTCCCTTCACCGGTTCGAACCACGACCCGCGAAGAAGCTCGACATCCATGTCGTTGAGAGCGAACGTGGCCGCGGCCAACAACATCGACCTTTCGCTGATATCGGTCCCGGTCACCGAGTCCGCATAGTGTGCCGCGTGGACGGCCTGCACCCCGCAGCCTGTTCCGACATCCAGAACCGACGGGACCGGTGTCGTCGGAGTCCCGCGCAACAGGGACAGAGACGCCTGGCCGACTCCGAGGACGTGGTCGGGTGCAGTCGGGGCGTCTCGCATGCTGCCGTCGAGATCGGACACGACCCAGCGGGTGCCCGATCCGGTGTCGAGCGGCCTGATGTCCACGGCAGCCCGAACCAGACCCGGGCCGCTGCGCCCGACGATCCCCGCCGCGACAGCGTCGTCCAGCGGCAGTGGTGCCAGTGCCGCCGACGCATCCGCCTCGGGAACGTCGTCGACGAGAAGAAACAGACGAATGAGCACGCCCAGATCCCCGAGCGCACGGGACGCCCGCCGAACCGGAACCGGCTCACTGCGACCGAGTGCGGAGTGAGCGTCGACGCCGAGGGCGTCGAGCAGGGCATCAGCGGAGTACCCGACCCGCAGGAATGCGTCGCGCAGCGGTGGGCAGGCCGAGAGCAGCGGTGCAGTCACATCGCTCAGTCTCTCAGGACGGAGCGAGCGTTCAGTCCTCGCCTGCCTCGATCACGTGGTGCGCGCGCGCCTCGATCGCGGGGTCCTCCTGTCGGCGGCCGTCGTAGCGACTCACCTCGTCCTTCGTGCGAGGCGGTCGATCGTTGGCGATCAACACCGCCATCCACGGAAGCGGGATGGATACACCGACGATCGCCATGGCAATCCACGGGTTGGCCCAGATGCTGTAGGAAACGGCGGCGAGCACCAGCGCGGGGATCCGAAACGACATGATGAACATGTACTTCTTCACGCGAGCACGATGCTGTTCTTCCACCGACGTTCGTGCTTCGGTGATCAGTGCGGGGTGACGGGCCGAGCCGCTGTCCGCCGGGTCGGAGAACCCGGATGTTCGCGTCATACCTCCACTGTGTCACTACGTTGCTCGGATTGCACTGAACGGTAGGTGGTCGTGGCTCGCTCCGGTGCGGAATAATCGGGGCATGAGCACTCAGACCAAGGAACGTCCCGATATCGCGCCGGACGAGACCACCGACGACGACCGGCCCAAATTCTTCCACTACGTCAAGAAGAACAAGATCGCCGAGAGCGCGGTCATGGGTACCCACGTGGTCGCGCTGTGCGGCGAGGTGTTTCCCGTCACCAAGTCGGCCAAGCCTGGTTCGCCGGTGTGCCCCGACTGCAAGAAGGTCTACGACGGCTTGAAGAAGGGCGACTGATCCGACCTTTCCGACCCACCGTTCTGCTGTGCAGACGGATGGGTCGGGCCGGTCTCGGGCGAGTCCGCGTGCGGCTCGGGTTCTGCTTGGGAGAACCCGGCCCGCTTGGGTCGTGACCGGTCGCCGGTCAGGCGGATGGGACCGGTGGCGAGACGCCAGGCGACGGCGGACACTGCCCCCGACTCCTCGTAAGCGGCCTGTGCGGCGAGCCACTCCCTCATCTGCTCGATCCTGGTGGCGCGCGCCGGAAAGAACTCCTGGATGGTCGCGTTGAATTCGGCGCCGAGCACCACGGCGAAGCCGAGAAAGAACGTGAAGAGCAGGAATGCGATCGGGGTCGCCAGCGCGCCGTAGGTGTAGCCCGTCCCGGTGACCCAGGTGAGATAGAACCGCAGCACGGCGCTCGCGATCATGAAGAAGACACCGGCCAGCAACGCGCCGCCCAGAAGTCGATGCCAGGGCAGAGACGTGTGCAACGCGACCTTGTACAGCGTGGTCAGCCCGGCGATCAACAGCAGGCCGACTGCCGGGTAGTAGAGGATGTCGATCAGTTCGCTACCGATCTCGAACCACGAATCGGGTAGCAACGCTTGAACGTACGTCGGCCCCAGTGCAACGAGCGGAAGCACGAACACCGCGACGATCAGGAAGGCGACGTACAGCAGGAGCGCGAAGATGCGCTGCCACACCGGATTGCGGGCGTCCTGCTGACCGTGGGCCTCGACGATGGAATCGACGAACGTCGAGATGGCCGACGACCCCGCCCACAGCGACAGAACGAAACCGCCCGAGACGATCTCGCCCCGACCTTGCTGCAGAATGTCCTGCACGGTCGGTTCGATGATGCCGTCGACGACGCTGTCGCTGAACAGCGTGCTGCTGAACGTGATGATCTTGGACTCGATGATCTCGATGGTGTTCGGACCGAACCATCCCGCGACGAATCCGAGACTTCCCAGGACGCCGAGCAGCAGGGGCGGCAGAGACAGGGTCTGCCAGAAGGCCGCGGTCGCGGACTTGCTGAATATCGAGTCGTCCCATGCCTTGCTCAGTGTGCGCAAGGTCACCACCCACACCAGCCGCACGGGGTGGCGTGCCGACAACTGCTCGGTCGGCGAGGGGGAAGCCGTCGATTCGCTCATGGTCACTCCAGCATTCCTGACGCCGGGCACGAGCGCTCGTTCCACCCCGCCCGCAGCCCTTCGGCGTGTCGTACGACTCCCTCTAGCTCGGCGATGAGGAATCGGTCGGTGCCGAGAGTTAGGCTCCACGGCGGACACTGCAAGGCGAGGCGAGAGCGCGAGGACATTCATCGATGCCAGGAATCGGCGGCCAGTGAGCGCTGACATGACCGACACGACAGACCCGATCGACGCCTCGACGGCACCCGCAGCAGGTGGTGCGCCGCTGCGCGCGTGGCAGAGGCGTGCTCTGACGAAATATCTGGTGTCCTCTCCGAAGGACTTCTTGGCGGTCGCGACGCCCGGTGCAGGTAAGACGACGTTCGCGCTGCGTGTGGCATCGGAGTTGCTCGCTCACCGGACGGTCGATCAGGTGACCGTCGTCGCACCGACGGAGCATCTGAAACATCAGTGGGCCGAATCCGCGGCACGAGTCGGCATCGCGCTGGACTCGCGGTTCTCCAACTCGACCGGTCAGACGTCGAGCGATTACCACGGTGTCGTCGTCACGTACGCGCAGATCGCGTCGCACCCGTTCAGGCACCGGGTCCGCACGGAGAGTCGTAAGACGCTCGTCATCCTCGACGAGATTCACCACGGCGGCGATGCGAAGAGTTGGGGTGAGGGCATTCGGGAGGCGTTCGGTGACGCCACTCGTCGCCTCGCGCTGACCGGAACTCCGTTCCGCAGCGACGACAGCCCCATCCCGTTCGTGAACTACGAGCCGGATCAGGACGGTCTGATGCGCTCGCGCGCGGACCATGCGTACGGCTACTCGGACGCGCTCGCCGACGGCGTCGTGCGGCCCGTGGTGTTTCTGGCGTACTCGGGCGAGGCGCGGTGGCGCGACAGCGCGGGCGAGGAGTACACAGCCCGTCTGGGCGAGCCTCTGAACGCCGAGCAGACCGCTCGTGCGTGGCGTACCGCGTTGGATCCTCAGGGTGACTGGATGCCTGCGGTCCTGCTGGCGGCCAACACTCGTCTCGGCCAGTTGCGCGCCGGTGGCATGCCCGACGCGGGCGGCCTGGTGATCGCGACGGATCAGACGGTCGCTCGCGCGTACGCGAAGTTGATCGAGGTCATCACCGGCGAAACTCCGTGCATCGTGCTGTCCGACGACCCGACTTCTTCCGCTCGGATCGCGGAATTCGGCAAGAGCGATCAGAAGTGGATGGTTGCGGTGCGGATGGTGTCCGAGGGCGTGGACGTTCCGCGTCTTGCCGTCGGGGTGTACGCCACCAGCGCGTCCACGCCGCTGTACTTCGCACAGGCCATCGGTCGATTCGTGCGATCCAGGCGGCCGGGGGAGACGGCCAGCGTCTTCCTCCCCTCGGTGCCTGTTCTCCTCGATCTGGCGAGCCAGCTCGAGGCGCAACGTGACCACATCCTGGGCAAGCCGCACCGCGAGAAGGACGGTCTCGACGACGACCTCCTGGCGGACGCGAACAAGCAGAAGGACGAGCTCGGCGAGGAAGAGAAGGCCTACACGTCACTCGGCGCCGACGCCGAGCTGGACCAGGTCATCTACGACGGATCCTCGTTCGGGACGGCGACGTTCTCCGGCAGCGACGAGGAAGCCGACTACCTCGGGCTTCCCGGATTGCTCGACGCCAAGCAGATGCGAGATCTGCTGCGGCAGCGGCAGCAGGAACAGATGGAGAAGCCGGCGGCTCCGGTTCCGGCGGTCCCACCGCCGGTCGTGTCGGACCGTGTGTCGACGGCGGGGCAGCTGGCCGCGCTGCGGCGCGAACTCAACTCTCTGGTTGCGGTGTACCACCACCGCACCGGGAAGCCGCACGGCGTCATTCACGGCGATCTACGACGTGTGTGTGGTGGCCCTCCGACGGCCATGGCCACGGCGGATCAGTTGAGCGAGCGGATAGCCCAGTTGCGCAAGATGTGACGGGACCGGTGAACCTGCGACCTGGACAGAGAAGAACGGGTGGCCGCTGATGCGGCCACCCGTTCTCGGTGTCGATGTTGTTGTCGGCAGGTTTACCGGCCCTACACCGTGGAGCCCGATTCGGTCATCACCGTTGCGTTCACTTCACGCAGACGGTCTTCGTGCTCCTTGGCGTGGTGACCGCAGAAGAGAAGCTCTCCTCCGGTCGCGAGCACAACACGTGCGCGAGCCCCTGCACCGCACCGGTCGCACCGGTCGGCAGCTGTCAACTGTGGGCTGGTCAATGTTCCGGGCATGACTCCTCCGTACTGGCGTTCGGTGTCACCCGATTGCCTGGGGCCGGTCCGCCGCGTCGGTATGGCGCGGTCCGTACACTCTTTCAGACGATTGGCAGTCACGTGTTGTTCCCGCGCGCGTTTCTTTGTGTTGTCACTAACACGAAACACGAGGAAACCTGCTGGCCGTGCGTGTGCAGCCTCGGACTGTTCGCTCACAGCTGATTTCGGTACCCCGCAGAACGGCCGCGCCTGGAACAATCGTCGATCGTGAGTGACACCTCGGAAACCTTGCTGCACATCTGCACTCTGGCGGACTGGCTGTCGGTTCGAGAGTCGCCGGGGATCGAGCCGGAGTCGCTGTCGGCCGTCGGTTTCGTGCACCTGTCGACGCCCGCACAGGTGCACTTGCCGGCGAACCGACTGTTCGCCGGCCGAGACGATCTGATTCTGCTCGTTCTCGATCCGGCACGACTGGGGTCACCGGTGCGCTGGGAGCCGGGCGTCCCGGGTGACCCGGACGCCATGGTCTTTCCTCACCTGTACGGGCCGCTGCCCACGTCGGCCGTGACCTCCGTCGTCGAATACCTGCCGGGCGACGACGGCACCTTCATACCGCCGCACCTGTAGATCTACCGGACCAGGGAATCACTGCGCCGTTCACCGTGGCCGTGACCGGGCGAGGATTGCAGCCTGCACGCGCGAGGTGACTCCCAGCTTGGTGAGCACTCTCGACACGTGCGTCTTGACCGTGGTCTCCCCGATGAAGAGCTCACGGGCGATCGCCGCATTGGACATGCCGTCGCCGAGGCACCGCAGCACATCGTGTTCGCGCTCGGTCAGCTCGGTCAACCCAGGAGGTCCGACCTTCGGAACATCGCGGCCGCCCGCTGCGAACGCGTCGATCACCGTCCGAGTGACTTCGGGCGCCAGCACACCGTCGCCGGCGTGAACGGCAGCGATGGCGTCGAGCAACGCGTCGGCGGACACCGATTTCAGAACGAAGCCCGACGCGCCCGCCTCCAGAGCACGGAACACGTAGTCGTCGATGTCGAACGTCGTGAGGACGAGAACACGGGCCAGATCGTTTCCGACGACGGCGGCGGTTGCCTCGATCCCGTCGATGCCCGGCATTCGAATATCCATCAGCACGACATCCGGCGTGTGCGCCCGCGCCTGGTCGATGGCGTCCTGTCCGTCGACTGCTTCGCCGACCACCGTGTATCCGGGCGCGGAGCCCACGATCATCGCCAGGCCCGAGCGAATTGCGGCATGGTCGTCGGCTATCAGTACTCGGATCACGGTGTCGACACCCCGGGCGTGGTCGACAGGGGCAGAACGGCTTCGACGACCCACCTACCGCCGTTCGAGCCGGCACGGAGGTCACCGCCGAGAAGTTCGGCCCGCTGTGTCATGTTGGTCAGCCCCGCTCCAGTGTGTCCGGTCGTGTGCGTCGATGCTTCGGCCGTGGACGGTAGCGCGTTGACGACTTCGATTCGGAGTCTGCCGTGGTCGCACCGGAGGTCGAGCTCGGCCGGTTGGCCCGGCGAATGAACCACCGCGTTCGTCAACGCTTCCTGCACGATTCGAAACGCGGCGTGATCGACCGCCGCCGGAACGGACAGTGATGATGGTGCGCCCGGTGCGAAGTCACCGCTGACGGTGACCTCGGTACCACTGGCACCTGCGGAGGCGACGAGCCTCCCCAACTCGGCAATCCGTCCGGGGGAGCGGGTCTCGTCCACGCCTTCACCCCCGTTTCGCAGCAGTCCGATCATCGCTCGCATCTCGGTCAACGCATCGGTGCTGTTGGACCGGATGGACGACACGACGTCCGCAACACTGTGGTCCGCGACACCGTGGCTAGAGCCGGTGGAGACCACGGGCGAGTCGGCACAGCCTCGAGCTGCGACGACGCGCAGGGCTGCCTCGGACTGGATCGCGATAGCCGACAGATGCCCCGCGACGACGTCGTGCAGATCACGGGCCATCCGCGAGCGTTCCGCGTCGATCGCCGCGCGCCTGTCCAACTCCGCGATGACGGTCATGGCCTCGGCTCGCTCGCGTTCACTGTGCGCGATCTCCTTGTGCTGGCGGATGTTCAACGCCCACCCGAGCGGCGTGCCGAGGAACACCGCAGCGCCGCCCAGGGCGATGACGACCTCACGCCAGTCCGTCGTGAGGACGAGAACGACGGTGCACACCACCACGGTCAGAAGCACGGACAAGCGGACGATCCACACCGCCTGGCGTCTGCTGCCGTAGAGCGCGACGCAGTACACGAGGTCGGTCATGATCAGCCAGATCGGCAGCGACGCTCCCACGAGCAGATCCAGCGTGAACGGAAGCGTGGCCGTGCCGAGCGCGAGAACGGGTGCACGCCCCCTCCAGAGCGTGCACACACACAGCAAGGCGAGGATGCCGACCCTGACCCACAGCGGTGGAGGGTTCTCGACCGGAAGGAAGCTGAAGATGTTCGCCCAATACAGGACGATACCCACCGACAGGTACGCCGCCACGACGAGCACGTCTTTGCTCGTCGCCGATAGTTCCGACCAGCGAAGCATCACACCATCACAGCACACTCACCGCGCATCCACGTCCGACGAAGGGATGACCTTCGGTCGCCGGAACAAAGACGAAGCCGCCGTTCCCGAACGGGGAACGGCGGCTTCGTGGAAGGCGAACTGTCAGTCGAGGTAGTCGCGGAGAACCTGCGACCGCGACGGATGACGAAGCTTCGACATCGTCTTCGACTCGATCTGCCGGATACGTTCACGAGTGACGCCGTAGACCTGACCGATTTCGTCGAGCGTGCGGGGCTGTCCGTCCGTCAGGCCGAAACGAAGCCGAACGACACCGGCCTCGCGCTCGGACAGGGTCTCGAGGACGGACTGCAGCTGGTCCTGAAGAAGGGTGAACGACACCGCGTCGACGGCCACAACGGCCTCGGAGTCCTCGATGAAATCACCGAGTTGGCTGTCACCCTCGTCGCCGATCGTCTGATCGAGCGAAATGGGTTCACGCGCGTACTGCTGGATCTCCAGCACCTTCTCCGGCGTGATGTCCATTTCCTTGGCGAGCTCCTCGGGAGTGGGCTCGCGGCCCAGGTCCTGAAGCAGCTCACGCTGGATACGGCCGAGCTTGTTGATGACTTCCACCATGTGCACCGGAATACGGATGGTGCGTGCCTGGTCGGCCATGGCGCGCGTGATGGCCTGACGGATCCACCACGTCGCGTAGGTGGAGAACTTGTAGCCCTTGGTGTAGTCGAACTTCTCGACGGCACGGATCAAGCCCAGGTTTCCCTCCTGGATCAGATCCAGGAACGCCATTCCCCGACCGGTGTAGCGCTTCGCGAGCGATACCACGAGGCGAAGGTTGGCTTCGAGCAAATGGTTCTTGGCGCGGTTACCGTCCCGGCAGATCCACGTGAAATCGCGACGTGCCGCAACGGGGAGCTTCTCGCCCTTCTCGGCGAACTCGCGCATCTTCTCGGTGGCGAACAAGCCTGCCTCGATGCGTTTGGCGAGCTCGACCTCCTCCTCGGCGTTGAGGAGCGCGACCTTACCGATCTGCTTGAGGTAGGCGCGAACGGAGTCGGCCGACGCCGTCAGCTCCGCATCCTTTCGTGCCTGGCGAAGAGCCTCGGACTCCTCCTCGTCCCAGACGAAGTCGCCGGACGCCTTGTCCTCGGCGGTCGGCTCGGAAGTGGCGTCGTCGTCGGCGTCGTCTCCGGCTGCCACGACCTCGACCACATCGTTGGCGGCCGCAGCGATGTCGCCGTCGGAGATGTCGATGTCATCGATGCCGGGAGCGTCGTCGTCCCCGTCGGCGACCGGTGCTGCGTCGCCTGCCTTCTTGGCTGCGGCCTTCTTCGCCGGAGCCTTCTTGGCGGCCGCGCGCTTCGCGGGAGCCTTCTTCGCCGCAGCTTTCTTGGCCGGAGCCTTGGTTGCCGGCGCTGCCGGTGCCGCTTCTGCAGGGGCAGCGGTCGCGGAAGCGACGGCGGCCTCTCTGACGGTGCCGTTCGGTGCCTCCGCAGCAGGTGCAGGGTTCGCAGACTCTGTTGCTGAATCTACGGTCTGACGGATATCGGTGGCTGCCACGTACGCCCTTTCGTGACGGTGTCGTGCGGCGTCACGCCAGAGTGGTTTCCGGCGGAGAGGTCTTGTCGATTGTGCCGGCGTGCAGACCGGCATCAACCATTGTAACGACCCGTCGGGAGTTTGTTACCGAGCCAGTGCCGTATCGGCTGCTGTGTCGGCCGCGAGAGCTGCACCGACGATTCCCGCGGTGTTCAACAAAGTGGCCGCCACCACGGGCGTTCTGTTGGTCAGGTGCGGAATCCACTTCTCGCTCTTGCGGCTGATTCCGCCTCCGGCGATGAACAGATCCGGCCACAGCAGCGCTTCGAACGTCGCGAGAACCTTCGAGACCTCCTTGGCCCACTCCTTGTACGACAGGTCCTTGTTCTCCTTCACGGACGATGCCGCTCGGTGCTCGGCTTCCTTGCCGTCGACCTCGAGGTGACCGAACTCGGTGTTCGGCAGAAGTACCCCGTTGTGCAGAACTGCGGAGCCGATGCCCGTGCCGAACGTCAGCAGAATCACCACGCCGTTCTTGTCCTTGCCTGCGCCGTATCGGTCCTCGGCGACACCCGCGGCATCCGCGTCGTTCAGCACGACCACATTGCTGTGCCCCAACGCCGATGCGAACAGCGACTTCGCGTCGGTATCGATCCACGACTTGTCGATGTTGGCTGCGGAACGTGCAATTCCTCCGGTCACGACGGCAGGCAGCGTGACGCCCACGGGCCCGGTCCACTCGAAGTGACCGGCGATCCGGGCAACCACCTCCGCCACTGCCTCCGGCGTCGACGGTTGCGGCGTTTCGATCTTGTACCGATCGCCGACCAATTCACCGGTGACCAGATCGACGATTCCGCCCTTGATGCCACTGCCGCCGACGTCGACGCCGAAACCCTGCCGCTGCCGCGCGTCCGTCGGCGTGATGACGGATCCGGGTTGGATCACCGGATCGGTCTGTGTGTGCGGGCCTGACTGAGTCATGTGGAGTTCACTCCTGATCATCGGGGCATCTACTCGTGCACGTGCGGTGAAAAGCGTAGCCAAGCTGCGTACATCGACACTAGTGCCGCGACGGTGATTCGGCGGGTGTGACGCAGTCCGCACCGGCGACCGAGTGGTGCGATTCCCGCACACTGTGATCCGATGGAGAGCGTGCCGACTGCATCCGATGACGCCTTCCATCCGACCTCGACGTCCGCTGCGCCCACCCCTCGGGTGCCCGACTCACGCGTATCGGAGGCGGATCTGACTGCACTGTCGACGGTGGCACGTGACGTGGCTCGCGCAGCGGCGGCGCATGTTCGGACTCGGCGACCGCAGGTGTTCGGGCCGGGTGCACCCGCGGAGACGTCCGATTCCGGACACTCCGTCCACACGAAGAGCACTCCCACCGACCCGGTCACCGTCGTCGACACCGAGACGGAACAGCTTCTGCGGTCTCTGCTCGCCGAGTTGCGGCCGGACGACACCATTCTCGGCGAGGAAGGCGGTGGCCAGTCCGAATCGGTCGCTGGAGTTCGATGGGTGCTCGATCCCATCGACGGCACCGTCAACTTCCTCTACGGCCTCCCCGCATACTCGGTGTCGGTCGCCGTCCAGATCGACGGTGTGAGCGTCGTGGGGGTCGTCGTGGACGTCGCCCGTGACGTTCTCTACAGCGCATCACGGGGACACGGCGCCACGGCGGAGTACTCGGACGGCTCGGTGGAACAGCTCACGTGCAACCCCACCTCGGACGTCGCACTGGCGCTCGTCGCAACAGGTTTCGGCTACGGCGCGGCCAGGCGACGGGTGCAGGGCGCGATCATTGCGGAACTACTCCCGCGTGTCCGCGACATTCGCCGCGTCGGTTCGGCTGCACTGGATCTGTGCATGGTTGCCTCCGGCGCCGTGGATGCTCATTTCGAACACGGTCTGAGCCCATGGGACTGGGCCGCAGGATCGCTCATCGCCGAAGAGGCGGGCGCGACGGTGATCGCGCCGAGTCCGACGTCGACATCACTCGACGGCGCAGTGACCGTCGCCGTCGCACCGGGAATCGCACGAGAATTCGTGGCTGCACTCGGCGACGTGGGTGCGTTGGACGCGATCTCCGGCGCCGACGACGCCTGATCTGCGACGGACCGAGCGGCGAAAGACGCTGCGGCAGTCGAGATCCGCTCGGTCGGCGGACGCCGAGCGGATCCGGCTCAGCAGCGCGCGGTGCGCGCTGCTTCGAGCAGGCTGATGTCCAGCGGTGCAGGCGTCGAGCCCGGCGTCACGCCGGCCAGCGACTGCAGGACCGACTCGGCGTCGCCGTTGGGCTGCAGATTCTTGAAGTACGTTCCGAGCGCGAGATCGACGGTGTCGTCGGCGCGTGAATCCTGAATCAGTTCCGCGCAGGGGGCTGCGAGCCACACGGCACTGGCCGCTGCTCTACCGTTCTCGCCGAACCGAATCTGGCCCTGGCACTGCATGTTCTGATCGACGTACACGGGATCGTTGCCGACCTGTACGTCCGGTGCACTCGCGAACCCGTACTCGCTCAAGTCGGCGGCGACGGTCGCGGCCTGTCCGCGCTCGCCGTTCGCGTTGAACACTCGGACCTTGGTGGCGGACAGGGCTGCGGGCTCGGTGTCCAGAAGCGTCTCGCGATCGATTCGCTCGCCCAGTGCCACCGGGACTGTTCCGTCGTCGGCAGGGGCCGTCGACGGTTCGTTGCACTCGACGGTGGTCGCGACGGTCTCACCGGAGGTGAACACGCGGATCCACGTGAACACGCCGAGTAGTGCCAGTACGGCGAGCACCGCGACGATCGGCAGTGCTCGGCGTCGCCGGAAGGGCCGCGCACGATCGTCGAACGATGAGCCCTCGGTGATCAGTGAAACCACGGTGTCGATGCGCCTTTCGTTCGCGAGGATCGAACGCGCGGGCACACGAGGGTTCGGACCCGTGCTTGCGCGCGCCAGCCCACTGTAGTGCTCACCCGAGGAAATGGTCCCTCGCAGGCATGGAATGCCCGGCGTGTCCGAGGTGTTCAAGGGGTTTGTCAGGTGATTGTGGAGGAAGACGGTGAGGCGGTTTCGTCGATGTCGTTCGCTTCGGCTATTGTCTGGCGGCCCCGGTGCTGAGAAATCCGAGCAGTCACCGTGGTGGACGGCAGCGCTGTGTCGATGTCTCGATCGTGTTTCAACCTGGGACGTTCGGGCATTACCCGGGTAGTTTCTCGGGCACCTTGCATCGAGGTCGTCCGTTGTAGAGCAGTACCAGCGGTGTTCGGCCTGCATGTCCGGGCGAGCAGCACCCACAAATGAAGAGAACAGCCGCAGAGAATCAGACACGGTGGAGGCGGCTCGGGAGCAGGCCGAAGGCAACGATCGGCACGTGTCCACCCGCACAACACGCACGAGGACGAGGGGTAACAGAAGACAATGGCAACCGACTACGACGCACCGAGAAGAACAGAATCCGACGATGTGTCGGAGGATTCGCTCGAGGAGCTGAAGGCACGCCGCAACGAGGCGCAGTCCGCGGTGGTCGACGTGGACGAGTCGGACACGGCGGAGTCGTTCGAACTCCCGGGTGCCGACCTGTCCGGCGAAGAGCTGTCGGTCCGGGTGGTTCCGAAGCAGGCCGACGAGTTCACCTGTTCGAGCTGCTTCCTGGTCCACCACCGGAGCAGGCTTGCGAGCGACGCCAACGGCGTTCTCGTCTGCCGTGACTGCGCAGCGTGATTTCGGACGACAGGAATCGAACGACCTAGCTGAACCACGCCGACCGACGAGGTCACATAAATCAGGTGGTGCAGACGATGCGGCCGAGAGCGCTCAGGCGTGATCTCCGGGGGTGGGCCGCGTCAGAGCCGATACCAGCGCGTCGGGGCGTGAGGTACTGACCAACCAATAAGGTGTGGGATCGTCCGGATCATCGAGAACGACGAGAACCATCTGTTTGACCCAAGTGCGGTGTTGAACGAAGGCGAGAGGATCCAACTGCCTTCCCAGTGCCGCACTTTTTGCTGTCGCGGGCACGACAGCCGCGCGTGCGATCACGTCCAGCGGTAGGTGTGCCTTTCCGACGCGGAGCTCGCCGTCTCCTGCTGCGTCCCTCTCGACCTCGACCCGCATGCGGCTGAGCCAGATCAGAGCCCAGATCGGAAACGGTAGGACCAGGACGTACGGGAGCCAGGCCCTGAGACCCGGGGCGCCCATGTGCACCTCGGCAGCCAGCAGGACCCCGACGGCCACGGCAACCGGCCACCACCACAGCGGCACCCACAGTTTCTCGGAGTGCACCACGCGCCGACCGTCTCCGCGGTCGGGCGAAGCGTCGGGATGCAGGTCGCGGCGTGAGTTCTGTGACACGTACTCCAGAGTAGCTGGCGCCCGTACGGCGAGCGGTCGGTGCTCCGCTCGGGAAAGTTCCGCCGGAAGACGTACGAGGCCGAGTTCGGTCCGGGGTCGGCGCGTAGTCTCAGTGCACGTGAGTGACGATTTCAGCAGTGACGGCACGTTCGGTGCCGCGATGTCGGCGGATGCGCCCCTCGGGTCGGTCCGAGTGGTCCGTCTGGACAAAGAGTTACCCCTTCCGGTTCGCGCGCACGCAGGCGATGCGGGGGTCGACCTGCACATCACCGCAGACACCTCGATCGCGCCGGGGGAGCGTGTGGTCGTCGGCACCGGTATCGCGGTCGCACTCCCGTTCGGCACAGTCGGTCTCGTTCATCCCCGTTCGGGTTTGGCTGCGCGGTCGGGGCTGTCCATCGTCAACGCGCCGGGCACCATCGATGCCGGTTATCGAGGCGAGATCAAGGTCTGCCTGGTGAACCTGGATCCGCGCGAGGCGATCGACCTGGTCCGCGGTGATCGCATCGCCCAGTTGTTGGTGCAGCGCGTCGAACTCGTCACCTTCGCCGAGGTCGAGTCTCTCGACGAGACCAGTAGAGGTGACGGAGGCTACGGGTCGAGTGGTGGTCATTCCAGTCTGACGACCTCCGCGCCGACGGCAGACACATCGAGTCGAGAGGGAGTGAGCTGATCATGTTCGGACGTCGCAAGAAGGACGCAGACGCGGCGGGTGCCCCCAACGAGAACACCCGGGCCGACGACGCAGCGAGCGGCGCGGGCGGTCGAGATGCCGACGAGGCACTCGATCCACAGGATCGTGCCGCCGATCAGGGTCCGTTCGACCTCGAGGAACTCGACGAGGACCGCGAGACCCTTGCGGCGACTCGGTTGGACCTCGGTTCGGTTCTGCTGCCACTTCCGGCCGGCGGTCAACTTCAGGTGGAGATGACGCAGGCCGGTGCGCCGCAGGCCGTCCACGTGGTAACCCAGTACGGCCGCATCACCATCGCGGCGTACGCCGCCCCCAAGTCGCCGGGACAATGGCGCGAGGTCGCCGCGGACCTCGCAGGTTCGCTGCGAGGAGATCAGTCGGTGGTCTCCGTCGAGACCGGCCCCTGGGGACGGGAACTACACGGCGTCACCGCGAACGCGGACCTGCGTTTCATCGGCATCGACGGGTACCGGTGGATGGTTCGTTGCGTTCTTGCAGGCCCGTCGGGCGCTGTCGGTGCCGATTCGCCGCTCGTGGCGATCGCTCGCGACGTGCTGTCGCAGACGGTCGTCGACCGAGGCAGCGATCCCCATCCGGTTCGCACACCCCTCCCGGTAGTTCTCCCTCAGGCTCTGCTGGCGCAGTTGGCGGCCGCTCAACAGCAACAACAGGCCGCCGCACAGCAAGCAGGGACACAGCAAGCAGGGGCACAGCAAGCAGGGGCACAGCAAGCAGGGGGCCGAGTGGCGCCGCAGGCCGAGCCGCCGAACCCTGTCGGACCCACGGAAGGTCCCCGGCGTGGTACCTCCGGATCGGCGATGCAGCAGTTGGGTTGACGGAACGGTCGGTGGAGCGGCTCACACGCCGAGGGCCGACAGCCCCTCCACCGCCCGTCGACCGAGAACGGACGGATCCGCACCGATCTCGGTCAGCGTGACCGTCGCCAGCGACGATCGGGCGATGGCGCCGTGCCAGGCGATCGCCACGTCGTGTGGATGAACTGGATCGTCGACGGCCGCCACGATGGACGTTCTGATCGTCGATCGGGCGAGTTCGGACAGGTCCGGCGCCGTGTAGACAGCCGCTTCGTCGAGCGCCGACGGCAGATCCGGCCACTGCGAGGTCCACGACCGGCGCAGTGTCGAAGCGAGCCACGCGGGAGACGTGGCCGCCATGGCGTCGATGACAGCGCCGAGTCCGTCGTTCCGCAGCGCTGTCGCGGTGTACACCGCGCTGAGGGCGGCGGGCGCACCCTGCGCCGAACCGAGCCACGGAGGTAGCGCCGCCAGGATCCCGAAGACGTGCTCGGGATTGCGCAGAGCCCACGACGCCGCCACCGCAGCACCGATCGACACACCGCCGACGATGATGCGGCCGTACTGCAGGGCGGCCTCGTCGAGAGCGGCTTCGTACGACTCGACGACCCGGGTCGGGTCCGGTTCGATGGCGGTGCTGCGCGTCCCGGCGAGGGCGAGCGCGTCTGCGAACGCCTCGGCAGCGAATGCTGCGTCGGAACCGGTGCCGGGCAGGACGACGGCGTGCGCGGGCCAGGTATCCATGAATCGGAATTGTCCACGTCCGTCCGACATTGTCGACTCCCGAGGGGGCCGCGCGAGTCGTGAGCCCGAACGCAGCGCCGCGCGCTTGGACTTAATCGGCGCGCCGGGGTTACAGTGGCCAGGAGCCACGCCGCATGACGTGGCACAACTTCGTAGATGCTTTCAGGAGCGCACCATGGCACCCGCTGCCGCAGGGTATTTCCGCAAACTCACCCGGAAATTGACCGAGGACGTCGACAGCCTCGACGCACAGGAGATGGCGGAGTCGTCGGAAGCGTCCGGCGCTCAGCGCGCGTGTGATTGTTCCCGCGGTGACGAAGTCACCATGCTCGGACGTCTGCGCAGTGTGGAGGCCTGCTCCAAGGCCGCGAACGCCAACATCGAGGCGGAGTTCTTCGACGGAACCGACCCGGTGACGCTCGTATGGATCGGTCGTCGGAAGATCCCGGGCATCGAGCCGGGCAAGACCGTGCTGATCCGCGGCAGGGTAGGGGTTCGCGACGGCCGAAAGATCGTCTACAACCCGTACTACGAACTGCGCGACGACTCCTGACGCCCTTGCCGCCGTGCGCAGCGGACGGTGTGGCACCCTCGACATCGTGACCGAGAGCGACAGGCCAGAAGCCGAGGAACGCAAGCAGACCATCCTGGAACAGATGGGTGGGCTCAGTGGCCTGGTGGCGTCGACGCTGCCCGTCATCGCCTTCGTCCCGGCCAACAGCTTCTTCGATCTGACGGTGGCCATCTGGACCGCGCTGGGCGTTGCGCTCGCCGTCATGGTGTGGCGACTGGCCACCAAGGCGCCGGTTCAACCCGCGATCTCCGGATTCTTCGGGGTCGGTATCTGCGCGTTCATCGCGTACCGAACCGGAGATGCCAAGGGCTACTTCCTGTTCGGCATCTACACTTCACTTGCCTACGCCGGTGCATTCGTGCTGTCGATGATCGTCCGGTGGCCGCTCGTCGGCGTCGTCTGGGGGTATCTGAACGGCAAGGGCACCGCGTGGCGTCGCAGCAGTCGCGCCGTGGTCTCCTACGACATCGCGACGTTCGCCTGGGCGGTGGTGTTCGGCGCGCGGTACCTCGTGCAGTCGCAGCTCTACGACGCCGACCAGACGGGGTGGCTCGCAGCCGCCCGTATCGGCATGGGCTGGCCGCTGACAGGCGTCGCGCTGTTGGTGACGTTCTGGGCCGTGCGCCGGGCCGACAGGGCGCTCGACGACGAGTCCGCCGAGCACCGAGAGATCAAGTAGCTCAGCGGTAGTGGCGCGTCATCCCAACTTGGACAGGCCCACGGCGACACGCAACTCGTCCTCGACTTCCTTGGACGCGACGAACAACAATTCGTCGCCTCCCTCCAGCGGGTCGTCCTGCTGCGGAACGATGACTCGGCCTCCGCGCAGAATGGTCACCAGTGCGGCGTCGCGGGGCAGCGAGAGCTTGCGCACCGGCTTACCGGCGAGCGCCGTGTTCTCCGGAAGCGTGACCTCCACCAGGTTCGCCTGACCTTTTCGGAACGTCATCAGGTGAACAAGATCGCCCACCGACACCGCTTCCTCGACCAGCGACGCCAGCATTCGCGGGGTGGACACCGCGACGTCCACGCCCCACGATGCGTCGAACAGCCATTCGTTACGAGGATCGTTGACCCGCGCGACAACACGGTTGACGCCGAACTCCGTCTTCGCCAGCAGGCTCAGGACGAGGTTTGCCTTGTCGTCGCCCGTGGCCGCGATGACGACGTCGTACTGCTCGAGACGTGAGGCCTCGAGCAGCGCCAGTTCGCAGGCGTCGGCGAGAACCCATTCCGCCTCGGGAATCGCGTCGCGGTCGAGGTGATCGAGTTTGCGTTCGAGGAGCATGACGCTGTGCTCACCGCGAATGAGTTCGCGAGCAATGGATCTGCCGACAGCTCCGGCGCCGGCGATGGCAACTCTCATGGTGTCCTCAGTATCGGTGTCGTGTCGAGGGCGAATGTGGGGTGAGGCGTCAGTCGTCGGACGGTGGGGGATTGGACGCGAGCGCAATGGCTTCGGCGACCGTTCCGGACACCGCGGCCACGTAGATCTCGTCGTCGGACTGGATGACGGTCTTCTTGTCCGGTAGCAGTCCGGTGCCGAACCGAATGATGAACGCAGCCCGCGACCTCGTCGACTCCTCGAGGACGGATACTTTTCTCCCGATCCACCCCTCGTGGAAATCGAGCAGCACGACGGCGACGTTGCCCGACGGGTCACGCCATTTCGTCGTCGGATCGTCCCGCAGGAGGTTGTGCAGGAAACGGTCGGTCGCCCACGGGACGGTGGCCACCGTCGGAATCCCGAGCCGCTCGTACACCGCGGCGCGTTTGGCGTCGTAGATCCGTGCGACGACCCGCTCGACACCGAATGTCTCACGGGCCACGCGCGCGGAGATGATGTTCGAGTTGTCGCCGGACGACACTGCGGCGAACGCCTCGGCCCTCTCGATGCCTGCCTTCGTCAGAACGTCGCGGTCGAAGCCCATTCCGATGACTCGATGGCCGTCGAACGCGGGATCGAGTCTGAGAAACGCCGTCTCGTCACGGTCGATGACGGCCACCTCGTGGCCGATTCTCTGCAGAGCACCGGCCAGCGACGCGCCCACCCGCCCGCATCCCATCACCACTACGT
>NZ_NOXZ01000010.1:0-63739 GCF_002258225.1 Rhodococcus sp. RS1C4 | reverse complement strand
GAGTGGGGGTGCGGGTGGTCCAGCAGGAGGTGTCGGCGCACACTCGCCGGACGGCGCTGCCGGCGGCGCGGGCGGAGGCGGAAGTTCCCCGCCGTCCGGTGGCGTCGGCGACACCGGAGGCACCGGAGGCACGCCGTCCGCAGGGACTGCGGGAGGCGTTGGTGGCGTCGCGCAGTCGTCAGGTGGCGACAGCGGTGGTTGCGGCGGCACCGGCCGTGACGAGTCGTCGGCGTGCGACTTGTCGGTCGTCACCGGCGGCGGGGCGGAAGGCGGCCCGTCGGCGGCGGCGATACCCGCCCCGGAGATCGTTGCCAGCGCCAGAATTCCCGCACCCAGGGTGACTCGCCGAGCGTCGAAGTGCTTGATCTTCATCGTTGTCCTCTCTCGGTCCGTGATTCGGTCCAAGAGACAACCTCGTCGGCGAAACTGAAGTACGGCTGAAGAGTGGCCGGACGACACTGTTCCTTCAGCCAGTCTTCAGGAGCGACATCCGACGCTGCCGCATGATGGGAGGGTGAACGAAAGTCGAAACGCCGGTGCTGCCCGGGTGCTGGTCGTCGAGGACAGCGACACCATCGGCATGTCGGTCGTTGCTGCGCTGGAGCACGACGGACACATCGCGCTGCGTCGCCCGGACGGTAGCGACCTGGAATCGACGCTGACCCAGTTCGCTCCGGACCTGGTCATTCTGGACATCATGTTGCCTGGACGCAGCGGCATCGAGCTACTGCCGACCATAAAGTCGAAATGTGATGCGGCAGTGCTGCTGTTGACCGCCAGGGACGCGGTGGCCGACCGAGTCGACGGGCTTCGCGGCGGGGCCGACGACTACCTCGTCAAACCTTTCGACATGGCGGAACTGCTTGCTCGCGCCGTCGCGCTGCTGCGCAGGCTCGGACGAACTCCGAGCACCATCCGGAGCGGCGACGTGTTGATCGACTCCGAGGCTGGATCGGCGTCGCGGGCAGGAGTCGATCTTCAACTCACTTCCACCGAATGGCGACTACTCACCTACCTGGCCCGCCAACGGGGGCGCACCGTGAGCAAAGTCCAGATCCTGACGCAGGTGTGGGGATACGAGAACTACGATCCCAACCTGGTCGAGGTCCACATCAGTTCGCTGCGCAAGAAGCTCGAGCTGCACGGACCCCGCGTGATCGACACCGTCCGAGGCATCGGGTACGTGCTGCTCTCATGACGAGAACCGGAACGGGGTTGCGGACCGCGTCGCTGCGACGCCGTCTCGTCATCTCGACGATCGTCGCGGTGATTCTCGTGCTGGGGGCAGCGGTAGCAGCGACGGAGATACTCGTCGGTGCACAGTTGAAGGCAACGGCCACCGCGCAGCTGGACGACCTCGTGCAGCGAGCCCGGTCGATCCACGACACGGGTGCCGACCCGGCCGCCGTCGTCACAGCGGCCCAAGGCGGGGGAACCACCGCTCGATTGGTCACCACCGACGGACGAACGTACGGAAACCCCGATCTCGATGCGGAGGCGCCCACTCCTGATCCCCCGCAGCCGGGAGACCCCGCGGCTCCCCCGGCCGCTCCGCTTCAGCCTCCCGGCCCCCCGCCGTCGGGTACCGACTCGGAGTCCGTGACGACCCAGCTGTCCGACGGTTCCCTGCTCACGGTCGCGGTGGACACCGCAGCCATCTCCGATGTTCGAGACCAACTCCGATCCGTACTCGTCGCCGTGTTCTTGGTTGCGCTCGTTCTCGTCGGCCTCGCCGTCGTGGTCATCGTTCGAACGTCACTGAGACCGCTGCATCACATGACCGTACTTGCCCGACGCATCGCGAGCGGCGCTCGAGGCGACCGGCTCGACCCGGACCGGACGAACACCGAAATCGGGAGCGCTGCCGCAGCTTTCGACGAGATGCTCGATTCGGTCGAGGCCGCGGAACAGAGAGAACGGACCACCTCGGCGAGAACACGACAGTTCTTCGACGATGCAGCCCATGAACTGAGAACACCGATTGCCGGCATTCGCGCCGCTGCGGAGACCTTGATCCGCGCCGGCGCCGACGCCGACGCGAACGTGAGAGAAGAATTGGAAGTGCTGCTGGTTCGTGAGTCGGGTCGAGCCGCGCGCCTCGTCGACGACCTGCTGTCGCTGGCACGAATCGACGAGGGCGTCGTAGTCGACCGTCGGCCGGTGGATCTCGACGCACTCGTCGCGGCGGACATCGAACGACTTTCCGTCGCAGCCCCGGGCAGGACCATCGAGGCGCACGGCAGGAAGGGCGTCGTTGCGGAGGGCGATCCGCTCAGACTTGCACAGATTCTCGCCAATCTGACCAACAATGCAGTCGCCTATTCTCCGCACGACGAACCCGTGTCCATCACGATCTCGCACACCGTCCACGACATCCGACTTGCAGTACGTGACAACGGTATCGGCATACCAGCCGGAGAACGAGAACGCGTCTTCGAGCGCCTCGTCAGGCTGGATCGGGCCCGAACGATCGGGTCCGGATCAGGACTTGGGCTGTCCATCGCACGTGATCTCGCCCGCGCCCACGGAGGAGAGCTCGAATGCCACGGAAACGGACCGGAGAACGGATCGACGTTCGTACTCCTGTTGCCCCGAGGGCTCGTGACGACGTCTGCACCGTCGAGGGCGTCCCAGCACCGCGTGGCGTCCCCGCAGCAGGCAGGAAGGCGCGCCCTCGGCTGATGCCACCTGGGCAGTATGGTCGACGAATGACTGTGCGAGCGGGTGTGGTGGTCACCGGAACCGAAGTTCTGTCCGGTCGGGTGACCGACAGGAACGGGCCATGGGTAGCGCAACAGCTGCTGGAGATGGGCGTGGACGTCGCGCACATCACGGTCTGCGGTGACCGACCCGCCGACCTGACAGCGCAGGTGCAATTTCTTGCCGACCAACATGTCGATCTGATCATCACGACCGGCGGCCTGGGTCCGACAGCCGACGATCTGACCGTAGCGACGGTCGCCGCACTGTACGGCCGCGAATTGCATCTCGATCCGGAACTCGAACGGCACATCGACGCGATCATCGAGAGATGGCGAAGCCGGATGAGTTCCGCGATCGACTCCGAGCCGTTGCAGGCAGGTATCCGAAAGCAAGCGTTGGTTCCGGTTGGCGCACTGTCCATTCCGCCGACCGGAACCGCACCGGGTGTCGTCGTGCCGGCCGACCGAGCCGGGGGCTTGCCTGCTGTGCTGATCCTGCCCGGGCCTCCTCGTGAGCTCCAGGCGATGTGGCCCGCTGCGCTCGAGACCGAGCCGGTCGCCGAGGTTCTGGCCCGACGCACGCAGATCCGTCAGAGCACCATCCGTGCGTACACCTTGTCCGAGGCCGACCTCGCCGCCACTCTGCGGACCGCTGAACGTCGGATCGCGGGATTCGACGATCTCGAGATCACCACCTGCTTACGACTCGGAGAACTCGAAATCGTGACCCGCTACGCGGAGAGTGCAGTGTCGTCGTACGCGGAGCTCGTGGCGCTGATCGACGAACATCATGGTGCTCGAGTCTTTTCCGACGACGGGTCCACGATCGACGACATCGTGGCCGACCGGCTGGCCGGCCGCCGAATCGGCACCGCAGAATCGTGCACAGGTGGAATGATCGCCGCCCGCCTCACCGATCGAGCGGGCTCGTCGGCCTATGTCGTCGGCGCCGTCGTGTCTTACGCGAACGAGACCAAGATCGGTCTTCTCGACGTCCCCGCCGACATGATCGACGAGCACGGCGCCGTCAGCGAACCGGTGGCGGCCGCGATGGCGGAGGGGGCGTTGAGGCGAGTCGGCGTCGATATCGCGGTCTCCACCAGCGGGATCGCGGGTCCCGGGGGTGGCACCGACCTCAAGCCGGTCGGCACCGTCTGCTTCGCCATCGCCGAAACCGGTCGACCGACCCGCACCCGCACCCTTCGGCTCCCCGGCGACCGGGCGAGCGTACGAGCATTGTCCACGACCGCAGCCATGCACATGATCGCCGACGCCCTGGCACCCGCCCGGTGAAAGTAGCGCGAGAGCACGTCTAAATTTAACCCTTTACTTATATAAGTATTAGTTGATACTCTGCACCGGTGCACGCTTTCGACATTCTCGGCGACCCGGTGCGCCGACGGGTTCTGGAGTTGCTCGCGGACGGCGAGCAGACTTCCGGCGCGCTAGCGGAGGTGATTCGCGCCGAATTCGCGATCTCCCAGCCTGCTGTCTCGCAACACCTACGCGTGTTGCGCGAGAGCGGATTCACCTCCGTGCGGGCCGAGGGCGTGCGTCGGTACTACGCGGTGGAACCAGGTCCGCTGAGCGAGGTCGACCTGTGGCTGAACCGTTTTCGCCGATTCTGGGATCAACGCCTCGACGCATTGGAGACCGAGTTGGCACGAGGCAGACGAGCAGCCGACTCGGCAGGTCGACCGAAGCTCGACACCGACGACGATCACGCCGATCGAACAACGAAGGAGACTTGAACGTGAGGGATGTACTGAACGAATTGGCCGCCGCGCGCAGGACAGTGGGAGCGGGCAGCCTCCCCGCAGGCGATGCGTACACCATCGAGATCCGCCGTCGGTACGACGCGGGGATCGACGACGTGTGGAGTGCCCTCACCGACCCCGACCGCGTCGCTCGTTGGCTCGCATCAGTGTCGGGCGACCTGCGCCTCGGAGGGAAGTTCACCCTGGACAGTGGCGAGCACGGCGAGATCCTGGCATGCGATGCACCGGATCTGTTGAAGGTCACCTGGATGTTCGGGCCGGAAGCCGATGCGTGGCCAGGCACCAGCGAGGTGCAGGTCCGCCTGTCCCCGGGGCAGAACGGCGGTACCGAATTCGAACTGGTCCACGCAGCGGTACTGGCAGAGCCTCTTTTTCCGACCTACGGTCCCGGCGCAGGCGGCGTCGGCTGGGACCTGCATGTTCTCGCCCTGTCCGCCTTCCTCGACGGCGGCGACACCGTCGATCACGATGCGCTGCAGGCTTCCCCGGAAGGCCGCGAGTTCGTTCGTCGGAGCGCCGCGGGATGGGGTGAAGCGCATCTGGCTTCGGGCGGCGACGCCGATCACGTCGCATCCGCGGTCGAGGCCACTACCAAGTTCTATGCGCCCGATCCGAACTGATCCCGAACAACCGTTATATATACAAGAAGTAAATTTCCGTAACCTGTATTGACAAGTCACCTGTGAAGGTCGACAGTCGATGCATGCACTCACAACGAAACTACGACGTCGTGATCGTCGGCTCGGGCATCGTCGGGCTCGCTCACGCCTATCACGCCCATCGGCGGGGATTGACGGTCGCCGTCGTCGATCACGCGGACACCATTGCCGGCGCGTCGGTCCAGAACTTCGGACATGCCTGCATCACGGCGCAATCGGGCGAGGCATCGGACTACGCCCGAGCCGGACGCAGGCATTGGCTGGATCTGGCCGCATCCGCCGGCTTCTGGGCTCGCGAATCGGGAACACACTGCGTCGCCAAGCACGACGACGAGCTCGAGGTTCTTCGACAGTTCGCTGCCGTTCGCGGCCCCGAAGAGGCTCGACTTCTCGATCGAGGCCAGATCCTGGAGCGACTGCCCATTGCCGCCGACGGCGTGACCGGCGGCCTGTACATGCCTCTCGACCTCCAGGTGGATCCCCGTCAGGCAGCACCGGCGATCGCCGCCTGGCTCGAGTCTTCCGGCGTGGACTTCCACTGGCGAACGGCTGCAACGTCGTTCGATACCGGCACCGTCCACACGTCGCGGGGAGATCTTCGTGCCGACACCATCTTCGTTACGGTGAACTACGACATCGATCGACTGTTCCCCGAGTACGCAGAGCGCGGCGGCCTTCTGAGGTGCCGCCTGCACATGATGCGGGCGCGGATCGAATTACCGACGCCACTGCCCACTCCCCTGTTCACCGGTTGGTCGTTGCTTCGCTACTCGGGTTTCGACGGCTTGCCCGCGACCACCGACGTCGCAACCCGGCTCGCAGAGCAGTACCCCGACTACTCGGCCCTCGATCTACATCAGATGTACACACCGCAACCCGATGGATCGATCCTCCTCGGAGACACCCACGTTCGAGACATCTCCACCTCACCGTTCCAGAGTGAAGCCGGGTTCGACGCCCTGATCACCGAGGCGAAAGCCATGTTCGGCGTCGCCGCGATCGATGTCTCCGAGCGTTGGCAAGGCGTCTACAGTTCTGCGCCCGACTCGGAGTTCCTACGCGTCGAACCGATCCCGGGCGTGCACGTCGTCACCGTCACCACCGGTATAGGCATGACCACGAGCATGGGGCTGGCCCAGTCCAGCCTCGATCACGCACTCGCACAACCCATCGTTACCTCGATAGGAGTAGACGCATGAACACCTCGCACACCCACCCGATCGATCTTGTCGTGTTCGACATGGCAGGAACCACCGTCGAAGACAGTGGTCTGGTCCAACGATCGTTCGCTGCTGCCGACGAGCATGCGGGCCTCTCCCACGATTCGGATGAGAAGGCACGCATGCTGCAGTACGTCACCGACACCATGGGCCAATCCAAGATCGAGGTGTTCAGACACCTGAGTGGGGGCAACGAAGAACAAGCGCAGTCCGCCAACAAGGCTTTCGAACGGTGCTACGGCCAACTGGTCGCCGACGGCGCCTGCAGTGCTGTTCCAGGGGCCGAGCATCTCTTGGCGGAGTTGCGGTCGACCGGGGTCGCCACCGCTCTGACAACAGGATTCGCCCACGAGACTCAGCAGGCCATCCTGGCCGCTCTCGGCTGGCAGGACGTCGCGGACATCGTGCTGTGCCCAGGTGACGGTGTACGCGGACGGCCGTTCCCCGACATGCCGCTGACTGCGCTCCTCCGTTCGGGCGCGTCATCGGTTCAGTCGATGCTCGTGGTCGGTGACACCACGTCCGACATCACCAGCGGAATTCGATCGGGCGCTCGGGCTGTCGTCGGAGTTCTGACTGGTGCGCACAACGCAGACCAGCTCCGTGCAGCGGGAGCAAGCCACGTCGTCGACAGCGTCGCCGACCTCCCGTCTGTACTCGACACGCTGCGCTGATCGGCTCCATTCGACATTCTCTCTCAGGTACGACTTTTCTCAGGTTTCCGCGGAGCAGGGCCCGACCGGCCCTGTCCGCCGAATCCATCGGCCGGGCTCCGGTAGGACGAACCCAGGGCCACTCCGTCTGTGTCGTGAAGGTCTCTCACGATTCTCGCCCGTTCGTCGCTTCTCGCGACCAGGGCGCAACTTTCTTCTACGCTCATTTCGCACGACGCTGCGAGAGCTCTCGCACGTCCGAACCAAGGTGCACACGATGACGAAAGCCCTGAGCTCGACCCACGAGAAGATCGCCCGTTACGAACGTTGGCGGTTCCAGATCTTTGCGATCACCTGGATTGCCTACGCCGGTTTCTACTTCACCAGACAGGCGTTCTCCGTTGCCAAACTGGGGATTCTCGAAGACCCCGTGCTGTCCGTGACTCTCACCAAGTCCACCCTGGCCAATCTCGACGCTGTCTACCTGGCTGCGTACGCGGCCGGCCAATTCTTGTGGGGATCGGTCTCCGACCGGTACGGGCCGAGGATTGTCGTCCTCGGAGGTCTGGCCATCTCCGCTGTCGCGACTTTGTTCATGGGACTGCTTCCCGCGCTTGTGTTTCTGCTGCCGCTCATGATCGTTCAAGGCCTGTCGCAATCCACGGGATGGTCAGGAACCTTGAAGAACATGTCGCAGTTCTTCTCCATCTCCGAACGCGGCCGCGTCCTGGGCTTGTGGAGTACCAACTACGCATTCGGTGGCCTCGTCGCCGCGCCCGTGCTGGGGTGGTTCGCATACAGTCTCTTCGACAGCTGGCGGGCGGCGTTCACGACAGGTGCGCTTATCGTGGCCGCGGTCTTCGTTCTCGTGTTGGTGTTCCAACGAAACAGTCCGACAGATGTGGGGCTGCCACCGATCGAGGACTATCACCCCAGTGCGGACATTGCCCCACTCGAGGCCGAATCCGCTGTTGCCGAACCGACCCGGTCCGTTCGTGAAACCTTCGCCGTGGTGATCAAGGACCGTATGGTGATGACGCTCGGCGCGGCCTACTTCCTGCTCAAACCCGCTCGCTACGCAATCCTGTTGTGGGGTCCGGTCATCGTCGCCGAACGGCTGCAGGGTGCGGACAACTTCGTCGCCATCACCGTACCCATCGCATTCGGCATCGCAGGCGTGCTCGCGCCCATCCTGATCGGCAGGATCTCCGACAAGGTGTTCAAAGCACGACGTATACCTGCGTGCGTACTGAGTCTCGTTGCCCTGACAATGGTCCTGGCACTGTTCACACCACTGACCGCAGCGGGGAACGTCTGGATCATGGTGGCCGTTCTCGCAGTCATCGGATTGACCATCTACGGTGCCGACGCCATGATCTCGTGTGTGTCCGCGGTGGATTTCGGAACTTCGAAACATGCTGGAGCAGCCGCAGGCATCGTCAACGGTTGTGGATCCATCGGTGCGATCTTCGGTGGGCTCCTGCCCGGCTACCTCGACACGACAACACTGTTCTACGGCTTCGCCGGCGCAGCGTTCCTGGCGATGCTGCTCCTGCTGCCGCACTGGAATCGCATGCCTGCCGCCGACTGAGCGGCTCGGTCAGCTACCGGAGTTGTCGGGAGCGATCATCCGCGGGTCGACGGTCCGTGAGTTGACGATGCTGAATACCACTTGATCCGACCGATAGCGATCGTCCGCGTATTCGAACGCGATCCCGTACTGGTCACGCGAGGTCCGACGCTCTCGGAGCAACGGACTACCCTCGGCGATCCCGAGGCTGTCGGCATCGACCGAATCGGCCGAGACAGCGTCGAGCACATGTGACATCGACTCGAAACGCACTCCCCGACCGGTGAGGTAATCGGTGATCGAGCCCGAGTCGGTCTCGAATTCGAACAGCAGTGAGCCGACGGCGTCGACGAAGACGCTTCTCTCGATCATCGTCGGTTCGCCGTCCAGGTACCGAACACGCACCACCTCGACGACGAAATCGTCGGGCTCGATTCCGAGCGCCGTGACGGCCGATGGAGATGCCCGACGACGCGACACTTCCAGGGTTTTGCTTCCCGCCTCGCGCCCCGTTCTCCTGGCCCATTGGGAGAACGGGGTGAAGGTGTCCAGGGTCTGCGCCGCATCGTTGCTCCGCACCACTGCGGGGCGGCCTTGCGACAGTTGCACGAGGCCTTCGGCCGACAACGACGCCAGTGCCTGACGGACCGGGCCTCGTGAGACCTCGTACTGGGCGCACAGTGCACTCTCGCTCGGCAAGGAATCTCCGACAGCGTATTCACCGTTGGTGATGGCCGAACGGAGTTGCCGAGCAACGAACTCGTGCCTTGCCTCGGCCACGTCCGATCACCTCCCACCATGCTTTGATCCGATCCTCATCGTAATCCGCGCCCAGGCACGCACCGGTAACCACACCGTGGCCGTCGACGTCGGGCGCTTCGTGCGCTTGTTTCGCCGTGCGAGAGGGCAGGTGTGGTGCAGACTTCGTACCGGGTCGGTGAAGTGAAGGAGGGTACGCATCGTGGCCGAGTCACGTCGAGAATTCACTGGCCTGGGGCCGCGCGTATCCGACATCGATGCCCACACCGCCTCGATCGGGATCACTCGTTTTCGGATCGCGGACGGGCTCCTCGAATGGGACGCCCGTGCCACCGACATCTTCGCTGCGGGAGCCGATCCTCGGCCCCCGATCGACATCTGGCGCGATCGGGTGCACCCCGACGATGCCCAATTACTGGTCGATCTGTACGGCGACGCCAGCGAGAACATCGGTGCCGAGTGCATCTACCGGATCGTTCTGCCCGGCGGAAGTATCGGGCACGTCCTGACCCGCAGCGTGTCCATCGAGTACACCCCCGACGGCACTCCGGAGGTCCTGACCGGCGTGGTGTCGAGAGTTCACCCGCACGAACCCACCCAACAGCTCAGCGCCGCGTTGGACAGTGTGTCCCTCGGTTTCGCCATCTTCGACACCGACCTGATCATCCGGTACGTGAACGCGCAGACAGAGCACCACCTCGGTGCCCATCGGTCCGAGTTGCTCGGCCGACATCTCCACGAGGCACTCCCCACCACGAAGGGCTCGTACTTCGACGACCTTCACCGTGACGCAGTCCGAACACGAGGAGAAATCAGGATCGAAGTGCCCTCGCTCTTCATTCCCGGCACGATCGTGGAGGTCACGGCCAATTACGTCGACGGAGTCGTCGCCGTCAGCTTCCGGGACATCACCGCCGTGACCGTCACGATGGACCACCTGCTCGGCGCTTACCGAGAGTTGCTGAGCGCGTCTCGACTGGACGACCTCACCGGTGTCCTCAACAGGGCCGCACTGTTCGAGCGGATCGATCGCATCAGCACCGAGATCGGCGCCCCCGCAGCCGTCCTGTTCATCGACGTCGACGACTTCAAGACGATCAACGACACACACGGCCACCTCATCGGCGACCAGGTGCTACGGATCACCGCCGCCCGACTCTCCGAGCAGTGTGGCACCAACATCGTCCTGGGCCGAATAGGCGGCGACGAATTCGTCGCCGCTTTGTTCCCGGACACGGAACTCGGCAGCCCCGTCGACCCGGCCGACATCGCGGACTGCCTTCGCATCGCAGCGCGGGCACCGATTCAGCTCATGAAGTGCACCATCAACATCGAACTGAGCATCGGCATCGCCCGCAACACCGGCCTCTCCACTCTCGAAGACCTGCTCACCCGAGCGGACATCGCGCTGTACGAAGCCAAAGCCGGAATACGCCACATAGACCGGCAGTGAATGCTCGCGCTCATCGAGCGGCCGGCTGTCCCGAATGCGCGTATCTTCGAGATCGCCGAGGGTGCCGAAAGAACCCGCTCGGCGGCAACGCACGACTCGGTGCAACCCGTTGGAGGAGCTGTGGGCAAGAAACCGGCTGCACGGTCCCTGTACCGTGATGGCGCCGGGAGCGTCGCGCTGATTGCAGGCATCGTTGCAGTCGTCTGCGCGTTCGTCCCCTTCATCGGCGACTATCTCGCGATCCCCGCGGGCCTGGTAGCCGTCGTGTGCGGATGGGTCGGCCTCAGCCGCGCCGTCGACGGAACGGCCACCAATGGGCGCGAGGCAATGATCGGCGCCGCACTCGGCGGAACGGCGTTGTTCGTGGTGTTCCTGATGTTCGCCGCCTCGTACATGTAACCGTTCCGCCAGCGCGGAGCCCTCTGCGCACTCGGCGCCGGCTAGAACGCTGCGAGATTCTCGCGAAAGGTCGGCTTCGAATAACCGTCTCGGATCGCACCGCGGCGCCGGAGAGCCGGCGCGAGCCCGTCGCTGATCTCGGAGATCACCTTGCGAGTGACCGGAGACGCGATGAGGAATCCGTCGCCGCCCACGTAGTCCATCGCCTCGTCCATTTGTGCTGCAACGGATTCGGTGGTGCCCACGAGTTCGATGGACTCCACGGTCGGGTAGTTGGCGATGATCTCGCGTAATGTCTTGCCTGACTTTGCCATGTCCTCGAGGGTGCTCTTGTGCCCGTTGTACTTCGTCAGATCCGGTACAGGCGCGTCGATGTCGAATTGTGAGAAGTCGGTGCTCGAAAGGTAGGACATCGCAGCCAATACTCCGTCGATGTTGTTCTTCTGGACCTCGCGCATTCTGTCCCGTTTGACTGCCGCTTCTTGGTCGGTGTCGGCCATGATCGGGCTGACCAGAAACAGCACCTTGACATCGTCCGGTTTGCGTCCGTACTCGAGCAACCTCTTGCTGATGTCCTCGCGATACTCGCGCATCGCATCGAGTCCGCGCACGTTGGCAATGATCGTGTCGGCATGCTTGGCTCCGAACGCGCGACCTGCAGGCGAGCCGCCCGCCTGACAGATGACCGGACGCCCTTGCGGTCCACGTGGGACGTTGAGGGGACCGCGGGAGGCGTAATATTTCCCTTCGAACCCCACCTTGTGAATCTTCTCGTGGTCAGCGAAGACGCCGGATTCGGCATCGAGAACCAGGGCGTCCTCCTCCCACGAGTCCCACAGCTGAGACACGACGTCGATCCATTCGTCGGCCATCTCGTACCGCAGGCCGTGTTCGATCTGCTTCGGCAAGCCGTAGTTCTGGGCAGCACCGTCAGCACTTGCCGTCACCAGATTGATGCCGATCCTGCCCTTGGTCACATGATCGAGCGTTGCCATCAAGCGAGCAGCGAGAAAAGGCGGATAGAAGGTCGTTGCGACGGTGGCGATAATTCCGATTCGCTCGGTTGCCTGGGCCATCAGAGGTACGAGCGGCATCGGATCGAATCGGACGGTGGTGCCGCGACGCACCGAACTTTCGAACGTTCCGCGATACACGTCCGACAGAACGGAGGAGTCCTCCAGCATGATGTAGTCGAAGCCCGCCCGTTCGAGACTGCGCGCCGCGTCGACGAACAGATCCGGCCGCCCGACGTCGGCAGGTACATTGCCGGACCATGGCTGATTCCAGCCGTAGACACCGAATCCGGTTGTGAAGAACCACCCGAGATGCATCATGCGCCTAACGCCGACGGACAGCTCATGTGCGGCCGACCTTCATCGCGCGTCGAGCGGCCGGGTGCAGCCGGCTGCCGAGCGTCCGATGGAACTCGTCCGCCCTTGCCGGGTCTGCGCGCTTCACTTCCCGCAACGCAGTTCCGAGCGCGGTGTGGACGAACACTTCCGGGTCGTCGATCAGGGTTTCCAGAATGCGCAATGGATCGTCGAGTTCGCCGTTTCGGATCAGCCAGTAACAGGCGACGATCGACGTCCGCCGTTCCCACAGGTTGGCCGAGTCGGCGAGGACGTACAGAGGCGCCTTCGGCCTGTCGAGCAGATACTGTCCGACCACGCGCGGCGCAGCTCGATCCACCAGATCCCATGTATCGATGTGCGCGTGCTCGTCCAGGTACAGCTCGTACAAGTCCGTCCGCTCGGTATCGGCCGCACTGCCTTTCCGTGCACGTGCGTCGAGAATGCTGACCCCGACCATGCGAACCTCGAACCAGTTGGACTGCACGAGTTCTCGGACCGTGCCCAAGTCCAGCCGCCAGTTCGCCTTCGCCAGACCGAAGACCGATCCCATGCGAACCCCGATGATCTGGTTCCGATCGACACGACGGGCAATCAGATCCACCTGGTCCGGACTCGACAGAGCACGAAGCTCCTGTTCGATCCTCTCCACGTCACCCATTACATTCACTCCCTACAGCGTGCAGCCACTTGTTCCGTGCTGGTACCGACCGGCACCGACGGCAGAACTCGTCGGTGAACGAGGAGGATCGTCGTCGCGTGGGATTCTGACTCACAGCCAGCCGGCGTCCTGCGCTATGCGGATGGCGTCGAGTCGGTTGCGAGCGCCCAATTTGGCGACCGAATTGGAGATGTAGTTACGAACGGTTGCGGGTGAGAGATGCAGCTGAGCGCCGATGTCGGCAGTGGTGCCGCCACCCGATGCAGCGCGGAGTACGTCGGACTCGCGCTCGGTGAGAGGGCTCTGCCCTGTGGCGAGGGCCGCAGACACCATGGTCGGGTCGAGTACGCGTTCACCGGCATGAACCCGACGGATGGCTGACGCAAGTTCGTGTGCGGGCGCATCCTTGGGGACGAATCCCCGCACCTGAAGTTCGAGTGCCCGCAGCAAGTGACTCGGTTGGGCCAGGCCGGTCAGTATCAATACGCGGCAGTCGGGAACCACATGACGAAGTTCGCCCGCCGCTGTCAACCCGTCGATTCCGGGAAGTTCGATGTCGAGGACAGCGACGTCCGGCGTCGTTCTGCCTGCAGCCTCGACGATGCCGTCACCACGGTCGAGCTCGGCAACTATCTCGATGTCGTCTTCCAGACCGAGCAACGCAATGAGAGCACCGCGAATCATGTGCTGATCCTCGGCCAGGAGCACTCGAATCATGATGCACTCGAATCGGACTCGACGGGTAGTTCGACGGCCGGGTGCGACTCGGTCGGTGGAATGAGGACCCGCAGCGAGAACTCCCCTGTGTCGAACGACGTCTGGACGGCACCGTGGTGTGCGCCGACCCGTTCGGCGAGGCCCGCCAGACCGGATCCACGACTCCCGGTCAGTCCACCGAGACCTGCGGCCCCATCGTTCGTCATCGTCAACGCGACGCGATGCCCTTCGGTCGCCAGGCGAATCGTCACGACACCGGCGTACGAGTGCCGCAGGACGTTGGTGGCGCCCTCTCGGACAGCCCATCCCAGCAGGGCGTCGGCGTCGGATCCGATTTCGACCGGGAGGTCGGTGTCCACCCGCGTCTCGATGCCGGAGCCTTCGAGGAGCTTGACGGCACCGAAGAGTTCGTCCCTGAGCGTCACAGCGCGGTCTCCTGCAGCTACCCGAGCGAGATCGTCGGTGAGCGACGAGGAGAGCATCGCGATCTCCGCGATCTCCCGCCTGGCTGCGTCGCGGTCTCGGCCCAAGAGGGCCAGTGCGAGATCACCTTTGAGGGAGATGGCCGACAGTGTCTGACCGAGCGAGTCGTGGAGGTCGCGGGACACCCGGTGATTCTCCTGTTCGATCGCACGTGCCGCCAGCGTGGCGCGGTCTCGGCTGAGCACGCCGACGACGGGCACCATCGATGCTGCGGCATAGATTCCGCCTGCACCGACAGCCGTCACCAGAGGGAAGTACGCAAAGAACCAGACCATCTCGATGACCGGCAGTCCGTACACGACCGTCGCCATGAGGATCCACCCCACCACCATCGATGTCCCGAGTACGACGACGGCGACGGTTCGAGCGTGTCCGCGAAGCGAATACGCCGCAGCCGGCAGGACGAGCCACAATCCCAGGCTGGCGTCGCCCGGATCGACGCCGACCGCGAAGATCGAGACCAGTAGAACCGCCACCAGCACGACGAATCGCACTTCAGCCGAACGGGAGTGCCGTTCGGCCGCTGCGTCGAACGCCGCCCACGATCCGAGTACGACAGTCACCGCCGTCGTCGCCAGCCACGGACCTGTAATCGTCGGAGACACGGGCGCGTTCTGAAAGAGGCCGGCAGGCACGCTCAGAAGGAAAATGTTCACCGGTAGCAGGACGAGACCGAGAAGCGTCATTGCCTGCCGCCGCGTGGATGCGACGTCCTCGAGGGGCGACACCGGGATCGGCGCCGCGGCGTGGGGTGAGATCCCGCGCAGAAGCTGCCCGGCTGCCTGGAGTTGCTCGTGGTCGTTCCGGCCGCGGTAGCCTGCCACGACCTCCCGCGTACGCTCGAGCAACTCGCGGGACCGTCGACTGATGTCGGTGATCTCCACGGCAGGAACAGCGGACGGCGTCGCCATGGAGGCGTCGACGCGATGTGCCTGCGTCGCCAGTTCCGTCATCGGTCCGGTGAGCACGTCTCGAAGATGATGTTCGACGCGATCCCGTTGGTCCAGAACCGCAGTTTCCTCCAGTACGTCACGTGTACTGGACAGTTCGTGCAACATCGCGGCGAACGCGATGATCACCAACTGCGCCGTTGCCCTGAACATCAGGGCAATTGCGACGTAGAGCCAGTTTCCCACCTGGGCCGACTCCGGCCCGAGTGACCAGACCTCTGCACCGACCCCCGCGAGAATCGCAGCGCCCGCAGCAATGTACGACCACGGCGGGCGAAGCACCAGAAAGCAGGACACGACCAACGACGCGAGGCTGAAGGCATACACGGTGCCGAGTGCTGCAGTCGCCGCCAGCGCGACCGACGCCATCACGACCAGAGTCCACCGCCCATGGGGTGCGGAAGTACCCCGCAGTGCCGCCACGACGTGCCGAAGGTGCAGCGGTAGCACTATCGCCGTCGCTACTGCCGCGATCCACAGGCTCCGCGGGCCGAGTAGCGCGGCGACGCGAGTGAGTTCCGCGAGCGGCAACGCGGTGGCAACCACGAGCGCACCGACGCGTGCACGCCGCTCCCATTGCTCCGTTGTGATCACCGAACCATTGTCGAGTATCGGCATCACATTGTGGCAGTGACGGTTGTCATCGGTTCGGAAATCGACACGACCGATGACATTCGTCATGCACGAGCGGTGACATCGGAGTCTGCCGAACTCTCCGCCCGTCGAGCAGGCTGATTCCCGTACAACCACCCACTACGACGAAGGACGATTCGATGCCTCAGTACCTGCTCTCCCTTCCACACGACGCAGCCGATGCTCCTACCCTCGAGACGATGGATCCCGCCGAAGCCGAAGCCGCGATGGCGGCCGCCGGGTCGTTCATCGAAGAGCTGATGACGACGGGTGCGTTCGTTTTCGCCGGTGGGCTTCACCCGCCCGCAACGGCAGTAACCGTCGATCACCGAGGGGACCGACGCGATCGCACAGCGGGCCCCTACGTGACAGCGCCCGAGTATCTGGGCGGGTTCTGGGTCATCGAGGCTGCAGACGAGGACATTGCCGTCGACTGGGCAGGCAAGGCGTCCCACGCGCTCGACAGTCGCGTCGAAGTGCGGGCGCTGCAGGAAGAACCGGCCGAACCGGAGGCCGGCGCGGCCTGAGGGCCACCCTTGGCGTAATCAGATATGTCGATCGCCGGCCATGCCGCGGTGCATGACCCGGTTCCCGACGACGCCGGTGTGATCGGCTTTGTGCATGACGCATCGGTTGTCCCAGATGACGACGTCGTCAGGGGACCAGGAATGGCGCAGGACGTTGTCCTCACGGGTCGAGTGGTCGACGAGGCGCCTGATGAGGTGCGACGCTTCGTCGGCCGTCGACCCGGACACGGCAGTACAACGCGCGGGAGCGGTGAGGTACAGCGCTGTGCGACCTGTCACCGGGTGCCTCAGAACCAGTGGATGCTCGGCTGATCCTTCGATGCCGTCGAGTCCGGTGACGGTGTGGGTGACGGTCGCGTGTTCGACGAGTTTCTTGTCCTCGGCGGCGAGTGTGTCGTAGGCGCGATACTGGTTGCTGAACAGTGTCTGCCCACCGTCCCTCGGTACTTCGACCGCTCGAAGAGCGGTGTACGCCGGTGGGACGGGGATGTAGGTGGTGTCGACGTGAAAGGTCGATTTCGGCGGGGTTGTCCGCCCGACGTTGGTGATGACATTGAGGTCCGGGTATCCCTCGACGGGCGTCTCGCCTTCGGTGAACATCAAGTCCCCGAGGCTTTCGAGGAAGGCCGCGAATTCGTCGTTCCCGACATGCTGGCCCGGCAGTACGGCGGCGCCGTGCTCGGCGAGCAGGTGCCGTAGAGCATCGACGTCCGAGGGGCCGAGTGGGCCGACCGCAACGTCGGTGACGCGCACTCCCAGAGGGTGCAGAACTTCACTGTTCACGATCGGACCCTTTCTCTGTCGAGTTCGCGCAGCGACAGCTCGAACAGTTCGGTCACCGAGATCCCTGCTTCGCGAGCCATGACCGCAACGACGCTGCCCGGCGAGTAGGAGCAATACAGCCCGGCTTCCAGAAACCAGGGATTGCCGTCGGGATCGATGCGGAAATCGAACAATCCGTAGTGTCGACAACCGAGAGCGCGATAGGCGACACGGGCAGCCGCCCATACCTTTTCCGTGATCGGGTCGTCGACGTCGACGATCCAGGCCTTGCTCGAATCCTTGGCGACCAGGTACAGGTCACCCTCGTCGGTGCGGTTCAGCTTGTCCGCGGAACTTCGAATCGGGTTCGACTCACCGACTGCGTACTCCTCCAGCGCCAGACACATCAATTCACCGTCACGAGAGAGGATTCCACAGCGGACCTCCCGGCCGAGCGGAACGTACGTTTCCACCAGAGCACCGTCCGAGTGACCCAGCGCAGCACGAACGGCATCATCGAGACCTCCGGCATCCCTGACCAACTCGACACCTACCGAGTTGTCGGCGTCCACCGGTTTGACGACCACCGGGAACGGCACCGTGGTGCTTCCGGCCGATCGGAGGACTTCACCGCGCGGTACCGCAACGCCTGCCGCCTCCACGATCGCTCGCGCGACGTCCTTGTCCGCGGTCATGGCCATTGTCTCCGGTCGATTGCCGAGAACCGGGATGGACAGCAAGTCGAACATCGCTCGGTAGCTGGTCATTCCGGGTCGGCAGAACATCTGTGGAACGACGACGTCGATGCCTGCTGTGTTCACCCACTCCATTGTTTGCCCGACGGTCCTCACCTGGGCCTGATTCAGCGCGTCGAGACGATCGACGATCTGCCAGTGACCGCCCGGTGTCACGACGGCGATGTGAACGCGGTAGTCGGGATTACCGTCGATCGCGTTCAGAAATCCCTTAGCGTAGACCGTGGAGAGATCGACGTGGAACTGGTCGACGGGCGAGCCCGCCAGTACGAGCACAGTCGTCGGCATCAGTCTCCTCCCTGCTCGACGAGTTTTCCGATGTTGAAGTCGATTCGAGACCAACTGCGCCCGGACACTGCATTCTTCACCAGCAGGACCGGAATCTGTAGGTGGTGAACGAGCAAGTACGGGAGTGGATCCCACCGCGCGAAGATGGCGTCTGTCCCCTCCACGATGATGCGAAGCCGGTGCCGACGATTCGGCTCGGTCAGCAATCGCCACACCTCGTGGTAGGTCCAGAACGTCGGCTTGGATTCGCGCGTCGGAAGCACTGCCGACTCGACTCGTCCCAGATATCCCTGGGCCAGCAAGTCCTGGTCGTAGAACATCGTGATCGCGGAGTGCGTGCGCGGGTTGCACTCGATCGCGTACACCCGGCCGTCCGCGGCCTGGATGAAATCGAAGGACAGCTGCCCGGTGACACCGAGTTCGCCGACGAAAGTCTCGACCCAGGACCGGATGTCGGGCACGTCGACCATTTCGTAATTCACCTGGAACGCGGATGATGTGCAGCACGCGTACACGGTGAGATTCCCGTCGCGGGCGGTGCCGTGGGTGCAGTACTCCTGTCCCGAGATGAATTCCTGCAGGATCCACGCGTTGCTCTCGGAGATGTCCAGGGTGCGTGCGAATTCGATGTTTCGCTGCGGTGTCGCGCTCGACAGACGCGTCAAATCCATTCTGCCGACGGGGTTGTACGCGATCTGTTTCAGGATGTATTCGCGCCCGGGAGGAAAGTCGAACGAGGCGATGTCGTCGACCGACGTGATGCGCCTCCAATCCGGCACCGACAGACCCATAGACGCGGCTGCCTCCGAGAAGGTGGATTTGTCGTCCAACATGCGCACAGTCTCGGGGTCGGCGTGCACCACCTCGCAGAGATCGCCGAGCAGCGCCGCAGCATCGGCGTCCGGCACGCTGGAGGCAGGGCTCGCGACCGGGACGAAGACGTCGACTTGCTCACGAAGCACCACATCTCGCAGGGCGCGCGCATACCCGGGGTCCGTCGGTTCGGGAACACAGTGGAACGCGTCCACCGCGCGCGAGAACCGGTGGCCGGTGAACCGATACTTCGACGACTCGACGAGGACCACACGATGGCCCGCGCGGTGGAAAGCGCGCGCCAAGCTCAGAGCCTTGGTCATTTTTCCACCGCTCACCATGACCGTGCGTCCCGACGTCGGGGCGGCGACGCGACGCTGATCGAGCAGCGCGAACGCCACGACGATCAGATCGATGGGGAGGGTGACCGTCAGCGCACCGAGTGCACCGACCGTGCGAGCCAAGGCTCTGAACTGCATGGTGGGCTAAGCCTCCACTCGTCGTATCAACGTGACACCGTCGCGTAGCGGAAGGAGAACCTGCTCGACGCGCGAATCCTCGGTCACGAAGGTGTTGAACGCGTCGACGGCGTCGCCGTTGACGGTCCGGTGCGCCGGGTCCGCATAGGGAGTGCCCTGAAGCAGCGTGTTGTCGACTGCGATCACCGCCCCCGGTGCCAGTAGATCGGTGTCCAGAAGACGACGGTAGTACTCGAGGTATCCGGTCTTGTCCGCGTCGATGAACACCAGGTCGAACTGAGCCGACTCTGCTGCAAGTCTGCCGAGGGTGTCCAGTGCCGGCCCTACCTCGACCGATATCCGGTGACCGACCGGCGACGACGAAAAGCACTCACGTGCGAAGTCCGCAACGAACCGGTCGACCTCGCACGCGACCACCGTGCCGCCGTCGGGCAACGCCTCCGCCATGGCCAGCGCGGAGTATCCGGTGAACATACCGATCTCCAGGACCCGTCGAGCGCCGGTCGTGTGCACCAGGAACTTGAGCACCTGACCTTCGACGTGCCCGGACAGCATCTCCTGCTCCAACGGACCGGATCCGGACACCACTGTCCGGGAATCCCAGTCCATTCCCTGCGTACGCCGGGAAAGGTCCTGGAGAGCGGGCGATTCGGGAGTGGTGTGCGTGTCGAGGTACGGATCGAGACCGTCTGCCAGGTCCCGGGCGCGACGCAACCGCTGTGCGAAGTCCTCGCCGGTCTCTCCGCTGTCGTAGGCCTCGACGAGTTCGCGCAGCTCCCTGCCCAGGATCGTCGTCGGTGTCACCGGTCGAGAGGTACGCAGAACCCCATCAGTCATCGGAACCACCGGTGAACATGGCGATTCCCTCTCCCCCACGGTCGAAATCGAGGCAGACCTTCTTGTGCAAGGCCAAGGCGTCCGCCAGCTCGTCGGTGGTCAGGTCGTTGAGGAATCGACACGAACCGATGGGATCGGGAACCGCGGCGCGCAGGATGCCGTCCCTGGTCTTCAGGATCGACGCGGTGGCCGCGGTCAGCAGCTCGGGCGTCAGATGATCGCTGTCCAACGCCAGACCAAGCCGGTTCATGACGCCCAGGATGCGATCTCTGTCGGCCGTCGAGATCAGACCTCGTTGCTCGGCGACGGTGGTGGACAACGCCATGTCGATGTTGATCGCGTGCCCGTGGAAGAAGGGCTGGGGAGGCGTCAGTTCGAGCGTCGGGCTCCAGGTGTGGCCGAAGGCGATGACACGGTCCAGTTCGATCTCGTGCAGGTTGGGCGCCTCGAGCTCGAGCATCGTCTCGATCGCCTGGTAGGTCAGGCGATGTGCGATGTCGCGCATCTCCGGCGTACCGCCCGAGTGCCCGAACTTCGTTGCCAACAATTCGGGTCCGTGCTCGTCGAGCATGTCGAAGATGGTCTGGTTGCCGACCACCGAGATCTTGATCAATTCCGCCATGCCGTTGCGGATCTGGTCCTCGGGCAAGGTCGCGAGGAACGAGAAGTCCAGCAAAACCTTCTGCGACGCATGGTAAGCGCCGAGGCGATTCTTGTGCTTGTTGTAGTTGACGGCGACCTTGATGGACACGCTCGCGTCGATCAGGCCGATCAGCGTGGTGGGTATGCGGATGTACGGGGTGTTGCGTCGATAACTGGCGCACGCGAACCCGGCAACGTCGGTGGTGAGGCCACCTCCGACCACGAGCACGGGTTCGGTGCGGACCAGTCCGAACGCATCGAATTCGCCCACGATGCGCTCGAAGGTCTCGAGCGACTTGGCGGTCTCGGCAATGGTGACCGGTACGACGGTCAGCGCGATGCCGTGGTGATCGAAATACGCCTGGGCGCGGTCGCCGTACAGCGAACGAACAGCCTCGTCCATAACCATCAGGCACCGACCGTACGGCTGATAGCTCTCGGCCAGTTCGGTATTGGCGACATCGAAGACGCCGTCGACGTACACCAGATCGTATTCGATCCGCTCGTACCCTTCGACGTGAAACGCCCGGTCGGATGCCGTCACGCTAGCTTGCATGTTGCTCATCGGGATGTCCTTTCGTTCTCGCGTCGAACGTTCACGCGCCGCCCTTGGCCCACTGAGCGAGCTGGTCGGGTTCGAGCCGATCGACAGTCTTCAACGCTGCCGAGAAGTCTCCGCCGACGGTGTTCGCATTCGGGAAAGCGACGCATCGGACGGACGCCGCCGTCGCCGACTCGACTCCACCGACGTTGTCCTCTATGGCAATACAATCGTCTGCCTTCTCGCCGAGGCCGTCGATGGCGAACCGGTACACCTCGGGGTCGGGCTTGACCTCGGACACGGAGGTTTTGTCCACGACGATGTCGAAGGACTCGGTGCCGAGTTTCTCGAATGCATTCAGCAGCGCACTGACATTTTCCGTGGATGTGGTCGTGACGAGGCCGAGCTTGTACCCGTGCTCTCGCGCGCCGGCTACGGTGTCGAGGACGCCTGGGCGGGGCTCGATACCTTCGGTTGCCAGAAGACGTTGAAAGATATCGGATTTGGTTGCGTGGACGGCGTCGGAATCGACTTGCTCCCCACGAGACGAGGCGAACTGGGCGATCCGTCCGGCGCCGCCGTTACTCGTCAGCATCGCCGAGTAGTCCTCGCGCGACCAGTTCCAATCCAGGTCGTGCGACGCGAACGCCTCGTTGAATGCTCGGCGCTGAAGTTCCGACGTGTCGGCCAGCGTGCTGATGGACCCGAAAAGAACTGCAGTCATGTAGGACTCCTAGCGAGATGTCATGTGCCGTAGTCGGTCTCGTTTCCCGTATTCGCACGGGGCGTTCGGATGAAGCCGGCATCGGACTTGTATCGATCGCCGACCAACTTCGTTCTTCCCCACCAACTGTGTCGACGCGGCATGTCGGACTCGTCTCTACGTATGTAACAGATGTATAACGAAAAATAACGGAACGATAACGCCCATTGAAGCTGGGCATACGAAAGTCCGCGGCGGGTTGCCGCGATGATGTGGTCGCGCAGTACGCGGCCAGGCTCAGGATGAATGAGTTTCGGCGTGGCGAGCCGAGATATCAGCCGGCTTCGACAGCAGCGAGCGCGTCCTCGCGCGTCGAGTGAATGGCCATCACGGACCCCAGCCCGAGCAGTTCGAGAGGGCGACGAGTGGCGGTGCCGTCGGCGACCACGGTAATGGTGGTGAGCTCGCCCATTCGGTCGTGCGCTGCCGCCAGGACGGTCATCGCGCTCGATCCGAGAAATCCCACGCCGGTGAGATCGACGATCAGTGCTGCCGGTGTGGGCGTCAGCGCGGAGTCGATCTCCGACGCGAAGGACGGTGCGGTACCCAGGTCGATGTCGCCGGTGACGGCGACGACGACGGCGTTGCCGACGACCTCGCGTCCGATGTCGAAGCGAGCTGTGCTGTCTCGAGCGGGCACGTGTACTCCCTTGTGGCGATGAAGCGTGTCGGGTCTGAGGATGCGGGCACCGGGCTAGACCACGCGCGAACAAGCCTACAAGGAGGTGCCGACATCTACGTCCGAGTGGCGGCGATCGCCGCGAACGCTGCGGGGCGGTCGGCGACTGTCGTGATCACCCGATCCAGGCCACTGAGCAGGATGGGTCGCTGCACAACCGCATGTGGGGCTACCAATACGCCCATGGCGCCGGACGGTAACGAATCGACGGTACGAACCAGCACGCTGACTCCGCTCGAGGACAGAAAATGCACGCCGGTGAGATCGATCACGAGTCCGTGCACCGCCTGCGCAGCGACCGAATAGGCGCGGTCCGCCAACATCGGCGCACCGACAAGATCCAGCTCGCCCGTGACGGCGAGCACCGTGACACCGTCCTGCTCGGACGATTCGACGGCCAATGCCTCGCCCGCAGGCTCGTTCACCATGACTCGACGCTACGCGTAGCGAGTTTCTGCACACGCTCTTCGGATTGCACGCACGCTCGATGCGTCGAATGCCGACTTTCGGGTAACCGGGCGTCATGGCTTCTTTACGAACATCTCCGTCCGGCCCCGTGTGATTGTCGAACCACCCGAGCCGACCTCGGCTCGGTGGACCCACAGTGACCCCGCGACCGCCGACCTCGCCGCCCAGCTGCGGCGTAATCTCCATGAATGGCTCGACGCGCGACATCTCTCCGATATCGCCCCTGACGTGGTGCTCGCGTCGTACGAGGTGATGGCCAACAGCGTCGAACATGCTTACCGCGACTTGTCGTCACCTGGCCCGCTCACACTCACCGCCGTGCACGAGGCCTCCGCGCTCACGGTGACGGTGTCCGATACCGGTTCCTGGAAGCCCGCCGAGCCGACCCCGCATCGCGGGCGCGGGCTGGAACTCGCCGACGCGATCACCGATCACGTTGCCGTCGATCACGGATCCGGCACTTCGACCACTCTGACCTGGAACCTCGACCGCTCCCAGCGATGACGCCTTGCCAGTCGGCTGCTGTCACACACGCCGATCTGATAGAACAAATGTGTGAACGCGTATCGAATTCGTGCGCTCGGCACCAGCGGGCCCAGCCAGTGCTGTCAGTACAGAAGTGACTTTCTGTGATGCCCGCAGACACGCTGCGCTTTCTGGATACCGCCCCGGCAGGCTACCTGGCGATACGGGCGAGCAGCCAGTGCGTCGTATACGCCAATGCGACGGTGTGCCGGACGATCGGCCGAGCACCGTCCGACGTCGTCGGGCGCCGCGTTCACGATCTTTTCGCGGACTCCAGTGCAGATACCGTGACGGCCCTGCTCACCGCGAGCCCTGACGCCGACACCGAGACTCCCATCGGCGCCACCGCGGACTTGGTCACGGGTCCGGATTCGGTCCTGTCGATGTTGGTCATGGCCAATCGAGACATCCAGGATGACGACAGCACCATCAGATTCACTCTGCACAGTGCGACCTCGCACCGAATTCGAGAACAGACCCTCATCGAGGCCCGCGACGGGGCGCTCACCGCACAGGCCACCACCGCCGACGCGTTGACACGGTCGCAGGACGCGCTCGAAGCTGCTGAGGACGCGCGCAAGGTCGCCGAGGCCGAACGCACGCAGATACAGATTCTCGCGACGACCCTGCAGCGCACCCTTCTTCCTCCGGTGTTGAGTTCCCCGCCAGGAACCGACGTCGCGGCCTACTATCACCACGCGGTCATCGAGGAAGTCGGCGGCGACTTCTACGACGTCTTTCCCCTCGACGAGTCCACGTGGGGATTCTTCCTCGGAGACGTGAGCGGCAAAGGCCCAGGAGCGGCAGCGGTGACGTCGTTGACTCGCTACACGCTCCGGGCGGCGGCTGTGTTCGACCGCGACCCGATCACTGTTCTTCAAAATCTCAACACCGTTCTGTACCACGAGTTTCGCGGGGACGACCCACGCTTCTGCACAGTGCTTTTCGGCACCATCACCCCAGCAGTCGACGAAAAGACGACAACCATCCGGCTCGCGAGCGGCGGTCACCCCCCGGCATTGCACCTGCGGGCCGACGGCAGTGCCGAGTACATCGACACCATCGGTGGCCAACTCGTCGGAGCACTTCGAACCGCACAATTCAGGGCCGCCGACGTAATCCTGGAAGCTGGAGACGTGCTTCTGCTCTACACCGACGGTCTCACCGAGGCGCACGTCGGACCGGGGAAGGCGCGCTACGACGACGCCGGAGCACTCGAAACGTTCGCGAACGACGCGGCCCCGACAACCGCGGCGAGAATCGTCGACGATTTGATCGGCCTGTTGAACAGCTTCGGGTCCGGGCTTCAGGACGACGTTGCGGTCCTCGCTCTCGGCGCGCCCTGAGAACGGCGGATCAGCTCACCGCGCCGGGTCCTCGTCCAGGATTGCGGCAACGCGGATTTCCACACGCATTCCGTAGGCTCCCAAGGCCTGCACACCGATTTCGGTCCAGATCGGTGCACGGTCGCCCATACGTCGACGCATCTGCTCCACCATCACCCGTCCGTGGGTCTCGCCGATGTATCCCGCAACCTCGGGCACGTGGAAAGAGTCGACCGACACGACGTCGCGCCACGTGGCACCTGCCTGCTGCAATGTGCGTTCGACGTTGTCGAATGCCGCGACGATCTCTTCCTCGAGATCGGAAGGGAAGTTGAACTCGTCGTCCCACCCGCCCTGCCCGGAGATCTCGACGCGGTTGCCGATACGAACGGCCTGGTTGTAGTGCATGTTCGTCAGCTGAGTGTCTCCGTAACCCGGGGTGGCGAAGAACTGAGGTGTAGTCACGATTCGACCTTTCGCGTGTGTATTGACTTCAATCTTGAAGTCAATTTCCACAGTGCATCACTTCATGCTTGAAGTCAAATGGCCGACGGGGCCCGATCGGTATGGTGAGCGGATGGCGCAGATGGAGATTTCGGGTGAGAGCGACGGCAAGCAGTCGCTGTGGCTCACCGCGTCGGAAAAGGAAGCATGGACCGGCCTTGTCTCGCTCGTCCTGCTGATGCCCGGACGGCTCGAGGCACCACTCCAGCAGGAGGCGGGCTTGACTCTCTTCGATTACCTGACCCTCAGCCACATCTCCGAGGCGCAGGATCGGCGAATTCGAATGAGCGAACTCGCGTATCTGGCAAACGGATCGTTGTCACGCTTGTCCAACGTGGTCAAGCGATTCGAGCACAAAGGGTGGGTCGAACGCTCACCCGACCCCGAAGACGGTCGTTACACCACGGCCGCACTGACCCAGAAAGGCTACGACGTCGTCGTCGCCGCAGCCCCGACACACGTCGCTGCCGTTCGACAGTTCGTGCTGGACCCACTGACAGACGAGGATCAGCAAGCCCTGGCACGCATTTCGGAAAAACTGAAAATCAGGCCCGAGGACTTGGCCTGACGAGCCACCCTTCCAAGATCGGTGAATTCGGAAGGTGTCAACAATCGACGCGGTCGTAACACAACGAAATCGCCCCCGTGTCGCCGACGGCGTGGTCGGTCAGCCGCCACCGACTGCGCGACACGTCGCCGAGGTCGAGGAATCGCCGCCCTCCTCCCACCAGCTCGGGCATCAACGACACGACGAGTCGGTCCAGTTCACCTGCGTCGAGCAGCTCGTGAATGATGCTGATGCTCGCCAAGATCAGTATGTCACCGCTAGGTTCGGAGCGTAGCTCTCGTACGACGTCGACCGGGCTGCATTCTCGCCGTTCGGTGTTGGTCCAATCCGCATTCGCGTCCGTGTGCGAGAACAAGATCTTCCGAACACCGTTGAGCCACGTGGAAAATGCTCGGTCCCGGTCGTCGGCGTCCGGGTCTTCGGCAACGGCTGGCCACACCGACCTGAAACCGTCGTAATTGGTGCGCCCGACAAGAACTGCGTCGGCCCCGGAAACGGTATCGACCAAAGATTCCCGAATGGCGTCGCTGAACGCGTGGGGTATTACCCACTCCATATCGTCGTTACCCCCGGGGCCGGTGATTCGTCCATCCAGAGTCAGGGAGACGTTGGCTATCGTGCGTCGCATTGCGTTCATACTGTTCCTCCGTCCACGGTGACATTCTCGTGAGTTCCGACTTCGAACCAGCACGGAATTCGTCGGTACCGACGTTTCAGGAGCAATCCCGAGCCACCGCCGGGTACAGCGGTGGATTCAGACGCGCGAATCCGTCCTGCCGGTAGTACGGGAAATAGGGGTACGGCGCGTCGGTGTCGGAGACGTTGTCGAGCAACTCGCGATGCGGAGCACTCAGCGACCATCCGGCAGCTCCGAGGTTCTCGTTGAGTTGTTCCCGGTTGCGCGCGCCGATGATCACGCTGGAGACACTGTGCCGATCGCTCAGCCAGTTCAGGGCTACTTGCGCAACGGTTTTGGCGGTGTCGTGAGCAACGCGATCCAGCGCGTCGACGACGCGGTAGAGGCGCTCGTCGTCGACCGGCGGCCCGGCAGAGGCGGTGGCGTGCAGCCTGCTGGACGACGGGAGCGGGACACCACGGCGGACACGTCCGGTCATTCGACCCCACCCCAATGGGCTCCATACGATCGCCCCGACTCGCTCTTCGACCGCGAGCGGCATCAGTTCCCACTCGTAGTCCCGACCGATCAGCGAGTAGTACACCTGGTGAGCCACCGGCCGTGCAGCTCCACGCTCGTCGGCGGTCGACAGCATCTTCATCAGCTGCCATCCCGAGAAGTTCGACACCCCCGTGTACAGAATCTTGCCGCTCCGGACCAGCTCGTCGAGTACGTCGACGACTTCCTCCATCGGCGTCGAGGCGTCGTAGGCGTGGAGCTGGAACAGGTCGATCCGATCGGTTCCCAGTCGGCGTAGCGCCGATTCCACCGCCTGAACGAGTCGCCGACGCGAGGTGCCGTAATCGCCGGCACCGTCCCCGGTCGGGAGCGCTGCCTTGGTGGAGATCACGACCTTGTCCCGTCGTCCACGAAGCGCGGCACCGAGAACCTCCTCGGATGCACCGTCCGAGTAGACGTCCGCGGTGTCGAACAGGTTCACGCCGGCGTCGAGGCACTGATCGATCAGTGCACGGGCGGCGTCGACGCCGGTAGTCCCCCACGCTCCGAAGAAATCACCGCGTCCGCCGAACGTGGCGGCGCCGAAACCGTACTCGGACACCACCAAATCGGAGCTTCCAACTCGTCGATACCTCATATCGAACCTTTCTAACGGGACTGTATTTCCGTTAAGACCATACAACGGTTCGCAACAAAACGGAACTGCAGTACCGTTAGTGGCTGCAATGCCGTACGATCGGGCACCATGACCGTTGCGACGAAAGGCAAACCCGCAACCGCGACAGCGCGCCCGGGCGGCCGCACCGCCCTTGTGCGCCGCGCAGTGCTCGCAGCCACCGAGGATGCGCTGATCGAGTACGGGTTCGCCGGTGTCGAGCTCCCCGCCGTCGCCGACGCCGCAAAGGTAGGCAAGACGACGGTGTATCGACGATGGGGATCTCCGCAAGCGTTGGTATCGGACCTTCTCGACGACATGGCTGCTCGATCGGTCGGTGCAACGCGGACAGGCGATTTCACTGCCGACCTGTCGGCAAACGCCGAACTGGTCGTGAAAACCCTGACCGATCACCGCACCGGCAGACTCTTCTCCGCGCTCATCGCCGCCTCGACGCACGACGCGGACACTAAGCGAGCATTGGCGGATTTCTATCGAACGCGCGTGTCGGAGTGGGCGGCAGCAGTCACCGACGCCGTCGAACGTGGCGACCTGCCTTCCGACACCGACGCCGACGAAGTCGTTCGATATCTGTCGGCACCGCTGTACTACCAATTCATGACCACCACGAAGCCACTCGATGCAGCAGACGCCGACCGAGCAGTGCGAGCAACAGCAGCAGCGGCACGCGCGGGCGTATTCGGCGGACGAGAACAGGACACCCGTGGAGACTCCTGACGGCACGTTGCCGCAACCCGAGACAGTCGTCGTGGATGGAGTCTCGATCGCGACGTACGTGCTCGAACCGCCGACAGAAGCCGTCGGCGATGTGGTCATCTGCCATGGGACGCCGTGGTCTGCAGCAGTATGGGCACGCGTCGCCCACCACCTGAGCCCGGATCATCGGGTTCACCTCTGGGACATGCCGGGCTACGGCCGGTCCAGAACCCTGGACGCGGCAGTCGATCTCCACACCCAGATGTCGAGATTGGCTCGGCTGCTGTCACTGTGGGGAGTGAACCGTCCGCACGTCATCGCTCACGACATCGGCGGCGCGGTCGCACTCGGCGCACATGTACTGCATGGCGTCGACTATGCATCGTTGTTTCTGTGGGACATCGTCACACTGGACCCCTGGGGGTCGCCATTCTTCAAGCTCGTCGCCGAGCACACCGACGTGTTCGGCACGCTTCCCGCACCATTGCACGCTGCGCTCGTGCGCGAATACATCGCCGGTGCTGTCCGGCGGCCGCTGAGTTCCGAGTGGCTCGACACCCTGACCGGGCCCTGGCTCGGGGAGGTCGGACAGCCCGGGTTCTACCGACAGATCGCCGCCCTGCGCCCCGACCACACCCAGCCCTTGGTCCGCAAACTGGCGGAAGTTCGCTGTCGGACTCGAATCGGTTGGGGCACCGATGATCCCTGGATACCGGTGGAGCAAGCAACCCGGCTTCGGCAATCGCTACCGGGAGAACCGGCCGTGATCACACTCGACGGCGTCGGACACCTGGCGCCGATCGAGTCCTCGGCCGACGTATGCAGGGCCGTCGACGATTGGATCCGTTGATGATCGGGTCCGTCGACGTATGTGCGTGCTACCCGGCGTTGCCCGCCGCGACGGCTTCAGCCGCACGAGCCTTGGCGAAGTTGGCGATGCTCTGGGCGTAGTGCGGGGTCTCGAGTTCGCAGTGCTGCCCCGACGCCTTCTGCCGCGCTGCTGCGGCGTCTTCGAAGGTCTGTCCGCTCGAAGTGATGAACTCGAGGAATTCCTCGGTGGGGTGCGAGGTGACCGTGTTGATGTAGCGCAGATTGTCGCCGTCGAGTTGTTCGATGCCGAGCTCCCAGATCACCTGAGTGGTGGTCCATCCGGCTGCCGAGAAGACGTCGGAGATCGAGACCATCTTGCAGTAGTGCCTGCTGGCGACCTCGAAACGGTACTGCTGGATGACGAGACCGGTGCCGATCATCTCGACATTGATCGACATCGGGGTGCCGTCGTCGTCGACGGTGTAACCGGCGGCCTTGTGATCCCCGGGTGCGCAGCGCTGATACTCATGCGTGGGAAGGGTTTTGAGCCACTGCTCGATATCGACGAAGTCGAGCGGCGCAGTGACGTCGGCGGTGACCACTGCATGCGAGAGTTGAAGATCGGGACGAGGAGTTGCGCTCATGGTGTTCTTCTTTCGAGTTGAGCCGGTCATCCGGCGACTTGTTCGACAAGAAGAACTCTGGTGCACGTCGGAGGCGAAAACATTGAAGGTCTCGTTACTCGTCCACTACCGGCTGCCCGGTATCTCGTTCCTCGGGCCTCCCGAACGCTTCTCGGGTGACCGTTTGAGCCGGTACATCGTCCGATCCGCGTCGCTGAGCAGACGATCGCTGTCCGGTTCGGCAATCCAGCTGAAACCGACGCTGACACTGACATCGACTTCGCCGGATGGCAGATGGTAGGCACCACGGAGAAGCTGGTCGACTCGTTCAGCGAGTGCCGCGACGTCGTCGTGGGTGTCCGCGCTGAGAACCACGACGACGAACTCGTCACCGCCGACTCTGCACGCAACGTCCGACGCACGCACGTTGTCCTGCAGACGATGTGCGAGTTCGATCAGGACGCGGTCACCCGCAGTGTGACCGAGAGTGTCGTTGATGAGCTTGAAGTCGTCCACATCGATGTAGAGGATTCCGATCGACCCCTCCTGCGCTGTCTGCGCCGCGGCGTCGTTCAGCACGGACATCAAGTGCCGGCGATTCCCCAGTCCGGTGAGCTCGTCGGTGACGGCTTGCCGTGCCAAGTTCCACTCGGCAGCCTTTCGAGCTGTGATGTCCTGAATTTGCGCAATGATGACGTCTCCGCTTCCGGTGTCGCGAACGATCGTCGCATTGCGCTGTACCCAGATGACCGTTCCGTCCTTACGGATGTACCGCTTCTCGGAGGCGACTTGCACTGCCGTGCCGCTGACCAGAGCGGATAGGTCTGCATCGGCGGACGCGAGATCGTCTGGATGCGTGATGTCTCGAAAAGACCTGGCGTACAGCTCGTCCGAACTGTATCCGGTCAGTTCGCACAGTGCTCTGTTCACTTGCAACCATCGACCCTCAACATTTACCACTGCTTTACCGATCGGGGCGTTCTCCATCGAGATTCGAAACATGCGTACTGCCTCGTCGCGTTCTCTCTCCGCTCTCACGCGCCCACTCACATCGACCACCAGCGCGGTGAACCCGCGAACTTCACCGTCGACGTAGTCCGGGACATACGTTGCTTGCGTCGTACGTTCGTTGCCGGCGACGTCGATCAACGTTCGCTCGAACTGCTGCACCACACCGGCCAGGGCCCCGGTGATGTACGGCAAGTTCAGCGCGTAGACGGCCGAGCCGAGCACGTTCTCGATGTGCATTCCACGCATTTCTTCCGGAGTGATTCCGAAGAATTCGGTATAGACGCGGTTGGCGAAGATGTTACGAAGATCGAGGTCCCAACAGCCGATCATCGACGGCAGACGATCGACGGCGCGCAGCACGATGCCTTCGACGTCTCCCGCCGGTTCAGCATCGCGACTGTGAACATCAGCCACTGTCAACCTCGTCAGTAATATCAGCGCCCCTCCCGTGACGCTACCGGAACAGGTGCATGATTCCGTCCGGCTACCCTCTTTCAGATCTGAAAAGTGTCACCGAACACCGCACGCATCCCGTGCTCGATCACCGGGCGAGTGCGAACACCTCCTGATGGTCGACGTCGCGGCGGGTGCCGTCGTGGAGTAACTCGACATAGAACGCCTCGTAGTTACGAGGATCGGCGCCACTGTCCCCGGTCGATCGGCGTTCGAACACCCGAGCTTGTGGCCATCGGCCGAGTACCGATGATCGCAGCCCGCTTCCCTCGGGTGCTGTGCCCCCGGATGGGCCGTATTCCCCGACGATCACGGTGACCACCACACCTCGTCGGGTCACGGTGGTGACCGGAAATACGACAGCCGACGCACTGTCGGGTAAAGCGAGCGTGATGGAGTCGGTGTCGAGGTGGCCAGGTTCGTTCCCCTCCCCCTTCGTCGTCGACTCGTCCTGCGCAGGTTCCTCAGCCTTCACCCCATCCCGGGTACGGCCCCGACCCGCTCTGAAGGTCAGGGCGGCCGACACCAGCGCAGCCACTGCGGCTCCGCCCGCGATGGCACCCCAGCCCGTCCTTCCCGCGGCCGATACGGTCAGGGATAGGCCGACAGCAGCGACGCCCGTCAGCAGAAGCGTCTCGGCTGCAGCATCTTTCAGAAATTCGACTCCCGTGCGCCGAACAGTGTCGCGAGTATCCACGTGTGCCTCCCTCGAGTCGATACGTACAGCTCGTAGACTGCTCCGTGCCTGCGGCCGCGGCGAGGGTCGAAAGCTTCTCGAATGCAGGGCCGACGAGAGGACCGAAAGAGGACCAACGACTCTGTGTGACCGCACGTCGGTGCTCGATGCTGACTCCATGACCACAACAAGGACGAGCGACGCCGAGCTCGAGGATCGTATACAGCTGGAACTCAAGTGGGCGCCCGGCCTGGACAAAACACTCATCGAGGTCGCTGTCGCCGACGGCAGTGTCACGCTCACCGGTAGCGTTGTGGACTTCTCTCAGATCGGAATTGCCGAACGCGCGACCTGGAAAGTGCCGGGGGTGGTTGCGGTGGCACAGGACATCGGAATCATGAACGACAGCATTCCGGTCAGCGATACTGACATCGCGCACAATCTGGCGGTAGCGCTCGGCAAAGTCCAGGCAATCCCCGCCGGTGCAGTGCACTCCACCGTCACGCGCGGATGCGTGTTCCTCGGTGGCGTCGTCGCATGGGACTTTCAGTCCGCCGCGGCAGAACGCGCGGCAGCATCCGTGCCCGGTGTACGGCGGGTGCGCAACTCCATCGAGGTGAGTCCGTCGGCAGCGGCGGAGCACATCGGTCGCCACATCGAAGCAGAGCTCGAGCACGACATGGCCGACGAGATGCACCGCATCTCTATCTCGGCCGACGGCGCGGGTCATGTCGTGCTCGCGGGAACAGCTCGGTCCGTCGCCGAATGCAACGCAATCGGACGCGCGGCGCGGCGCGCGGCCGGCGTCGAGACAGTCCGAAACCTCGTTCGAGTGGTGACTTGAACCGCTCGGCTTCGATCACGCCTGGAACCGTCCGTCCTTGCATACCCTTTCGAAGAAAGCAGCACACCGACATGCGAATCTTGATTGCCACCGCGAGCCGCCATGGATCCACTCGACAGATCGCCCAATGGATCTCGTTGTCGTTGACGAAGGCGCTCGCCCGGTCCGACCTGGAAACTGACATCGATGTGCGTGATGTCGCCGACGTCGACAGCATCGCAGAATACGATGCCGTGATCATCGGCAGCGCGGTCTACATGGGGCGATGGTTGCGAAGCGCGCGCAAGCTGGTCGCCCGCGAGCAGGCCGAGCTCGAGACGAGACCCGTCTGGTTGATTTCGAGTGGTCCGATCGGCGCACGCGGGTCCTCCGAGCCACACTCATCATGGGACGAGGCGTCCTGGGCCGAGGAGCACCGAGTGTTCGGGGGAAAGCTCGACCTGTCGACGCTCTCGGTCCGCGAGCGTCTCGTCGTCCGGCTTATCCGCGCACGCGACGGCGACGACCGCTCGCGCGACGATGTCGAGGCCTGGGCCCGCGAAATCGGTGCACGACTTGCCGCCTCGACCCCTACGGCAACAGTCACGTGAAGGCTACGCCACACGATGGTGTGCGGGTGGTGCGGCGACCGAGAATACAATGCCGCGGAGGTTCGAGATGAACAGGTGGAGAACACATCCCGGCGTTCGAACGGGAAATGATTTGACCGCCGGAGAGCGTGCCGCGGACTACGTACGGAACGGCATGGGTTCCTGGCCGTTCGTCTTTGCGTTCCTCACCACGATGGGTGTGTGGGCTGCGTACAACGGCAACGACGGGTTCGACCCGTACCCCTTCATACTCCTCAATCTCTTTCTGTCCATGGTCGCAGGCCTGCAAGGGGCCATATTGCTCATCTCTGCCAAACGCGCAGACTCGGTAAGCAGTGAGGTTGCCGTGCACACGTTGTCCAACACCGCGACTTTGCGGGAGATGATCGAAGCGAACACTGCACTGACCGAAGCAGTTGAGGGGTTGGCATCAGAGATCCACGAGCACGTATGCCCGTCCAGATCACCACGCGCGGCGGTAACCCGGCTCGGGGTGATGTCACCGCAGACAGACGACAGCCGAGGATGACACCGAGCTTGCAAGTCGACTCTGCGTACATCGACCTGTTTTGGCTCCCGCTCGGAGCGGGCGGACACTCCGTTCGATGGAACGGCCGCATTTTCGAGTGGATCAACGCTCGAATCGAGCACCGTTCTCCGCACGATCTATATCACTCGGCACTCGTCGTGCACCTACCGACGACAAGCTATGTCATCGAGATGACCCCCGTCCGGCCGCGATCGAAACTCGGCCGGGGTGTAGTCGCAACGGGACCGGTCGGACTGCGCATGCTGGGGCAATCATCGTGGTTCCGCTACGAGATCCATCGCTGGGAAAGCGGAACTATCGCAGACAAATCCGAATCAGTGCAGAGTCCCCGGCGATTGACGGTCGACGAGGAACAATGCGTGCGCGCACACCGCGTGGTGTCGGAGGTACCGACATCGACATGGGGCCGAGACGAACTGGGGACCGGTGACATGTGGAACTCGAACTCGGTTGTTTCGTGGGTCCTGACCAGAGCAGGCGTCGACGCCACGACTATCACGCCTCCTCTTGAAGGTTCGGCTCCGGGGTGGGCCGCCGGCATCGTCGCGGCACTGCGAGGAGCCTGATCGCCCTGTCAATCGAACCCGAGAGCTGGTTCATGGGACCACGACGGCACGGCCGGTCAGAGTGCCCTCGGCGAGCCGACGGTAGGCCTGGGCTGCGTCGTCGAGCGCGAATTCCTCGATATCGATCCGGAGAATTCCTTCTTTCGCAAGGTCGACGAGTTCGAACAGTTCGTCTCGGCCGCCCCAGTACGGGACGGAGACATTGGTTTCGTAGGCGCCGCGGAAGAATCCGACCTCGGCGGCTGCGTGTCCATCGCCCAACCCCACGATGGACACGTCCGATTCGGTTCCTGCAACCGCCATCGACAGATCGAGTGTGTTCTGGTAGCCGACGAAGTCGAACACTGCTGCAGCGCCCCCGGATCCTGTGATCTTACGGATCTTCTGCGCAGAATCGGCATCGGACAGAATCGTCTCGTGTGCGCCCACCTTCTCGGCTAACCGCAGCTTGTCCAGAGACACATCCACTGCCACTATCCGTGCCGGTGTCATGTGCCGCAGAAGTTGAATTGCAGTATGGCCCAGTCCACCTACCCCGATGACGACAACGGTGCTACCGATCCGAACCTTCGGCAACGACCGCTTGATCGCGTGATACGGAGTCAAGCCTGCGTCGGTCAATGGAACGGTCGCGACGGGGTCGAGGTCCCCGATCGGGATGAGATGCCGTGGCGAATCTACGAGCATCTTGTCGGCCATCGCTCCCGGCGAACCCAGACCAGGTGGAAAGATGCCGAGTTCGCCAGCCCTCCCGCAATAGTTCTCCATCCCTCGGGCGCACTGTCGGCATCGACCGCATCCCCACGGTCCGTACACGATGACGTCCATTCCGACCGGGAAGTCAGCAACACCATCGCCGACTGCCGCAACCCGGCCCGCGCCCTCATGGCCGAGAGTGAGAGGAAGCCCGAACGTGTACTGATCTTCTCCCAGACCCATGATGAACGCGTCCGAGTGACAGGCCCCTGCTGCAGTGATGTCGAGCAGGACCTGGCCCGGGCCGGGCACTGGGTCGGGAATGTCGACCAGCTCAGGTGCTTGACCCACACGTCGGTACTGGAGCGCTCTCATCGCGAGGTCCCTTCGGTTTCCGTGTCGACTGATACACGGCCAGCGTGCCTGGACCCGGGTGGTCCGTACAGGGCAGAAAGGCCCCCGAGAAGGGGACATTTACCGACCACTCGTGCGCAGAAGAGCCCTGTCGAGGAGTCCGGGTCGACGCAAAGATCGAACCCATGACGCAACCGGAAACCACACACCCGAACACGATCGTCGTCGGAGTCGACGACTCGGCTTCATCCCGGGTCGCGGTCAGATGGGCCGCCGCCTACGCCGATGCAAGTGGGAGCACGCTGGTCTTGATGCATGCCGGGGTGGCATCGGGGACCTCGCTTTCCGATGCGGTCAATCTTCGCAGCGGGCGTACGTCGAGCGCGCGAGCGCAAGCGCGATCGACTCTGGCCACGGCCAGAGTCGTCGCGCAGTCGGTTGCTCACACGTCTCTCGAGATCGAGACGGTGCTCGAAGCCGACCGTCCGGCTCAGGCCCTGGCCGAACTGGCGTCGACAGTGCGAATGATCGTGCTGGGTTCCCACACCCGAGGTCTCTTCGCGCGGGCTGTGTTCGGTTCGGTCAGTGCAGCTGTCGCCTCGACCGCACGGTGCCCGATCGTGGTAGTTCCCGAACGCTTCACACCGAGCGACAGTGCGGGCGGAGCATCGGTCGTCGTCGGAGTCGACCATTCGCCACACGATGATGCGGTGCTCGAGGCCGCGTTCGATCAAGCTGCGTGCCTGCACACCAGAGTCCATGTCGTGCACGCGTGCGACGGGCCTGATGCCGGCGCGGTGTTCAGCGAAATTGTCGAGCGCGCACCACATCACGATCCCATCACGGCCGCCAAGAGATGGCTCGACGAACGCGTCGAGCCCTGGGCTCGGAGATACCCGCCTGTGCAGGTGTCGACGTCCGTGGTCGAGGACATTCCGTCGCATGCCTTGCTCGGTTGCGCCGGACACGCCCAGTTGATCGTGGTCGGGGCCCGAAACCGGGGAGTTTTACCTCCCCTGGTGATGGGCTCGACGAGCCGCGCCGTCCTCCATCATTCGGTGATCCCGACGATGATAGTGCCCGCTACCTGACGCCGCGAGCCGACGGACGCGCCCCTTGGCGCGCGCGTCGGCTCGTCCGAATGGTTCAGGTGCGGTGACTACTCACCGGTCCGGCAGATCAGAACCGGACACCGCCCGTGGTGTGTGAGATTGCTGCTTGTCGACCCCAGCACGAGTCGTGCAACACCGCGCCGTCCGTGACTACCGACTACGACCAGCTGACACGTCGCGGACAGATCGGTCAATGCCCGAGCAGCGCCGCCTTGCCGAACCACGTGTTCGACCACTACGTCGGGATACTTGTCCGACCACCCGGCAAGGCTCTCGGCCAGAACGGCTCGTTCTTCCAGTTCCAGTGCGGGCCAGTCGATCAGACCGGGAAGCGTGACGCCCCCCGTACGGGACACTGCATCCCAGGCGTGCACAGCGACCAGTGGCACACCGAGGTGGGATGCGAAGTCGAAGGCGAACTCGACGGCAACTTCGCTGGTCGCACTGCCGTCGACCCCGACCGCTACGGGTTGTTCGGATCGGTCACCGGTGTCGGAATCGCGCCACACCACAACCGGACAATGGGCCTCGTCTGCAACGACTCTCGCTGTGCTCCCCAGCAAGATTGACGTCAACAATCCGGATCCGGAACTGCCGACCACGATCAGTCGCGACGTATGTGAGAGGGCAACGAGCATGTCGGCAGCCGGCGCCGTGTCGACTCCGGTACTGACGGCCAAGTCCGGATGACTCTCTCGGATGGCTGCAGCCAAGGCGGCCACGGTGCCCTCGGCTGTGCGCCGCTGCTGCTGCCACACATCGGCTGGAATCACCACCGCGGATTCGGCCATGTAGAACGTCGGGTCCTGGACGGCGCTGACGATGTGGAGTGGCGAGTTCAGGTGCACGGCCGCGGTCGCTGCCCAGTGAGCGGCGCGCGTACTGTGTGCCGAGCCGTCCACTCCCACGACCACTCGCTGGTGATTGGCAAGAATCATGAACACTCCTCGTGTCGAGTGCGGGGAGAGGCTCGTCTGTCCCTGAGCCTTGCCCGCTCCGAATCGCATCCCGGCTTGGGTGCGGGTTCCATTCCACGTCGACAACGCCGTTGCTGCACAGAGCACTTGGTCCTCGGCGGCAGGGGCTCTGGTCCCGCGCCGACAGGGATCACCTCGACGCGGGCCGATCGCGACCGGACGGGTACGCGTTCTCTGTGGTCAGAATGGCGGACAGTTGCAATCGCGGAGTAGGTCTCGGTGCATGTCCCGCAGGTGCTGCACCGAGCCGAACGAGTACCTGCGGAACCCCGCTGTCCGGAGCCAATGACTCGACCAGAGCACGACTACCGGACTGTTCGGTCATGTGAGTGAGGGGGCAGGTAGCCAACCCGTCGACCGTCGCTTCCAACAGAATCGACGACAGCACCTGCCCGCAGTGCATCCAATCGAGCAGATGATCTGTTGGAGTACTGAGTAGGACAACGGTCGATTCGTCGAGAACATCAGCCCCCGGTGCCCGATTCCGGACGTCGTGCGGCGCCGGAAAGCTACGACCGACAGCCACATTCGTCGTTTCCGATCGATCGGCCAGCGCACGGTCCGGGATACCTGTTCCGGCGAACGAATGGCCCGCCCACCAACGAAGTTCGGCCTGGTAGGTGGCGTCGTACCTGCGCACTCCTGCGCTCGACATCGACGCCTCGGCAAGGGTTCGGCGTGACTGTGGCGTCAGGACGGAAACCGTCGTTCCGCGCTGGGCGGCGTCGGCGCGTGCGGCCGCACCGACGACCAGGCTGTCGGATGCTCGAGTGAACGGTCGTCGATCGGAATGCCGCCTGTTGATAGCGCTCAACAGGTCGAACTCGTGCGATTGTGGATGCGCGCCGTGCACGAATCGAATGCGGGCGAGGTGATCAGGTCGACCAGGGATCGGAAGCTCGAGAACGTCCGCGGACCAGCGAAAGGTGACCGCAGCTTTCCGGAGATGGTCGAGCGCCGCTCCGCAACTGATCACAAGTTGCCGTCCGGTGGGATCGATCGTGTCGAGCAATCTGGATCGGTCCGTATGGAGGTCGAGGTAGCCGTCCCGGTAACTCCACTTCCAGGGTTGACTGTTGTGTACCGAGGGCGCCCGGCAGGCCAGCTCCACCATCATCTGCACCACCGACGAATCCGGATGAGAGAACATCGAAATACCCCTTGTCTGCGGACCCCACAGTGCGCGTGGCCGTCAACGCTGTCGAGGCTCAGTCTCGGCGTTCGGCGGAGCGATTCGGCAGTGCCGATCGTCCTCGAATCGAGGGGCTTTGTGCCACGCGGTCCACCAGTGGTCGACAGTAAGCTTGCGGGACCGAGCACGGAAGGAGCCGTCGTGATCACTGTTTTCCTTGTCGACGACCACGAAATAGTACGACGCGGCCTCATCGACCTCATCGACTCCGACCCGGAGTTGACCGTCGTCGGCGAAGCAGGAACTGTCAGCAACGCGTTGGCACGTATCCCGGCTCTCCGACCGGACGTCGCTGTGCTCGACGTGCAATTGCCGGACGGTAACGGGATCGAACTCTGCCGCGAACTGACATCGGTCGTACCCGAGCTTCGTTCTTTGATGCTCACGTCCTACACCGAGGACCAGGCGATGCTCGACGCCATCCTGGCCGGCGCCAGCGGGTACATCGTCAAAGACATCAAGGGAATGGACCTGACGGCTGCCATCAAGGACGTCGGTCACGGGAAGTCCCTACTCGACAATCGCGCGGCCGCAGTACTGATGGACAAATTGCGCGCATCGCAGGAAGTGGCGTTGCCTGGCCCACTTGCGGCATTGACCGACCAGGAACGGGCGCTGCTCGCTCTGCTCGGCGAGGGTCTGACCAACCGTCAGATTGCCGCGCGAATGTTTCTGGCGGAGAAGACCGTCAAGAATTATGTCTCCCGCCTTCTGGCCAAACTCGGGATGGAGCGGCGCACACAGGCGGCGGTGTACGCGTCCAAACTGGACACATAGTGGCATGAAGCGACATCCGAGGGTCGTGACGCGCATACTGTCCGCGTGGTCGGAAACCCGTACGACACCGGGCACAATTACACCGGTGAATTGAAAGGCACGCTGTCGCAGCTGCGCCTGCGCGAGTTGCTGGGCGAAGTTCAGGAGCGAATCGGCAAAATCGTCGACGCCCGAGAACAACTCGACGGCCTGCTGCATGCAATGCTCGTCGTCTCCAAAGGGCTCGATCTGGAACATACGTTGCGGACGATCGTCGTGGCGGCGACCGAACTCGTCGATGCCCGGTACGGAGCACTGGGAGTACGTGGCCACAATCATGAACTGAGTGCCTTCATCTTTCATGGAATCGACGAGGAAAGCGCCGCGCGTATCGGTCCGCTGCCCACCGGCGGTGGTGTTCTCGGCCTGCTCATCGACGAACCCCGCGCAATCCGTCTCGACCACCTCTCCGATCACCCGTCCTCGATCGGTTTTCCTCCCGGCCACCCACCGATGAACTCGTTTCTCGGCGCCCCGATTCGTGTGCGCAACGAAGTGTTCGGCAACATCTACCTCACCGAGAAGAACAACGGGCACTCATTCACCGACGACGACGAGGCAGTCATCCAGGCCCTGGCGTCCGCGGCGGGCGTCGCCATCGAGAACGCGCGCCTGTACGACGAGGCTCGCACCCGTCAATCGTGGCTCGAAGCCACCCGCGACATCGCCACCGAACTGCTCGGCGGTACCGACGCCGATGTGGGCCTGCAAACCGTCGCAGACAAAGCCCGGGAGCTGACGGACGCCGACCTCGCGTTCATCGCGACACCCGACGACCCGGACGCGTCCCCGGAGAACGTCACCGAACTCTTGATCGGGATCGCGTCCGGTTCCCCGATGGATCACCCGGACAACATCCTGGGCAGCGCGCTTCCGGTCTACGGGTCGACATCGGGTACGGCGTTCCGCAGCCGTTCACCCCTGCGAGTCGACCGACTCGAGTACAACGCCACAGCAGCCACGCAGGCCGCGTACGGCCCCGCACTCATCTCGCCTCTGCAGGCGTCGGATCGCGTCGCAGGAGTGCTGGTCGTACTACGAAGGTCCAACCGAACCCCCTTCGACGACGATCAACTCGATTTGGTATCTGCGTTCGCAGATCAGGCCGCGGTCGCTGTTCGGATGGCCACCGACGCACGGAGGTTGCGGGAATTGGACGTTCTGGCCGAACGCGACCGCATCGCCCGAGACCTTCACGATCGGGTCATCCAGAGAATTTTCGCCGCCGGACTGTCGCTGCAGAGCACCGTGCAACGAACAGCCGACCCCGCACTTCGGACACGCCTGTCCACAACGATCGACGATCTGCAGGACACGGTCCACGACATCCGATCGGCCATTTTCGACCTTCAGACCCCAGACGCCACTCTGGGATTGAGGCGGCAGATCAACGACGTCGTCGAGGAAATGACCGCCGGCACCGAGCTACGAACATCGGTACGCGTCACCGGCCCGCTCTCCGCCGTCGACTCGACCCTCGCCACACACGCGCTGGCCGTCCTACGCGAGGCCATCAGCAATTGCGTCCGTCACGCCGACGCCCGAAATCTCGTCATCGCATTCGACGTCGCGGACGACCTCAGAATGGAGATCACCGACGACGGTGTCGGCATCCCGGACGGAGCAGCGACGAGCGGTCTGAAGAACATGCTCTCACGTGCGGTCGACAACGGCGGCAGCATGACGACCGGACCCGCGAACGCAACGGGCGGCACAAAACTCACCTGGTCAGCGCCGCTCCCCTGATCAGGCACCGATGGTTCTGAGGGCACAAAGCCTCTACTCGGGTGCGATGCAGACGACGACACTCGACGCCATCGTGTCACCGACCGAAGGGGAGTCCGTCATGCATCAGGTGAGCCATCCGATCGAAGTGCGAGAACTCAGCAAGAGCTACGGCGGCAAGATCGTTGTCGACAATCTCTCGTTCGTCGTCGAGGCCGGCGCCGTGACCGGTTTCCTGGGGCCGAACGGCTCGGGCAAGTCCACCACCATGCGTTTGATCGTCGGGCTCGACCACCCCACTCACGGTTCGACCTCTATCGGTGGTGTCAACTATGTTCAGCTCCGCCATCCGCTGCGCACTGTCGGCACTCTGCTCGACTCCGAGGCGGTACACGCGGGACGATCGGCCTACAACCACCTTCTCTTTCTCGCTCGAACACAACTGATTTCGACATCCCGCATCGACGAGGTCCTGGAACTGGTCGGTCTACGCGAGGTCCGGGACGAACGCGCGGGGTCATTTTCCCTGGGTATGCGCAAGCGGTTGGGACTCGCGGCTGCGATGCTGGGCGATCCGCGTGTATACATCCTGGACGAACCCATCAACGGTTTGGATCCAGACGGGATCTACTGGATGCGCAATCTCATGCGACATTTGGCAAGTGAAGGGAAGACGATATTCGTCTCCAGCCACCTGATGGGTGAGATGGCGCAGACAGCGGACAATCTGATCGTGATCGAGCACGGGCGGCTCATCGCGCAGTGCACCACCGAAGAGTTGATCGCACGCACCAGCCACGCATCTGTCGTGGTCAAATCGTCTGATCCCTCCGGACTCGCCGAGTTCATTGCGGCAGAGGGCGGCCGTGCCACTATGGAGTCTCACGACGCATCGACCGTGCGCGGAATATCGGCTCGCCGCGTAGGTGAACTAGCCGACCTGCACGGCATTGTGGTCTACGAACTCAGGCCCGTGGAAGCCACGCTGGAAGACGCATTCATGGCGCTCACGCATCCCCCTACCCACATGAACTGCCCCCGCTGGTATCGGCGACCTTCGAAGGACAAACGAGATGAGCGCCACCGTATCTCTGGCCGATTCGCTTCCGTCGGTTCGACGCAGTTCCGAGATCTATGCCCTGCTGCAATCCGAATGGACCAAACTCGTATCCTTGCGATCGACTGTGTGGTCACTCGCTCTGTTCGTTCTGATCACCATCGGCTTCACGGCACTGTTCAGTTGGTTCACAATCGCCTACTGGGACAACGTGGATCCGGTAGCACAGACACAAATCGTCGCCGACCCTGCGCGACAGATTCTGGGTGCCGGCTTTCAACTCGGACAGCTCGCCGTCTGTGTTCTGGGCGTACTCGTCGTCACCAGCGAATACTCCAGCGGCACCATCCGAGCAAGTCTGATGGCCGTGCCGAAGCGACTCCCCGTGCTGGTGGCCAAATCGGTACTCTTCATGGCCGTTGTCTTCGTCGTCAGCGCGATCGCCGCGTTTCCAGCGTTCTTGCTAGGGTCCGCGCTGATGAGCTCGCGCGCTTCGGTCTCTCTGAGCGATCCGGGCGTCTTCAGGGCGGTGATCGGTGCGGGACTGTATCTTTCACTGCTCGGCGTGATGGCTATCGCGATCGGCGCGATGGTCCGACACACTGCCGGGGCCGTCACCGGGATAATCGCTTTCGTCCTCGTGCTGGCGCCATTGGCTCAATTGCTTCCGGGGACTGTGGGTCACCACATCCAAGCCTATCTGCCCTCTCAGGCCGGCAGTTTGATCGCCTCACCCATGCAGGCGCCCGGCGATCTCCTGTCACCGTGGCAGGGATTCGGAGTCGCGGCGATCTGGGCAGCAGCGCTGATATGCCTCGCCGCATACTTGCTCCGGCGCCGAGATGCATAACCGCCGAGGACCGTCAGGCTCCAGCCTCGCTCCCACGCAGAGAAGATCGCGGATCGGGTTGGCGACGAACAGTACTCTCCAGTCCCTCGGCGGTGCGGCACTCATCGCTTTTCATCTGATCGCAGCAAAGCCGCTGCGGCGGTGGCGAACAACGTGGGGCGCATCCATCTCGGAGATAGGCGAGGTGTTGCCCGGTGATGATTCGGTACCCACGCCGTCCTGGACCTACACGCATGCGGTTACCGTCGACTGCTCGGCGCGGCAGTTGTGGCCGTGGTTGGTTCAGATAGGACAGCAACGCGCGGGTTTCTACAGCTATCGCACTCTCGAGAACATGGTCGGCTGCCACATCACCCATGCGGAGGGAATCGATCCGGCATTTCAACACCTCGATGTAGGCGACCTCGTTGCACTACACCCGAAATCACCGCCGTTGACGGTGACGATTATCGAGCACGAGACGACGCTGGTTCTGGTCGGCCCTGGTCCAACACTGCTGGACAGCGCATTGTGGTCGTTCCATCTCCGACCCGCCGCCGACGGTGGAACGAGGTTGATCGAACGAGGAAGATACGCGCACGGTGGGTCGTTGGCCAGTCGCCTTACTTTCGGCCACTCGCTCGTCGAACCGATCGGATTCGTCATGAGCAGAAAGATGCTGCGCACGCTCCGGTCCAACGCCGCAGCACGCCCTGAAAGGCGAACCAACTCGGCGAGGACCCGAAGCACTTGGTTTCGAATGACCAATTCCTCTCGACGAGAGGACATTCGGCGGCTGCATCGATCGAGACGAGTCGATACGTTCGTGTGCGGGCGCGAAAGTCGTGCACCATCGGAACCGGAGGCCGCAACCCGGTCGGGGTGAACTGTTGGTCGATGTCGAGGCGTGTGGTGTGTGCAGGACAGACTTGCACTGAGTCGAAGGGGATCTTCCTGTTCATCGGCCTCACGTGACCCCGGGCCACGATGTGGTCGGCCGGGTCGCGGAGATCGGACCTGCGACCGCGTCCGACTTCCAGGTCGGGCAGTTGGCCGGAATCCCGTGGCTTTGCTACACGTGTGGCACTTGCCCGCACTGCAGGACAGGACATGAGAACTTGTGCAGTGAGTCCAGATACACCGGTTGGGACGAGCACGGCGGGTTCGCCGACTGGACGACCGTGCCTGAGGACTATGCCCTTGCACTTTGCCTGAGGACTATGCCCTTGCACTTTCCGACGGTTACACCACAACGGAACTCGCCCCGCTGTTGTGTGCAGGAATCATCGGATATCGAGCACTGTCTCGAGCCGATCTCCCACCATGCTACAAACTCGGACTGTATGGTTTCGGGGCAAGCGCCCACATCGTCGGCCAACTCGCGCACTCCGAAGGCACGATTGTGCACGTGATGACCCGGGAATCTTCCGCCAGGGAACTTGCCTTGTCTCTCGGACTCGAATCTGCACAGGACACATATGACTCGCCACCCGAAAAGCTCGACGCTGCCGTTGTTTTCGCTCCGGTGGGAGACATCGTCCCTGCGGCACTCGCGGCACTGGCACCGGGCGGCACCCTGGTGTTGGCCGGGATCCACATGAGTGATGTTCCTGTGCTGAACCACGAACAGCATCTGTTTCACGAAAAGACAATTCTCAGCATCGAGGCGAATACGCGGGAGGATGCCCGAACCTTTCTGGAGCGATGCGGAGACACGCATCTCGACGTGACCACTACACGTTACGATTTCGAGCAAGTTCCGGTTGCTCTCCACGATTTGAAACACGGACGTTTCGCCGGCGCGGGCGTCATCGTGATGTAACTGGTCCGGATCTGCGGGTCGTTACCTCACGGAGCTGCTCGGGACAACAGGATCTCATCAGATGACTTAGTGCTCTGCCGAGGTTCGAGGCTCCGTTCGTAGCGTCGTTGTACGCACCGAAGGGATACTCCCTCGTGCAGCGAGGAGACCGATCGCATGTCCGATCTCGACGATCCCCAGCGTGGTCGAAATCTCGAATTCTGTGGGCAACCTCTGACGATCGCTCAGGCGCTGACAGCGTGGACGCGCCATCTCGACCACGAGAGAGCGCTGATGCGCAGCCCCCCTCGCGGAGCAGCTTCGTGCGGTCGAAGACCGAATCCGGGAGATGATGCGCGAGCAACATGTCACGGACCCCGAACAACTCTCCGCGAGCTCTCTCCATTCGCTGTCCCTCGGTGGTTCCGATGCTTGATTCAGTGCTCTGTCACCTGTGATCAGCCCTATAGTGTGCCGGGGCGGTACGGACTCACCTCCGCGGAGGCCGACAGACCATCAAAGGAACTTTCGCTTGGTACAGCAAGTTTCTGCTTGTCGAACCAGCTATCGCACCCACCAGCCCCGTGTGTCCTCTACTCCCGACGACAATGAGCTGGTTGTCCTCGCTTGCGTGCATGAGGGTGTGCGCCGGGCTCCCCTCACGCAGCACACGCTGGACTTTGCCCTCTGGATACAACCACTTGGGTCGTCGATCCCACAAGAGCCCCACCCAACGATCCGAGTCCCGACCGCCCCACCACGAGCATGTGGGCGTGATCTGAATTGTTCAATAGCGCTCGGGTGACGAAGTCGCCTGAGACCTCGGTGGTGACCTCCACGCCGGGCGCACGATCCGAGACGATCTTCTCGGCTTCGATCAAGAAGGCACGCGCGGCGTGTTGCGCGTGGTCGTCCCAATCTCCACGTCCCGAGATATCGAACTCTCGATAATCCATTACCCGAGATTCGATCGCGCTCAACAGATGCATGGGTAATCGCAACCGCGCTGCTACGTCGGCCGCCCATCGGCATGCACCGAACGAGTTCTCGGAACCGTCGATGCCGACCACGATCTGTCGATGATTGCTCCATACCGTCATGGTCGGTCTCCGATTCTTAGTAGAGCGAACGCCGTTCGACGCTGACTGTGTTCAGCGTGCAAGGCGGTCGTCTTCGTCCCCAGAGCACAAAGGCACTATGTAACGAGGGGCCCTTCGAGACCTTGGTCCTTCGTAGCAGGCCACCGAACAAAGGACCGATGCCTCTGTGCCGACAGACGTCGAACCGCGACCATGAGGTCATGGAGGAGACCGCTGTGCACTACCCACCGTTTCCACAGTCCACCGCGGTCGTGGTGGGCGTCGACGGGTCCGCGCAACCGGTGCCCAGCCGGGTGATCTCGGCGTGTGTACGGCTCATCGTGCCGTGGCACGTGCTATTCCTGGGGCAGTGCGCGGCTGATCGATGACCGGTCGGTACGCGGCGACGCGAACGAGAACACCAGCAGCACGGCCACGCCGGAGAGAACGATGCCGATGAGGTTCACACCGAGTTGGGCTAGAGAGCTCCACACCACGTTCCATTTCCCGGCGAACACCGCGACGACGGCCAATCCGGCCGCGGGCACCGTCGTCACGGAAATGAAAACGCCGACCAGAACACTGGACGTCGACGAAACCACAGCCAGCATTCCCGCGGCGCCTGCGAGCAGTGCCACCACCAGTGAAAACGGACCCACCTGGTAGATGAAGTCGAATGCGCGTGCTTCCTCGACGTCACCCACCCCGATCCAGTCGAGGCGGATCCAAAGCTGTGTTGCCAGAGCCGTGATCACGGCGGCAACGGGAAACGAGATCGCGAGAGTGCGTGCCGAGGTGCGTATCAACGTGGTGTCACGGCGGACCAGACCCACGGACATCGCCGCCAGCGGGCGGAATTCCGGCCCGACCACCATCGCGCCCACCAAGATCAACGGTGACGCGGTGGCAACGCCCACTGCCGACAGCAAGAATGCAATGACCAGATAGGCGACGAATGTAGGAGTGAGCCTCGCGCCCTCACGAACTTGGCCGAGCAACCGTTCCCACACCACTGCCCTGTCCGGTGTTCGACCAGCCGCCGCGTTGGCCCGATCTCCGGCTTCGGACAGCATGGTTCCGGTCGGCTCGAGCAGGATGGCACCGATATTCGGTAGGTTCTGCGCACTGAGCGCAATCAGCACGTCGTTGGCGGAGGCGCGCGCTACATCTGCCTCGACGACATCGCCGGGTGGATCGATCGCCGCGCCGACTGCGAGGGTTTTGTGCGTAGCCGCGGGTTCCTCGGACAGCACGCGCAGCAGATCGCTTGTTCGCGCGCTCGGCGAGATGACGCGTAGATGCAGCACGTTCTGCCTCCTCAGGCCTGTTGCACGTGATCGGCGTGCGTCCAGCTCGATGGCCGGCTCACAACGAGTATCCCCGACTGCCATCTCGCGGCGGCCGATCGGATAGGTGTCCCGCGATCGGAGGGTTCCCGGAAGCGCTGTGGCGCGACTGAGGGCCATCGCCTGTGCACTGTCCATTGACAGCACACTTGCATTTTGCAAGTGTTAACGGCATGAGCCTCTTCATCACCTGCCCAGTCGACGATGTCGAGCGCGCCACCACCTTCTACACCGCCCTCGGCTGGACCCTCAACGCAGAGATGTCCGACCACAACGTCTCGTGCTTCTCGATCACGCCCGGGCAATACGTCATGCTCGGTAGCCGCGAGATGTACGCAAGCGTCGGAGGTACCGAGGAGTTGATCGGAGGGCCGGGTACCCCGTCGAAGGTCACCGTTTCCTTCGACCTCGCCAGCCGCGAGGCCGTCGACGAACTCGTCGAACGTGCAGGCGCCGCCGGTGGTCGAATCGGTGACACCGACGACTACCCGTTCATGTACCAGCGCCAGTTCGACGACCCCGACGGCTATCACTACTCCCCGTTCTGGATGAAGCCGGACGTCGACACGCCCGCATGAGCGACCTCGCCGCAGCGCTCGACGTCGTCGGCGCTCGGTGGGCTTTACTGATCGTGGAGCGACTGCTCGACGGGCCGCAACGCTACGGCGATCTCCAGCGCGATCTCGGAACGCCGACGAACATGCTCGCGACCCGTCTGCGCGAACTCGAAGCCGCAGGCGTGTTGACCCGTCTTCCGTTGAAGCACAACACAAGAGCCTACGCACTCACCGAACGCGGACATGCCCTGCGCACAGCGATCGACGCGCTCGGACGTTGGGCAGTGCACACAGAACGCCGAGGATGAGTCGGCCGTTTGGGTTCGCAGCGGTGTCGTCGGGCGAGGTTCGACTTGCCGAGTCCACCCCTTACTCGCGCGGCGTATCGCAATCGAGATGGACGCCTTCGAGAACCCGCGGACACGAACACAGCGTGACTCCAGCACCAGCGTCCGCGTCGTGTACCAATGCGATAAGTTCTCGCTATGGCGCGTGGCATCGCAGGGACGGCGCGGGGAATCACCCTTCAGCAGTTGCGGTACTTCGTGGAAGTGGCCGCCGAGGGATCCATCAGTGCCGCGGCCGACCTTCTCTACGTCGCGCAACCGACCCTGTCGTCCGCATTGAAAGACATCGAGAATCGCGTAGGGCGTACGCTCTTCCTTCGCTCGACCCGCGGCGTGACGCTCACCGAGGACGGGGCGGAATTCCTAGGCTATGCGCGTCAAGTGGTCGAGCAAGCAGAGCTCCTGGAACAACGCTATCTGGGCCGCGGACCCTCCCGGCGGCTGCTGGCCGTGTCGACTCAGCACTACTCGTTCGTCGTCGACGCCTTTGCCCGGATGGTGAAGGCATCCGAAGCGGCAGAATATGCGTTCACTCTTCGCGAGACCCGTACGTGGGACATCATCGAGGACGTTCGCACACTGCGAAGTGAGCTCGGTGTGCTGTATCGCAACGAGTTCAACGCAAACGTGATCGACAAGTTGATTCGCGAAGCCGGACTGGTGTTCACGCCGCTGTTTCTGGCGTCGCCGCACATTTTCGTCGCCCGCACGAATCCGCTCGCAGAACGAACGAGCGTGACGCTGAGTGATCTGGAGGATCTGCCCCGGCTCACCTTCGACCAGGGCGCCAACAACTCCTTTTACCTGGCTGAAGAGATCCTCTCCACCCGTTCGTCGAAGCAGGACATCCGGGTGAGTGATCGGGCGACCATCTTCAACCTCATGATCAGTCTGGCTGGATACACGATCTCTACCGGCATCGTCTCGGACGATCTCGATCCGTCCATCGTCGCCGTACCTTTGGACGTGGACGAACGAATCGAGATCGGTTGGATCGGTCATGCCTCGGTGTCCTTGACCGCTCAGGCCCGGCGATTCGTGCTGGAGATGCGCGACGTCGTCTCAGGATTCGGAGTCGATCTTCTGGGATAGCCATTCGCTATATCCAGCTATCGTTCGAAGCAATTAGCCTATGACGGTCGGTCTGTCTACACTCATTTTCGCGTCACTTTGCGCCCCCGATCTTCGAGTATCTCGGCCCGAGAGTCCATCTGGGGCAAGAGGATGCGGTGGGCCGAAGTGCTGCACAGAACCAAGCAATCAGCCGTGCGGCGACGCCCTCGTCGCTGTAGTTACCGCACATGATCGGGGCAACTCTCCACAATGACGAACGACTGTGCCTTCAGCATCGATACGACACGCTTCGACGAGGACTACACACCGTCGACCAGCTCGCGCAGTACGACGAATTTCGCGAATCTCGCACGGGGCGAGGGTCGCCGACAGAATCTGCGCAATGCGGTGACGATGATGAATACCCGTGTCAACGAGTTGGTGCACTGGGACAACCCCCGTGGTGACCGCTACAGGCTCGACCTCGACATCGTTTCCGTAGACCTGCATCTCGCGTCGGCCGGGGATGGATCCGCATTCCCGGTGATCGAAGTGCTCGATGTCGACATCGTCGACATCGAGACCGGATCCCGCACCGAGGGAATCGTCGGGAACAACTTCTCGTCGTACATTCGTGATTACGATTTCAGTGTTCGGCTCCCGGGGCACCGGGCGACGGGAATCCCCAGCGACTTCGGCGACCTGCACGGGCAGGTCTTCCAGCGTTTCGTCGAGTCCGACGAGTATCGCGAACGATTCTCGCAGCCGCCGGTCATCTGCATCAGTGTCTCGACGTCCATGACGTACCGCCGACTTTCCAATCACCATCCGATTCTCGGGGTGGAGTACGTGGCGGACGAGCAGTCGCTCACCCACCGGTACTTCGAGAAGATGGGGCTCCGCGCGCGATACTTCATGCCTCGCGGTTCCGCCGCTCCACTTGCCTTCTACCACCGCGGCGACTTGCTCAACGACTACTCGTTACTCGCGCTTGCAGGAACGATCGCGACGATGGAAACGTTTCAGAAGATCTACCGCCCCGAAATCTACAATTCGAATACCGCAGCGGCGCACGTATATCGGCCCAGCCTCGACAACGGCAACTACTCACTGCCACAGGTGAGTTACGACCGTGTCGAGCGCACCGGCCTCGCAACCACCCAAGGAAAGTTCACCGAGGTAAATCTCATCGAACCGTACGGCGCCGTTCTCGAACGGTGGGCTTTCGCGCAGACGGCCTGAGCCCGCAGAACCGAAAGGTACCAGAGATGAACACCCTCCTACCCACCTCGATCGTCGGTAGCCTGCCCAAGCCCTCCTGGCTTTCCGAGCCCGGAAAGCTGTGGTCCCCATGGAAGTTGCGAGAGGACGAACTGCGCGAAGGGAAACTCGACGCCCAAGCCCTTGCGGCGCACGAGCAAAAGCAAGCCGGGCTCGACATAGTCAGCGACGGTGAACAGACCCGTCAACACTTTGTGACCACGTTCATCGAGCACCTCAGCGGCGTCGACTTCGATCGACGCGAGACCGTACGAATTCGAGACCGCTACGACGCAAGTGTTCCAACGGTAATCGGCGAAGTCAGCCGCGAAAGGCCTGTGTTCGCCGACGACGCCGCCCGCCTCAGAGCGACAACCGACCAGCCGATCAAGTGGGCCCTGCCCGGTCCGATGACAATGGTCGACACACTCTACGACGACCACTACAAGAGCCGCGAAAAGCTTGCGTGGGAGTTCGCGACGGCGCTGAATCAGGAAGCGAAGGACCTGGAAGCGGCAGGCGTGGACATCATCCAGATCGACGAGCCTGCGTTCAACGTGTTCTTCGATGAACTGAAGGACTGGGGCGTGGCGATGCTCGAGCGTGCCACGGACGGGTTGAGCTGCGAGACTGCCGTGCACATCTGCTACGGGTACGGCATCAAGGCCAACACCGATTGGAAGGCGACGCTCGGGGCAGAGTGGCGTCAATACGAGCAGTCGTTTCCACTGCTGCGACAGTCTTCGATCGACATCGTGTCGCTGGAGAGCCACAATTCGCGGGTACCGGTCGACGTGATCGAATTGCTTCGGGGCAAGAAAGTCATGCTGGGAGCGATCGATGTTGCGAGTAGCACCATCGAGACGCCCGAGGAAGTCGCCGCCACCCTTCGACGCGCCCTCCCGTTCGTCGACGCGGACAAACTGTATTCGAGCACCAATTGCGGTATGGCGCCTCTCGATCGACGGGTCGCGCGAGAAAAGATGCGCACGCTCGCCGCCGGGACCGACCTCGTGCGACGCGAGCTGTCCTAGCGGCGCGACGGCACCCGAATACCTTGCGACACATCCGTTGCAAGGCACGTCCAGTCCCAGTGCAAACCTGGGAGGAGGAACGGGTGCTCCTCCCCCCAGGTCGTTTCAGTGTTGTAGTGCCGGGTAGTCGGTGTATCCCTCTGCACCGTCCGAGTAGAAGGTGCTTTGGTCCGGAGTGTTCAGTGGAAGGTCTTCCTTCCATCGGCGGGCCAGATCCGGGTTGGCGATGGCGGGACGGCCTACCACGACAGCGTCACCGAATCCGTCGTCGACCAGCGACAGAGCTTCGTCCCTGCTGGTGATTTCGCCGAATCCACTGTTGACGAGAACAGGACCGCCGAAGGTGCGGCGCAGATCCTGGACGAGCTCACCCGACGGATCCTTGTGCAGCACACTCAGGAACGCCAGACCCAGCGGAGCGATCCCCTTCACCAGGGCGGCGTAAGTCGCGTGTACGTCGTCGCGGTCGGTTTCGAGCGCATCCTGAATGTTGTGCTCGGGCGAGATTCGGATTCCGACGCGGTCGGCTCCGATGGCGTCGGCGACCGCTTGTGCGACCTCCACGACGAACTTCGCGCGGTTCTCGGGTGTGCCGCCGTAGGCATCGTCACGCTGATTCGATGCGGGCGAAAGGAACTCGTGCAGCAGGTAACCGTTGGCGGAGTGAATCTCGACGCCGTCCAATCCTGCTGCGATGGCGTTCTTGGCTCCTTGGACGAATTCCTCGATCACCGAAGGAAGTTCGTCGGTCGTCAGGGCGCGAGGCACGGGGTACGGCTTCTTCCCGTCGTAGGTCCGTGTCTCACCGTCGATGGCGATCGCGCTCGGGGCGACGACCTCGTAGCCGCCTGTTGTCGCCTCGTGCGTGACACGGCCTGCGTGCATGACCTGAGCAACGATCAGACCACCCTCGGCGTGCACGGCGTCGGCGACATTCTTCCAGCCGTCGATCTGCTCGGGCGTGACGAGGCCGGGTTGGCCGGGGAATCCCTGACCCGCGTGCGACGGATAAGTGCCTTCGGTGACGATCAGACCGAGCGAGGAACGCTGACGGTAGTGCTCGACCACCAGCGGGCCGGGAACTCCGTCACGCCCGGACCGCACCCGCGTGAGCGGAGCCATCACAAGCCTGTTCTCGAGGTCGAGGGCACCTAGCGTCAACGGAGAAAACAACTTCACTGATTCGACTCTTTCCAGACGGGGGCGATACTTACATCGGCTAACCGTCGGAGAACAGTCAGGTATTCCGGTCAGAGATGATCGTCACCATCGAGGGGTGTGCGACGGGACGTCGCGTGTCGCTACCGGCGCGTCAGGTTTCCGTTGTCTCGATCGGACTTCGCTGGCGCCGGACGATCCCCGTGACCACGGCGATGATGGCACCGACAGCGAGCACGACGGCCGATGCGAACGGGAGTGCGCCGTCCACGGCGCCCACCGCAAGGACGGCGGGGATCGCCAGCCCCGGCCATGGCATCACAGTCTTCCAATCACCCGAGCTCCACCCGAGGATGGAACAGATCCCGACGACGAACAGCACGACCCCGCCGCACAGGATCCAACGGCCCGCGTCGGTCAGCTCTCCGACGGGATGCAGAACATACTGCTGAATCCCCACACCGAGCAGCGCGACCCCCAGAGCAACAGGAAGATGGCCGTAGACATACCCATCGGCGCGACCGCTTTCCACCGCCCGATCGTCGTCCTGGATCTCGAACTTGGCTTCCGCACCGGCGATGTCGAAGTACATCCACCACACGGCAGCCGCAATGGTGAATCCCAGTGCTGCCACCGACAATGACGACCAGGCCCACGAAGTGTCACGCATCCCGAGCACGACGGCCGAAACCGATTCACCCAGGACGAGAATGACGAAGAGTCCGAAGCGTTCCGGAAGATGGTCGAGGTGAAGCGGCACGTTCTGACCCCACCGGGTCGCCGCGAACGGAGCAGCCGCCTCGACAGCGATGCCTACCGCCCACAGGACGTAGGTGAGCGGCGACGGAACGAACAGCGAAATCGTCCAGATCACGATGCTGATGACCGTCGCCGCGAGATAGAGATCGATGGTGGCCCGTACGTCGGCGATATGCCGCCACGCACGGAAGTAGAGCCCGGCGAGAAGCACCCGGGTCGCGATGTATCCGATGCCGAACGCGACGGTGCCGCTACCACCGATGGCCGTGGTCGCACTCGCCGCCATCACCGCGACCGCGAACGTCGCGGCCAGTTTGAGCACCCGATAGAGAACGTCGTTCGTGTCGAATCTGTTGGCGTACAACGTAGTCGTCACCCACGACCACCAGGTGACAGCGAACAGTCCGGTGAACACCGCTACCCCGTGCCACCCCAGGTCGTCTTTCAAGCCGATCGCGAGCTGATGAACAACCAGCACATAAGCGAGATCGAAGAACAGCTCCAGCCGCGTTGCGGCACGATCGTCCTTGGTTCGAAGTCGAGGCGGCTGAAACACCGGGGTGGATTGATCGGCCCCGGAATCACCGTCCGCATGTGTTTCGGGGTAATCGTCCATGCCGACACATACCCCACCCGGTCCAACTCAACCTCGACCAGAGTTGGAGCACATCCCGCCACAACTGCGTCGAACTGTGCCGTGAGAAGCTGTAGACAGCATTCGAGTCGTCAAGCTTCCCGGCGTTTCTCGTGCAGGGCAGCATCGGTGTCGGCGATGGCCAACATTCTGTTGATGTCCGCGCCGGCCAGTGCACCGGCCGCCGCCGAGGGACCGACCTGGGCAGTCAGATCGGTGGCGTTCCCCGCCACCCACACACCCGGCACTTCGGTAGCGCCGGCGATGCCGGAGGCGAAACCGACACCTATGTTCGGCGGTTCATGCACCGGCAGGCCCAGACCTTCCAGTCCCTGGATGCGGGCTCGCAGTTGTGCGAGTACGGCCACCACACTCCGGGCCACGATCTGTCCGTCGGCCAGTCGCAGCCCGGCGAGCGCACCATTGTCGTCGTCGACGATCTCGGTGACAGGAGTGTCGACGATGCGAATACCGCGGGCTGCGAAACGATCACGGTCGTCGTCGTCGAGGTCGGTGCCCTGGGTGAAATAGATCAGGTCCTCGGTCAGCTGGCGGAACAGAAACGTGTGAACGATCGATACCGGACCGGTGGCGAGGATGCCGATGGGCTGATCGCGCACCTCCCATCCGTGGCAGTACGGACAGTGCAGCACACTATCGCCCCAGTGTTCGACCAGCCCGGGCAATTCCGGCAACACGTCGGTGAGTCCGGTGGCGATCAGAATGCGACGGGAAGTGATGGTTCGACCGTCGGCGAGAGTCACAGTGAACCGCAGGTCCCCGCGCGCGGACGGGGGCGCAGGCTCGGCTGCCATCACCTCGGCGTCGACGACGAGGCCGCCGTACTGGCGCACCTGCTCTCGGCCCCGGCGGAGAATCTCCTGCGGCGCCATTCCGTCCAGGACGATGAACCCGTGCATCGACGCTGCAGGTGCATTGCGCGGGGATCCGCTGTCGATCACGACGACCGAGCGCCGGGAACGAGCGAGTATCAGTGCTCCGTTGAGCCCCGCGGCGCCTCCGCCGATCACCACCACATCGACGATTTCCTCGGCAACGGCATCACTCTGGTAAGTCGGTGTCGTAGCGGTCATGGTTTCCTGCCTCCGGTTGTTCGACATATCCAGGGTCACCCTCTGACTGGTGTGGTGGGCGTCGGGTCGGTTGGGCGAGCGGTCACAGAGCTCTCGACGGGAGGCTCGACGCTCGTGGGCGTGAGGGTTCGTCGGCCCGGTAGAGCAGCGAGGACGATCATTGTTCCGGTGGCCATGACGATGCCACCGATGAGGCTGGTGTGGGAGACAGCGTAGGCGAAGGACTGTTGGACGGCCTCGACGATTGCTCGGGCAGTCTCGGGTCCGGCAGCGGAACTCTGCGCGACCTGCTCTGCGACCGCCAATCCACCACCGACCGAGTCCTTGGCGATCTGCATCGCTTCGGCAGGAAGCCGATCTGCCGCCAGGTCGGTCAGTTCGTCGCGATATGCGGTGCCCAGCACCGATCCCAGCACTGCGATGCCCAGCGCCCCGCCCAGTTCGAGCGCTGTGTCGTTGGCACCTCCTGCGACGCCCAACTCGGATTCTGGGAAGGTCCCCATGATCGTGTCGGTCGCCGGCGCGATGCTCACGCCAAGAGCCAAGCCCAGCATCAGCAACGGAGTGAGGAAGTCGATATACGTCGAGCCATCGTCGATCCTGGTGAGCAGGAACATCCCTGCCGTTCCGATGATCAATCCGCCGACGACCATCGCCCTGACCCCCAACTGTGGAGTGAACTTCCCGGTGATCGCAGATCCGAGAAAAACAGCGGCGCCCAACGGCAGCAGGCGTACGCCCGTAGCGAGAGCGTCGTAACCGAGGACGAACTGCAGAAATTGCGTCGAATAGTAGAGCACCGCGAACATTCCGAAGAAAAAGACCAGCACCGCGAGCATCGAACCGGTGAACGGCCGCAGCGCGAATTTACGGACGTTCAGCATCGGATGCGGATGACGCAACTCCCAGGCAACGAACCCCGCCAGACCGACAGCGGCAACGACGATGGCCGCGACGGGGCCTGCGTCCCAACCCGAATGCGGACCCTCGATGGCGCCGTAGATCAAGGAACCGAGGGTGACGATGGACAGCAGACCACCCACGTAGTCGATGCGGCCCATGTTCTCGGCCTTCGACGGCGGAACCAGAACGAGCGCTGCAACGACGGCGAGGGCCGCGATCGGGACGTTGATCAAGAACGTCGAACCCCAACCGTGGTCCTCCAGCAACCAGCCCGAGACCAGGGGTCCAACAGCAACCGCCACCCCGGATGTTGCGGCCCATGCGGTGACGGCCTTGCCTCGTTCGTCGCGGGGAAACGTCGCTACCAGCAGTGACAGCGTGGCCGGCATCACGACAGCGGCTCCGATACCCATGATTGCCCGGGCTGCGATCAGCATCGTGGTCTCGTCGACCATGCTGCCGATAATCGAACCACCGGCGAACAGCGACAGCCCCAGGATCAGCGCACCACGTCGACTGTATTTGTCACCGATCGAGCCCAGCACCAGCATGAGCGCCGCGTACGGGACGGTGTATCCATCGACGACCCACTGCAGATCGCTACTGCTCAAGCCCAGATCCGCAGTCAGATCGGGGGCGGCGACGATCAGCGACGTGTTCGCCATGACCGTGATCAGCAGACTAAGACACAGCACCAGCAGAGCCCACCACCGCCGCGGGTAGGGAGTCGACATATCTGTGACGGGTGTTCTCGCAAGTAAAGGCATCAGTTACTCCTGAGATAGAAGGGTCCGAATCTGCGGGCCAGTCGGTTGACAGTGCGTATCGGGGGTCGAATCACATGAGGGCGCGAACCGGTGCAGCGGCCGATGCGGTCGGCCGGACCGTGGACCCAAACCAGGGGCGAGTCGGTCCCGTTCGGTTATGTACTCAATGTTCCATAACGTAGGCGGTTCTGTACTGACTTGTCAATTACTCGGGCGCGGCCTACCTTCGAGGCATGGCACGACCACGAACGTTCGACCGAGAACACGTCCTCAATGCCGCGGAGCGTCAGTTCCGCACCACCGGCTACAACGGCACGAGTGTCGACGACATCAGCGCCGCTACCGGCCTGGGCCGCGGCAGCTTGTACGCCGCGTTCGACGGCAAGCACGGCGTGTTGCTTCAAGCCCTGTCCGGATACTCCGCTCGGCTGGCGCATTTCGTCCCCAAGGCGCTCGCCGGACCGGACGACGGTGCTCTAGAACGGCTGCACCAATTCCTGCTGCGCGCCGTCAACGGCGTCCCTCTCGCTGCCGACGTTCCGCCCGCGCCCGACCGAGCAGCGGCGGCGTGCTTCGCCGCCAAAATAGCCCTCGAGCTGGGCAGCTCCGACCCCGAGTTGGAACGCGTTGCCAACGCCTGCTTCTCGACGATGGTGACCGCGGTATCCGAATGCGTGCGCGCCGCCCAACGCCACGGCGACATCGACGCCGACGCGGACCCCGACGACCTCGCCTACCTTCTGATCAGCATCGTCCGCGGACTCGATGTGGTTGGCGCACATGGCCACAGCCCCGCCCGGATGACATCGATCGCCGAAAATGCGTTCGCGCTACTGCCCCGCCCTCGACACCGGTAGGGCGCGCACGTATGCCACAGCCGCCGCAATGGATCGTGCGTCGGGACTTTGCTAGCTCGGGTCGTGGTCCCGTAGCCCGTCGCGAACGGCCATGAGGTAGACGGCGAGGAGCCTGTCGATCGTCGCGGGATCGGCTCCCAGGTTTCCCGGTCGCCAGGCGAGCGAGAGCAGACCGTTCAACGCCGCCCACAGGGTGGTGGCGAGGTCGTCCGGATCCAAGTCGGCTCTGACCGATCCGGAGCGGGCGCCCTCCCTCAGAACCTCTGCGAGGCGGGCGTTCTGAGCCTGGGTGAGCGCTGCGATCCGCTCGACCGCGTCGGATTCATCGGGCGGTTCGACCAGAATCCGGAATTCGTGAGGACGTTCTCGCGCGAACCGTGCGTAGGCGGCGGCGACAAGCAGGAGGCGTTCCTCCACCGTCCCTTCCGATTCGTACGCAGCGTCCATGTAGACGCGACTTTCGTCGAGCGCCTCCTCCGCTACTGCGGTGAGTAGCGCCGAGCGGCCCCCGACACGGTTGTAGATGGTCTGTACAGCGACATCCGCCTGCTCGGCTACCGCCTCGAGGGTGAGCGCCCCGACGCCATGAGCAGCGATGATGCTGCGTGCGGCCTCGAGCACCGACCGGCGGTTGGCAGCTGCGCGCCGTTGAGTGCGCGTCGTTCCTGTTTCGGCCATCACCGCGTAACTGTAGCCCATTCAATTCATGTAACTACTTCCATTTTTGGAACCTCTTACATATTGTGTGCCTATGACACGCACCGACGACCGATTCCCGTCCGGCGACGGCCAGTGCGCCGCCTGGCTGTACACACCGACCGACGAGCCCCACCAGGGCGGCAGAAGCCGTCCGATCATCGTGATGGGCCACGGCCTCGGGGGAATCAAGGAGATGGGACTCGACGCTTTCGCTCGACGGTTCACCGCCATGGGCTACCTGTGCCTCGTGTTCGACTACCGCCACTTCGGTGAAAGCACCGGCGAGCCGCGGCAACTTCTCGACATCGATACGCAACTCGGCGACTGGAACGCCGCAATCGCCCACGCGCGCACCCTGGACACCGTCGACCCCGCCCGCATCGTGTTGTGGGGAACCTCCTTCGGCGGCGGACACGTCATCGTCACCGCCGCACGCAACCCCGATGTCGCCGCAGTGATCACTCAGTGCCCGTTCACCGACGGCCTCGCCGCAGCACGAGCCATCCCCCTCCCTGTCGCCGCGAAAGTGACCGGCCGCGCGGTGCGTGATGCCGTCGGGGCCAAGTTCGGCCGACCGCCGGTGATGATCGACACCTACGGCCCGCCTGGGTCGACCTCGCTCATGACCAGTCCGGACAGCGCTGCCGGTATCACTGCGCTGATCCCACCGGGCATGGACGTACGCCGAGACGTCGCAGCTCGATTCGGACTCGACATCGTCCGCCATTTCCCGGGACGCAGTGCGAGCAAAGTGAAGTGCCCGATTTTCTACGCCATCTGCGAGCGCGACAGCGTTGCACCGCCGATCCCGACCCAGCGGTACGCCGCACGCTCTCCACGCGCGGAGATAAAGCTCTACGACGCCGGCCACTTCGACATCTACGTCGGTGCCGATTTCGAGCGCAACATCGCCGACCAACTCGACTTCCTGGGTCGGCACGTTCCCGTCACCGAAAAGAATGACACCGAAACGAAAGGCACACGAGCGTGATCGACTACAACCTTGCCGGCCGCACAGTCGTCATCACAGGATCCACCGGCGGACTCGGTTCCGCCCTGGCGACAGCACTGCGCTCGCGCGGCGCCAATCTGGCCCTTCTCGACCTGGACGGCGACGCGGCAGCCCTACAAGCTCGCACTCTCGGCCCGGCGGCCGTTGCCCGGGGGTGGGCCGTGGACGTCACCGACCTCGACAGCATCCAGTCGGCGGTCGGCTCGGCGGCCCGACATTTCGGGCGAGTCGATGTTGTGATTGCCAACGCGGGCATCGCCGCTGTGCAACCGCTCGAATCGATGGACCCTGCCCTGTGGGAACGAATCATCGACGTCAACCTCAGTGGAGTCTGGCGAACGTTCAAAGCATCGCTGCCCCACGTCGTCGAGCGGCGCGGATATCTGCTGGCGATCTCCTCGATGGCCGCCTTCGTCCACTCGCCACTGAACGGCCCGTACGTCGCAAGCAAAGCGGGCGTCTGGGCGCTGTGCGACGCGACTCGCCTTGAACTGCGTCACCGTGGCGTCGGGGTCGGAAGCCTTCACCCGACGTTCTTCCAGACACCGATGATGGACGCCGTGCAAACGGACCCAGTGGCCACCACGTTGTGGGGCGGCAACCGCGCGGGCCTGTTCAAGATGATCCCACTGGACACCGTCGTCGCCGCCGCGGTGACAGGAATCGAGAATCGATCCGACATGATCGTCCCCACCCGCTCGAACGCCCTCGCCGCCCGCATACCCGGACTCATCCGTCCCATCACCGACCGAATCGGGTTTCGCCACAATGTGATCCCGCGAGCAGTAGAACTCGCCTCGCACGCAGCACCGTCATGAAGCCCGGCACAACGCGCCGAGATCAAGCTCGAGCGACCGAGGCACGCTCACCGCGCGAGACGCGACGCGGTAACGCAGGCTATGCCGTCAGAGCGAGCGCCGTCAGCTGACGTAGCAGTCCGACTTTGGTGTCCGGTCCAGACACCACAGCCTGCGGGCGCCGCGCGGTCGAACCCGACAGCGTCGCGAAAACCTGTTCCGACGTTCCGGTCACGGTGACATCAGCAGGTGCACCAGAACACGTGACGGTCGCGTTCACTCCCGACATGTCCGACGTCACAAGCACGCTTTCACCGTCAGCGTCGATGCGCGCAGTGACCGTCGGAAACCGCTTCTTCGCAGGGAGGGCTTCGGGCTTCGGAAACAGCGCCATGACCGAGAACACCAGCCACCGACCGCGGCTGTGATCCGCGCCTGCACCGGCGGACATGAGCGGCGACGCCCACCTGGCGAGTTCGACCAACGGCGCCTGCAAACCTCTACCCCACTCGGTCAACGAGTAGACCCGCGACGACACCGGCGCCGCCTCCTCGGTGGACACCACAATTCCCGCTTCCTCCAAACTGCGAAGCCGCTGAACCAGCAGATTCGTGGCAATACCAGGCAGGGACCGATGCAAGTCCGAATATCTGCTCGGCCCGATCAGCAACTCCCGCACCACCAACATCGTCCATCGATCACCGACCACATCGAGACCGCGAGCGAGTGCACAGAATTCACCGTAGGACTTCACGATCGAAGCTTACACTTGACTTTCTGAACCTTGTACTTGAAATAATCAAGCGGTGACCTCCCCACTGCAACTGCGAGCCCCCTCCCGCCTACCGGTACTGATCGTGCTGTGCTCGGCGACGCTGGCCATCAGCCTCGCCACAACCGCCATCAACGTCGCGCTCCCCTCTCTGGCGCTCGAACTGCGCGCCGACAACCGACAGCTCCAATGGATCGTCGATGCCTACAATCTCCTGTTCGCGACTTTCGTCCTCGCATTCGGCAGCCTCAGTGACCGCTACGGCCGCAAAGGCGCCCTCATCCTCGGCCTGTCGATCTTCGGCGGCGGAGCAGTAGGGGCCTCGTTCGCCGACAGCGCCGCACAGTTGATCGCCTGGCAAGCTCTGATGGGCCTCGGTGCCGCATTCGTCTACCCGACGACCCTGTCCATCCTCTCGAACGTCTTCACCGAACGAGCAGCAAAAGCGAAAGCGATCGGAATCTGGGGCGCAACAACCGGAGTCGGCGTCGCAGGTGGACCGATCCTCGGCGGCTGGCTACTCGAACACTACTGGTGGGGCAGCGTCTTCCTGGCGCTTGCCGTTGCAGCCCTCGGAGCCATCACCGCAGTGCTCGTCATCGTGACGACCTCTCGTGACCCGAGCACACCGCGCATCGACGTCGGCGGCCTCGTCCTGTCCGTGCTCGCCGTCGGCACCCTCGTCTACACCGTCATCGAAGCCCCCGAACACGGCTGGGCCAGTATCGCCTCATTGGCAGGATTCACCCTCGCAGCCGCGCTCTTCGTCGCTCTCGTGTTGTGGGAACGCAATCACAACGACCCGATGATCGACGTCACCCTCTTCGCCAACATGCGATTCACCGCCGCAAGCGCGTCGGTCACCTTCGCCTACTTCGCGTTGTTCGGCTTCATATTCCTCATATCGCAGTACTTCCAACTCGTACGCGGATACGGTCCACTGGAGACGGGCCTGAAGTTCATACCCGTCGCAGCATCGATCGCTGTCGGCTCCGTCCTCGGCACAGTCCTGGCAGTGCGCATCGGCAACAAAATCGTCGTCTCCGTCGGCCTGATCCTGTTCACCTCGGCGTTCGCATGGATCTCCACGCTCAGCACCGCCACCAGCTACCTCGAAATCGCCGGTCAGATGATTCCCCTCGGACTCGGACTAGGCCTGACATCGGCACCGGCAACCGAAGCCATCATGGGCGCCGTCCCGAAAGAGAAAGCAGGCATCGGCTCCGGCATGAACGACGCCACCAGAGAAGTGGGCGGCACCCTCGGCGTCGCTGTCATCGGCAGCGTCTACGCCTCGCTGTACACCTCCGGACTGACCACATCCGACACCGCATCGAACCTGTCCGACGACGCCACATCCGCCGTACAAGACTCCATAGGCGGCGCCGTCATCGCCTCCGAACAGATACGCGCAGCGGGCGATTCGTCCACAGCGGACGCAATCACCACCGCTGCCAACACCGCATTTCTCGACGGCCTCACCGCAGGCTCCTACGTCGCAGCAACTGTCACAGCAATCGGCGCCGTCATCGCAGCAGTATTCCTGCCGTCGCGCCCCCAATAGCCTTGGCGCATCCACGTGCACTTCACACACAGTGGGAGAGCATCGCCGCTGCGGCAATCGAGTGTTCACCAATCCTCGCGGTGATCGTGCCCGAGCGGAGGCGTCGAAGGACACAGCCTCGACCAGGATTTGCATGAAGAGGAGAAGAGTTCGAGACAGTGCTATAGGTAACGCAGTGGCGCGACTTCCATGGTGACCACTTGAAAAGCCCTCCCGGAGACATTCTCCGGGAGGGCTTTTCAAATCGAGCGGGTAGTACACGGGACAGTGCGATCAGAGGTTCGCTTTGGCTTTGTTGAGGGTGTCGACGGCGATCTGTAGCCCTTCGAGGGGGCCGTAGGCGGTGTCCTCGTGTTCGATGTTCACGGCGATGTCGGGGTCCACGGAGTGCAGGGC
>NZ_NOXZ01000031.1:0-290223 GCF_002258225.1 Rhodococcus sp. RS1C4 | reverse complement strand
AAGATGTCACACCCACACCAAAAAAGGCATGAGCGCCTAAAACATTCGGCACTGACATTCATCGACACACTGTTGAGTTCTCAAAGAACACGCACACACTCTCCACCCGCAGACTCACGCCTACCAGCATCAAGGGCAACTGTTCCAGCCTATCCCAGCTTGGTCTCGGATGCAAGCTCCGACTCTTGGGGGACAAACCAATCAAAAGCTACCGTACAACCTCGTTGTCTCCAACCTCTCGGCTGCAGTCGGTGTCCGTGTCGCTCTGACTCGACAAAAGTTACGCGACGACTCGCCGAACTCCAAATCGCCTGGTCAGAGGCGTCGGCTAGTCCGAAGCGCGTCCCGAGCGAACCGTCGAGCCCAGATCGGGGACTCCGCTCCCCCTCCTCCGAGATAGAACAACGGCCCGTGTGCACCGATCAGATCCAGAAATGCAACGGTCGGGTGCGCGATCTTCTGCGCTTCGAATGCGCCGTGGTCTCCGGTCACCCAGTCGAGTGCACCCGTGACTTCGACGATCATCGCGTCCCGTTGGGCGGGTGAAGCCGAGGCGGCGAGCGCGATCAGGAAGAGCGTTCCGGCGTCCTGTTCATGAGGTTGCTTTCCGAGAGGCAGCCGAGCTGCGCAGTGGTGCCAGAGCCCGACCGGGTCGTCGACCAATGCGGTGCCGACTCTGGTTCGAACGAGCTCCCCCTTGAACACGCGAACGAGACCCAGCGCCTTCGCGGCTTCCCTCAGGTCCGTTGCTTGGTGGTGGTCGGCTTCGAAGAGACTGTCGCCTACCCAGCCGATTCCCCAGTCCAGCTCGTCGCGGACGGCTTCCACTACACGGGGCGGCAATCTGCCGCCGGCCAGTGCGATGCCGGAGTCACCGACTTTCCGAAGCAGCCACATCATTTTCGTCATGGCGGTGTCAGCTACCGGCAGGTCGACGGAACTCTCGATGGTCAGCTCGCATCGAGGCAGTAGTTCCAGCAAACGAGGCTTCGGGACGGCACCGCTTCGACTGAACAGCCTCGCAACAAGTGCCGATGCAGCTGCGCTTTCGGTCTCCGACGAGCGAACTTCTCTGGCTCCGCGCAGACGTGTGTTGATCTCGTCCACTGTCGGCGTCGAGGATCTGCCGGATACTGCATCCGCGTCGGCCCCGTGGCCGGGGCAAATGTTCTCGGCGCCCAGGCACGTCGGCCGTAGGTCGTCGATGTCCATGTCCACCGCCATGACCTGCACCGACAAGCCACGCGCTTCATCGAACCGGTAGTGAGCACGATCGCCTGGGCGGGCCAGTACCGCGTCCACGCGCACGTGATCGCCCGCCGCGTCGGTTCCGTCTCGTAAGCCAGCGGGAACGAACGTGTCCGACGCGGAGTCCAGCCGGTAGTGCTCGTCGTGCCAGCCCATCGCGGCCTGGATCAGCGCATGCAGTTCAGGAAGTAACAAGTCCGACCGAAGTCTCAAGCGTCGCCACACCGTCGGGACGTACGACAGAAGCTCGACGTGCAGCGTCAACTGCACGATCCCCGACGCCCCGTCGGCGGGTACGTCGCGTACGGCTCGTGCGAACTCGAGTTCCCGACGCGGCTCGGTCGGGAGGTCCGGCACCAGCGTCAGGTGCCGTGCGCGTCCGGTGCGATTCGGCATGTGTCCGACTGTAGTGAACTGTGCGGTGACTGTGCGTCGCACCGATCGGGTCCGAGCAGAACGGGTGAGCTATCCCAAATCGAACAGTCCGTCGTTGATCGCGGCGACGTCGAACGCGAGTTTCTCGGCTTGGCCGGCCAGGATGGTGACCGTCAACTGCACCAGATACTGCTCGTCGACACCGAGAACGGCGTACCGCGTCGTGACGTTCAACTCCAGTTGCTCCGCAGTGAACGACCCAGCAAGGAACCGTGCCGGCCACGGCCCGAGGTCTTCGACGCTTGTCGATGTCTCGGACCACCCCGGCATCAGTCGAGCATCGGTGAAGCTGCAGTCGAGCAACGGACCGGAATCGACTGCCGTGGAAAGCTTTCCGACAAGAAGCACGGCGTTCGGCGCGAAGCCGTTCTCCACGAGCGAAGTCTCGACGAGCACGGCCGTCGCGCCGGGGAACTGCTCGGCAGGTGCCGCCTCCCACCCGGCCGGGGTGTGCGCCACCACCCCGAGGGCGGCCGCAGCGTCGCGCCCGATCGGCGTCACCTGAATGCCGTTCGACGAAAGGTACTGGGCGACAGTCAACTCACCGCTGCCGGAAGTCATGAGGGGGCTCCTTCTGTCGAATGTCCTGCACGGTCTTCTGTCAGCTCTTCCAGGTACCGAGCCACCCCGTCGTCGTCGTTGGAGTGAAGGATTCTGTCCGCGATCTCTTTGATCTCCAGCATCGCGTTCTCGGTGGTCAGAGCGGTTCCTGCCCATTCGAGCATGGGGACGTCGTTGAACGCGTCACCGACGGCTGCGACGGCGGTCCGATCGATGCCCAACTCCTCGCACAACCGCGCCAGCGCGCTGGCCTTGGACACCCCTGTCGCCGACATCTCGATGTACGGTGCGCCGGAATGGGTCAATTCGACACCGTCGACCTCTGCGGCCAACACCGTTCGGTACAGCTCCACGCTGGGAACATCAGGGTGACGAGCAACGATCTTGACCGTCGGCTCGTCGGACAGAACCGTCGACCGGACATCCATCTCGTGGGGGTGCCGATGATGGTCGGCGAACACGCACAGAGCGGCGTATCCGTGCTCGGCGACGAATCGAGTCGCACCGACCGTCGCGAAGACGACCCCCGGCACGACGTCACGGACCCTCTTCATCGCCGTCGCGACCGCAGTCGCGTCGATGGACGTCGTCCCGGAGACGACGGGCGTGCCGTCGGCGAGATCGAGAACAACAGCTCCGTTGGCGCCGATCGCCTTGCCCGTGAATCCGCAGGACTGGGCCAACTCGTGGATGGAGTGCCTGGCCCGGGCCGACGCCCAGACAACCTCGATCCCGGCGGCCCGGGCGGCGGCCATCGCCGCTGCAGTTCGTGCCGAAACAGAACGCTCCGAATTCAACAGAGTCCCGTCGAGGTCTGTGGCAAGCAAACGAACCGTCACACCCACGATGATGCCAGCGCTCGCACCGGCCACGGCAATGCGGGCATGGTGGACGGTGGACGGCGCTAGCCTTGAACGTGTGAGCACTCCGAACCTGACCCTCAATTCCGGAACCACGATCCCCCAGCTCGGCCTGGGAGTCTGGCAGGCAGCCGACAGCGAGACCGAGCACGCTGTCCGGTACGCGCTCGACGAAGCCGGCTATCGCCACATCGACACCGCCGCGGCGTACGGCAACGAAGAAGCCGTCGGGCGAGGCATCTCGTCGGCCGACGTCGCGCGTGAGGACATCTTCGTCACCACCAAGCTGTGGAACGCCGATCAGGGTTACGAGCCCGCGTTGGCAGCCTTCGACACCAGCCTGAGCAAACTCGGCCTCGATTACGTCGACCTCTATCTCATCCATTGGCCGCTGCAGAACGACGATCGACTGCTCCGAACCTGGGAGGCGCTCGAACAGATCGCAGAATCCGGCAAGGCGAAAGCAGTCGGAGTGTGCAACTTCGAGCCTCGCCACCTACAGCTGCTGATCGACCGCGGCGGCCTGCTGCCCGCTGTCGATCAGGTCGAGTTACACCCCCATCTCACCCAGCAGGCGATCAAGGACACGGCCGCTCGGCACGGTATCGCTGTCGAGTCGTGGAGTCCGCTCGGTGGAACGAGCAACTCCGGGTGGGGCAAGGCATCCAAGCCCAACACCCTGCTCACCGACCCGGTCATCACGACCATCGGCGAGCGTCACGGTAAATCCGCAGCACAGGTGTTGATTCGCTGGCACCTGCAGAACGGCCTGATCGTGATCCCCAAATCCGTTCACGACGAACGGATTTCACAGAACATCGATGTGTTCGACTTCGAGCTCACGCCTGAGGACCTCAGCGAGATTGCCACCTTGGACGACAACGCACGCGTCGGTGCCCACCCCGACGAGCTGAATCTCGGCGCGCCGGACTAGCCCGCAGTCCGAGCACGGAGAACGAGAACGGTGATCTCGCTCGGCGCGAACACCCGGAACGGCGGACCCCAGAAGCCCGTACCGGGCGAGGTGTAGAGCTGGGTCCGCTCACCGTGCGCACTGAGACCTCGCACGGTGGGCTGATCCAGCCGAACCAGGTACCGGAAAGGCCAGATCTGCCCACCGTGAGTGTGCCCGGACACCTGCAGATCCACTCCGCGCCTGACCGCGTCGTCGACTTGTTTGGGCTGGTGGGCGAGCAGGAAGACCGGCACCTGCGGGTCCGCCCCGTCCAAGGCCCGATCCAGATCCGCGCCGTGCCCGTCCGTCCCCGAGCCCGACGCCGTCCGATCGTCGACGCCCGCGATCACCAGAGCGCTGCTCCCGGAACCGATCTCGATGCGCTCGTTGTGCAGCGCTGTCCACCCGAGCGATCCCATGTGATCGAGCCAGGCCTGAGCCTCGCCGAAGTACTCGTGATTCCCGGTGACGTACACCCGCCCGTACCGAGCACGAACGTGCCGTAACGGTTCCACCTGATGCCGGCGCGCGGCGACCGACCCGTCGGCCAGATCACCGATGTGACACGCGACGTCGGCGTCGAGCTCATTGATTCTCTCCACCACCCTGGCCGACCATCCGGCGCGGTCGATAGGACCGTAGTGGGTGTCGGTGATCATCACCACTCGCAACCCGTCCAGGTCCGCGCCGAGTCGCTCGAGATGAACGTCCTTCTCGACGACGCGAGGCACCTTCATCGCCTCGTAGTGCCCCCACACCAGCAGCGCGACCACGACGACGACCACCGCGCACGCGACGAGCCTGGAGCGGAACGGATCCTCGATCCCGGCGACAGTCAGCACCGCGCCGAGGAGATTGCCCAGAACACTCCACACGAACAGCACCCACACAGCGCCGAGCACCGTGTCGCCGACTCGCGCCGCACGGTCGTCCCCTCGCGCGTGCCCCAGGACCATCGCCGTGGGCAGAGTGATCCCAGCCAGGAGGATTCCGACACATCCCGCGACCGACACGGCCGCCGGCCAATCCGTACCCGCGAAGAACAGCGTCCACAACGGAACCCCGAAGAGCAGCACCACGACCAACAGAACGACGGACGACACCGTCAACCGACGCACGAGCGGTGGCCGGTTCGGCGCCTCTACCGGCCGCCCGGTCCGATCACGCACGCAACGCGTCGGCGATGGGGGTGTCACCGTTGTCGAACTCGATGAAACGGCCGACGGTGGACTCGTCGTCCAATGCCGCTGCGATCGCTGCTGCGACGTCGTCACGGGTCACGGACGCCCCCGTCGCACCGGCGTCACGCGTCGTGATGGAACCGGTACCTGGTTCCAGAGTCAGGGCACTCGGACCGAGAATGGTCCACTCGAGCGACGTCGTTCGCAGATATTCGTCGGCTGCGGCTTTGGCGTCCGCATACGCGTGGAAAGAATTGTCCGGATCCACGCCGTGGTCCGGCCCCGCACCGAAGTACGACACCATGACGTATCGCGACACACCCGCGCGGCCCGACGCGTCCATCGATCGAATGGCTGCATCGCGATCCACGGCGTAGGTGCGCTTCGGGTCTCCGCCGCCCGCGCCTGCCGACCAGACGACTGCGTCGAAACCGTCGATCAGCGCAGCGATCTTCTCGACGTCGAGAGTCTCGATATCGGCGACGACCGGAGTGGCACCGGCATTCGCGACGTCGTTCACGTGTTCCGGATTACGGATGATCGCTCCGACCTCGTGCCCCCGTGCGACGAGCAACGGCGCCAGACGTAGTGCGATCTTGCCGTGGCCTCCGAAGATGGCAACTCTGGACATGAACACTCCCTCGAATGGAAACAGGTCGTGTTCCACGCTAACGCACAGCCACGGACGCGCCGGTCCTGCCGCTACGACCGTCGTCGACCGTGAAATCCGTTGATCGGCAGTTCCACGTCGACGATGCCGTCGTCCTCGGAACTCGCGCGGACATCCGCGGGGGAACTTGCGCGGACATCCGCGGGGGAACTCGCGCGGACATCCGCGGGCATCGTCCAGACCTCGGTGACGGCTTCCGCCGGCACGTCCACGTCCTCGTCCTCCCGCGATCGCCCGAGCCACCCGTTCCACGACGAATTCTCGTCCGCCGGCCGTGGAGCCCGACCGGGCAACGCCACCTCGGTGACGATGTCCTCCTTGCGCGGTTCGAGGTCCAACGGTGTCCACTCCATCGTCCGGATCGGGTCCGGGTCGGCGCGCACCGAATCGGGTTCGATACCACCGGCGGCGAGCGTCGACCACAGGGTGCTCATGGCGGCCTCGGGGTCGAGGTAGTACTCCGACTCGCGCACTCGCCAGAACGTCCAGCCGCACCGTTTCAGTTCCTGTTCGCGCTGGAGGTCTGCCCGTAGCCGCTCCGGACTGTCCAGGACCGTGTCACCGTCGCACTCGACCGCCAGCCGCGAGGCCTGCCCGGTGACGACAAGATCTATCCGACGGTTGTTCACCTCGACTCCCGGAGTCACGTGGTAACCCCGATCGCGAAGTTCCACGAAGATTCGCTGCTCGAACAACGACGCGAAATCTGTGTGGCGTGATTCGGCGTCCACTCCGAGCGGCATCGAAACAACCGATGCAGGCGACACCGACGTCATGTACCCGAGCAAACTGTTACGCAGGTCCGCGCGCTTGAGCCGGTCCACGGTGACCGAATGGAACAGCCACAGTTGGTCCTGCGCACGCGACGCCGCGACGTTGAAACGACGCTTGTACTGATTTGCCGTCAACGCGACGAACGGCTGGCTCGGCGAGACGACCATGGACAGGAACACGACGCTGCGCTCGTCTCCCTGGAAGTCCGGGGGCGTGCCGACACGGAGTCGGCGATCCTCCCACTGGTCGATGCCGATACGTTTGATGAGCTCGTTGCGAATTTCGTCGACCTGCGAACTCCCCTGCAGTACAACGACTCCGAATGTCTTGCCGTGGTACAAGGGATCGGCGAGACACTTCACGATCTGGCCGACGATGGCCAACGCTTCCACGCGATTGACCAGCGTCGCGCCCTTGCCGACGACGGTGGCATCCGGCACGTACGTGTGCCGCAACGGTGGAAGCCTGTCCGCCCCGAACTGCCGCACCGGGACGAGTGGGGAATCACCGTAGAACTGCTGACTGGACCAGTTGATGATCTCCGGCATCGACCTGAAGTGCTCCCGCAGCCTGACGACCTGGCCGAATCTCGTCCGGAGCATCGAGAACAGACTCGATCGCGGCGTCAGAGTTGCGCGAACGTGTTCCGGCAGATCGGGAAGATAGACGTCCAACCTGGTGAAGACGTCCTCCAGGGTCCCGGTCTGCGGAACATCCGCCGGCGCGCACTGACGGTCGTCACCGACGACGATGACGCGCGGAGCCAGGTACAGCAGGAACAGGCTGCTGATGTCCGCCTGACTGGCCTCGTCGACGATGACAACGTCGAAGCTGTCCGCGACCGGCGGCACCGACGCGAGGACCTGTTGCAGAGGCATGACCCACGCCGGCACGGCACTCTGTGCGTCGCGCATGGCCGATCGAGCCGCACTTCGATAGGTCTCCGCGTACTTTCCCGCACCCGAGCCGATCGCGGAAATGTGTTCCCGATAGGTCTGCAGGGCACGAACTTCCACGGCCGTCATCCGTTCGAGGCAGTCACGCCACGCCATGGCCGCACCGAGCTTGGCGGTGAGAAAGGACAGGTCCGCCTCGGCCGCGTTCAGCTCGGCGTCGAGACGGTGTTCGAGGCCCGAGTCGTGTTGTTCGGACACCCACTCACGCGCCCGGCGCCACGCCCACGCCTTGGACATCTGCCAACTCAGCTCGTCCCATTCAGGGTCGGCCGCAGTCTCCACGACGAGCTCGTGCAACGCTGGTGCGGTCGCGATAAGCCTCGCGGACAACGCATCCTGTTCGAGTTGATCCTTCTGCTCGGCGCAGGCGAGAAGGTAGGACTCGCACGCGGCGGCAACCGCGTCGGCGTCGGCCGAGCTGATCGCGGCGACCAGCGCGTTACCCTCCGGAGACGGACCACTGTCGATCTGGACCGCAACGCCGTACAGCACCCGCTCCAACTCGGCGCGAGCGACGTCCGCATCGATACGAGTCGCGATGGCACCGGCGGACCCCGCGAACTTCTGCGCGTCGTCGAGGGTTCGGATCCACGGGGCAGACGGAGACACTGCATACAAACGCTCGACCAGGGCGTCACGTGCATGGAGAACACCCGACACGCGAACGAGCTTGCTGGCGACGAGTTGCAGATCGTTGACCTGTCGTGACCGGGATCCGTCCGTGGACACCTCGATTCCCAAGTCGGCCAACAGAACCGACGCGGTACGAACGATGTCGAGAGCACGGACATGCTCGGCCACGAGACGCACGGCCGCGGCCGAGGCAGCAGCCGTCCCGTCCACCTCCGCCACGATGCCCAGCTGCTCGACGGCCTTCTGCTGCTCGCTCTTGCGGAATCTCCCCTTCCATTCCAAGCCCGATTCCAGTGCCACGGCGAAGGATTCGAGAGCTTGGAACGCAGCGTTCGACGTCAGCGAACTGCGCACGTCGTGCGCGCCGACGAAACGGTCCGACTGCGCCGCGACGTCGACCGTCGACACTGTTCCGCTGACTCTCGACCACAGATGAGCGGCTTCGCCGGACAGAACGGAATCGGTCAACTGCCGATACACGGCGTCGAGCTCCTGGACATCGCGGACACGAGCGTCGAGCTCCTCGCAGAGTCTGCGGATGTCGAACGCAGCCGCCGGATCGACCCCACCGAGGAATTCGACCAGCTGAGCGGATTGATCGGACGTCGTCGGTGCCGTCGCGCTCGCGCGCTCGCACAGGGCTCTCAGCTCGGCCGAGTTGGGCAGCATCGTTTCGAGCGCGGGAAGAGCCTGTCCAGTCCTGACATCCCTGTCCTCACGTGCGGTCGCGATCAAGCGGCGCAGCCGATCGACCTCGGTCCCGCTCAGTGGTGGGCGCTCACCGAACAGGGGGCCCGGCAGCCACTCGTGGGCTCCCTCGAGCGAACTCACCTTGCGCACGACGGTCGCAGCTGTCCCCTCGAATCCATCCGAGATATACGGGTGTACAACGGTTTCCGCCGCCCTCACCTCGGCGACCGCATCCAACAACCCATCGCGTCGGGCGAGAGCTTCGGCGCGACGTGCGACGAGGGAGTCGATCTTCTCGGCGTCGTCGATGTCGTTGTAGGCCGCTTTTCGATCCGCGATGCGAGCCACGCTGCGACTGAGTTCCTCGGACCCGCCGCGCGACAGGTCGGTGATGGACACGCACAACTCCTGTAGATCAGGAGGAAGCTTGTCCCGCAGCACACGCAATGCTTGTGATTTCTCACTAGTGACCAGAACCCTCTGCCCCCGCGCGAGCAGCGAGGACATCAGGTTGGCAATCGTGTGCGTCTTCCCGGTTCCCGGTGGGCCCTCCACGACGACCCCACTGTCACGTCCGAGGCGATGCACGATCTGGGATTGCTCCGCGTTCGCCGGTAGCGGGAACATCGGGTCCTCGGCGATCTCGCGGGGGTCCGCCGCGCCCGACCGCTCCAGCCACGCCAACCGATCCGCCGGCTCGATTGGCTCGACCAGCTGAGCGAGACCGAGAGGTGCCGTCGCGCCGTCTCGTCCGAGCTCGGCGATCATCTGCTCGTAGTAGTCCAGCAGGGCGTAGGAGTCTCGTTTGCGCATCACCACTGCCGGAGACAGCGTCAGGGTCGGCTTGTCCGAGACCCCGAACGTCGCCGGGCGGTCCAGCTCGGCCCGCACCTCCAGGTCGACGTCGAGAGTGCGCCGAGCCCAGTCCACCAGATACTCCCGAACCGGCGGTGCGAGAGGAGACGACACCGACGACGCGAGCGTCTGCTGCAGCTCGACCGACCCCGAGACGTCGAATCGAGGGTGGGATGCGAGCAATCTGGAATCCTCCAGATGCGGTTGAGCGTGCGCGGCGAGCGTGACCAGCAGGTCCCCGGTGCGTACGTCCCTCTCGATGGTCGCCGACTGCGTCAGGACGTGAGTGCGGATCGCGGCCGACGAATCCGTCGCGGCGAGACCGAGCAGACCGGATGCGACGACGACTTCGACCGACTCCGGCCGCGAGGCGACCTCCTGCATCATCAGCTGCAGCGACTCGTAGAGAGACGCCTGGGGCCTGACCTTGCGATCGTTCTCCGCCCAGACACGCCACTTGGCTGAATACGACGCGAACTCCTGGCGAATCTCGTACGCCCGGCGGATGTCGAAATCCGCATCGGTGTCGCTGTAACCCGCCTCGGTGTCCTTCCATTCCTCCAGGTCGAGCGCGCGGTAGCGGCTGTCGCCGATCATCGCCGGGTCGACGAGCCCTTTCAGCAGAGCCGGCAGCTCGGGTGGCTCGGAGACGTCGACGCGTCCCGCTCGGAACACCACGCCACCTGCCCTGGCGTTCCTGTCGAGCCGGAGCGCACCGGTCTCGCCGTCGATCCACTGAACCCGCAGGTGATCCTCGTAATCCAGCGTCGGCTCGGTACGTGCCGTGACGATCTCCCGCAGGAACTGCAGCAGCCGAAGCACTCGGCCTTCCACATTCTGACCATCGAGGCCTGCGTGACCGAGGCCCGTATGACCGCGGCCCGGAACCGATGAAGTCGACACTGCCACTACCTCTGCACTCTTCGAAACGGCCATCCTGGAACAGGTCGGATGCTTGCACTGAACCGCCAGAATAGTCTCCGGGACGGTAATGGTCATGGTCTCCGAACCGGTTGCCCGGTCTATCGTGCAAGTTCACAACGCGCGTTGTTCGACGTCGGCCGCACTCACAGGCCAACCAAGGGCGATCGAGCCCGCGTCGAAGTGTCGGGCGGGACCCACCGACACCCCTACCCGCTGGTAATGTACCGGCCGGTAACCGGGAACGTTCCACAACGTGAAAGTCGGCCTCTGCCAACGCTACTCGCCAGTATGCCGTCAAGTCTTCCGTGACAATTCATAGAGGAATCGCGAATAGCTCGTGAAATGCCCTGCGGTGGTTGAGGTTTGAACAACGCGATATCTGTCACATCCACCGAGTCGGAAGTTGACATCGCAAACGTGCTGTGAGCGGCTAGAATAAGTCGACATTCAGACAGGCCCATCCGATATCGACGGGCCACGAGTACAAGCCGTCGAGATCGGAGAATCGGGCGTGGTCGCCACCGCAAGGACACATCGGCACAGTGTGACCACCCAACAGCACCGTTCGACCGACCACGACGAAGCAGATTCCCCGAATCGGCCCTGGCGCCGACCGAAGATCTGATAGAACCCGACGGGCTCGAAAAGTAGTGCCCGACGTGAGACAGACCGAGTTCACCCGAGACGAAGAGAGACACGTTGTTCAAGCGGATTGCAGTAGTCAACAGAGGCGAGGCGGCAGTACGCCTGATCAGGGCCGTCAAGGAACTCAACGCAGAGCACGACTACGGCATCCGGACGGTCGCGCTGCACACCGAAGCAGAGCGTCGGGCCATGTTCGTGCGCCAAGCCGACGAGGCCGTCACCCTGGGTAAGCCCGCGTCCGGTTCCGCCTACCTCGACTACGAGGTGCTCGAGGCCGCCCTCGTCGAGTCCGGCGCGGACGCGGTGTGGGTCGGATGGGGATTCGTCGCCGAGGACCCGGCGTTCGCCGACATCGTCGCTCGCTTGAACATCACCTTCATCGGTCCGTCGTCCAGCGCGATGCGCCTGCTCGGCGACAAGGTCGAAGCCAAGCTCCTCGCCGAGAAAGTCGGCGTCCCCGTGGCACCGTGGTCCGGCGGACCCGTCGAGACCCGCGCCGACGCTCGTCGTCACGCCCAGGCGATCGGCTACCCGCTGATCATCAAAGCCCGCTCCGGTGGTGGTGGCCGCGGCATCCGCAAGGTCTTCCACGAGGACGAACTCGAACTCGCACTCGAGCGCACCCAGGGCGAGGCCGAGCGTTCCTTCGGTGACCCGGTCGTGTTCATCGAACGTCTCGTCACCGACGCCCGCCACGTCGAGGTTCAGGTCATCGCCGACAACCACGGCAATGTCTGGGCTCCGGGCGTACGCGACTGCTCGATCCAGCGCCGCAACCAGAAGGTCATCGAAGAGTCCAGCTCGCCGCTGCTGACTAAGGAACAGTCCGACCACCTGCGGTCCGTGTCCGCCGAACTCGTCCGCGCAGCCGAATACGCAGGCGCAGGCACGGTCGAGTACCTGTACCAGCCCGAGCAGAAGATCTTCACGTTCCTCGAGGTCAACACTCGACTGCAGGTCGAGCACCCGATCACCGAGTACACCACCGGAATCGACCTGGTGAAGCTGCAGATTCTCGTCGCGGGCGGCCACCGCCTCGAAGGAGACTGCCCAGCCGAGTTCGGTCACGCCGTCGAGGCACGCCTGAACGCCGAGGACGCCGACAACGGCTTCGCACCGGCACCGGGCAGCGTCGAACTGCTCAAGTTCCCGCTCGGCACCGGCATCCGCGTCGACACCGGTATCGCCCAGGGCGACGTCATTCCCCCGGACTACGACTCCATGGTCGCCAAGGTCATCGCCTGGGGCCGCGATCGCAGCGAGGCCTTCGCCCGCCTGCGCAACGCACTGCGCGAGACCACCGTCGTCATCGACGGCGGTACCACCACCAAGTCGTTCCTGCTCGGCCTGCTCGACAAGGAAGAGGTCATCACCGCCTCCGCCGACACCGGCTGGCTCGACCGCACCGACGCAGGCACCCCCGCAGGCCCGACGGCCACAGCCGACATCGCGATCATCGCCGCGGCCATCGACGCATACGACGCCGAGGAAGCACACGAACGTGCGTCGTTCCTCACCTCAGCCCGCGGCGGACGCCCCCGCGCCAGCCACACCGTCGGCCGTACCGTGGAACTGAGCTACCAGGGTCAGGCCTACAAGCTGACCGTCGGCCAGACCGGACCGCACAGCTACCGCGTCGACGGTGACAGCGGAGACCTGCAGGTCGATGTCGAACGCCTCGGCGCATACGAGAGCCGACTCGTCCTCGGTGGCCGCCGATACTCCGTCGTGACCGTCGCGCAGGCCGCGCACTTCCTCGTCGAGGTCGACGGCATCAGCCACCAGATCAGCCAGGACGAGGCGGGCCTCGTCCGCGCCCCCGCACCTGCCGTCGTCGTCGCAGTCCCCGTCGCCGTGGGTGACGACGTGGAGGCAGGGCAGACCCTCGTCGTACTCGAATCCATGAAGATGGAAACCGCGGTCCGCTCCCCCTACGCCGGCAAGGTCCGCGAGGTACTCGCCTCGGTCAACGGCCAGGTCGACTCCGGCGCCGCGTTGCTGCGTGTCGACCAGGCAGGCGAGCAGAAGGCCGCCAGCCAGACGGCACGGGTGGAATTCCGCACGGCGGACCTCGCATCCGGTGCGTCGGCGAGCTGCCAGGCGCTGGGCGTACTCGAGGAACTGTCTGCCCTGATTACCGGATTCGACGTCAGCGCATCGCGTGCGCGCACCCTGCTGACCGAGTACGAAACCCTGCGTGCCGACGTTCCACGCGACGACCGCAGCGTCGTCGATGCAGAATTGGTTCTGCTCAACACCTTCGCCGACATCTGCGAGCTCTCCCGTAATCGTCCGACGATGGACGAGGAGAACACCGACGAGCGTGTCCATTCCCCGCGTGAGCACTTCCACTCGTTCCTCGGCTCACTCGACGCCGACGTCCAAGGACTGCCGGATGCGTTCCGCAGCAAGCTCTCTCGTGCACTTCGACACTACGACGCAGGCGATCTGGAACGCGGCCCCGAGCTCGAAGAGGCCGTCTACCGCGTCTTCCTCGCACTCCAACGCATCGAGAACCAGGTTCCCGTCGTCGCTGCTCTGCTGGACCACTGGTTGACCGACTCCGCTGCCCAGCAAGCCAGCGAATCCGCGATCGGCGACGTGCTCGAGCGACTCATCGTCGCCACCCAGGCTCGCTACCCGGTCATCGGCGACGTCGCCCGCAACCTACGGTTCCGGTTGTTCGACGCCCCGCAGATCGCACGTGCACGCGACCAGGTCTACGACGGAGTTCGCGGCAGCCTGCAGTACCTCGCCGAGAACCCCGACGCCCACGATTACGCGGCACGTATCGACGCATTGGTCTCGACGCCGGAACCACTGATCGACCTCCTCGCATCCCGTATCGAGAACCCCGGCGCCCTGCTCGAGGTCATCACCAGGCAGTTCTACGAGATCCGCACGCTCGAGGACGTCAAGGCGTTCGACCGTGAAGGCAAGCACTTCGTCACCGGCAACTTCGAACTCGCCGGTGAGCGTCTCCACTTGGTCTCCACCGCAACGTCGTTCGCGGAACTGCGCGCGACTCTCGACGCCATCGACGACATCGCAGGCCCCACCCCCGAGCACCTCGCCGTCGACCTCTACCTCTCCTGGCCCGACGCTCCCGCCGACGGCGACGAGATCTCGTCGACCATTCACGCCGTGCTGTCCGAGCATCCCCGCACACGTGGATGGCGTCGCATCACCATCACCGTCTGCGGCGACGACGTTCGCAACGTGACGTTCCGCCGACCCAACGTCGACGGCTCCGAACCGCTCGCCGAGGACATCGTCATCCGCGACATGCACCCGCTCACCGGGCAGCGACTGGATCTGTGGCGCCTGAAGAACTTCGACGGCAAGCGTCTGCCTGCCACTCCGGGGACGTACCTCTTCCAGCTCAAGGCGAAAGAGAACCCGTCCGACGAGCGCCTCATGGCTCTCGCCGAAATCCGCGGTGTCACCACCCAACTCGACGAGAACGGCGAAGTCGTCGCCGTCCCCGAAATCGAGCGCACCGTCGCAGCATGCCTCGACGGCATCCGTCGATTCCAGGCACAGCGCGGAAAGAAGCGCCTCGACGCCAACCGCGTCACCCTCTACGTCTGGCCCGTGCTCGACGTACCCGAGGACCGCCTGGCGACCATCGCACGCCACATCGCGCCGTCAACCATCGGCGCAGGCCTGGAAGAGATCACGCTGATCGCGCGCCTCAAGGATGGCGTCAACTCCGTCCCCCGCGACGTCGCGATCCGCTTCTCCTACCGCTCCGGCGCAGGCATCGTCGCCAAGGTCACCGACAAGCCGACCGAGCCGCTGCGCCCGATCGACGAGTACACCCAGAAGGTTCAGCGTTCGCAGGCACGCGGCACCGTGTACCCGTACGAGCTGATCCCTCTGCTGACCGAAGCAGGCGGAACGTTCACCGAATACGACTTCGACGAAGCAGGCACGTTCGGCGCCGTCGACCGTCCGTACGGAAAGAACAAGGCGGGCATCATCGCCGGCGTCGTCACCACACCGAGCGAGCGCTACCCCGAAGGCATCACCCGCGTCGCCCTGTTCGGTGACCCGACCAAGGCGCTCGGCACCGTCGCCGAAGCAGAATGCTCCCGCATCGTCGCCGCCATCGACCTCGCCGAGAAGATCGCCGCACCCGTCGAATGGTTCGCCCTGTCCTCCGGCGCCACCATCTCGATGGCCACCGGAACCGAGAACATGGACTGGGTCTCGCGCGGCCTGCGCCGGATCATCACGTTCACCCAGGGCGGCGGCGAGATCAACATCATCGTCGCAGGCATCAACGTCGGCGCCCAGCCGTACTGGAACGCCGAGGCGACCATGCTCGCCCACACCAAGGGCATCCTCGTGATGACCCCGGACAGCGCCATGGTGCTCACCGGCAAGCAGTCCCTGGACTACTCCGGTGGAGTCTCCGCCGAAGACAACTTCGGCATCGGTGGCTACGACCGCGTCATGGGACCGAACGGCCAGGCCCAGTACTGGGCACCGAACCTGCGTGCCGCCGTGGAAGTTCTGTTCGCGCATTACGACCACGCATACGCGCTGCCCGGCGAACGCTTCCCACGCCGCGCCGTCACCGCCGACCCGACCGACCGCGACGTGCGCAGCTACCCGCACGTGCACCCGTCGAGCGACTTCACCACCGTCGGCGACATCTTCTCCAGCGCAACCAACCCGGACCGCAAGAAGCCGTTCGACATCCGCACCGTCATGCGCGCCGTCGTCGACCAGGATCACTCGGTCCTCGAGCGCTGGGCCGACATGGCCGACGCCGACACCTCCGTCGTCTTCGATGCACACCTCGCCGGAATCCCCGTCTCGGTCATCGGCATCGAATCCCGGGCCATCCCCCGTAAGGGCTGGTTCCCCGCCGACGGACCGGACCAGTGGACGTCGGGCACGTTGTTCCCGAGCTCGTCGAAGAAGACCGCACGAGCCATCAACGCCGCCAGCGGATCACGTCCGATCGTGGTGCTGGCCAACCTGTCCGGCTTCGACGGCTCACCCGAGTCGCTGCGCAACATCCAGCTCGAATACGGCGCCGAAATCGGAAGGGCCATCGTCAACTTCGACGGACCCATCGTGTTCTGCGTCGTCTCCCGCTACCACGGCGGCGCATTCGTGGTGTTCTCCGGAGCACTCAACGACAACATGGAAGTTCTCGCCGTCGAAGGCTCCTTCGCCTCCGTCCTCGGTGGTGCACCCGCCGCAGCCGTCGTCTTCACCCGCGACGTCAACGCCCGCACCGCAGCCGACGACGCGGTGAAGGAACTCGAAGCCCGGCTCACCGCAGCCGACACCGACGCCGAACGCGCACACCTACGCGTCGAACTGGCCTCGACCAAGGCCGACGTCCGCAACGCCAAACTCGGCGAAGTCGCCGCGGAATTCGAAGCAATCCACAACATCCAGCGAGCACAACAAGTCGGATCCGTGGACCACATCGTCCCCGCCGCCGAACTGCGACCACAAATCATCGCAGCCATCGAACGAGGCATCGCCCGCGCACAGGCATAACCTCCAACCGCTGCGCCCCCTGACCAACGGTCAGGGGGCGCAGTCGTGTCCGGGCTGGCCTCCATTTTCCGGACCGAACGTGACGTTCGGTCACTTGGAGTGACCGAACGGTTCATTCGGTCCCACCCAAAGGGGGTGCGCGGCGGCTAGGCGGCACCCTTGCGTCGTTTGCCACCGGACCGTGCGGAGACGGCGCCGCCGAGGAGAATCATCCGCATCGTTCGCTCCGCTGCATCGGTGAGCAGGGACTCGCCATTGGCTACGGCTTCGGCCAGGGGCATGGGGACCGTGATGATCGATGCGATGGCTGCGATGCCGACGTCGTGGACAGCCGGCGCACCCTGTCCCAGCGATCCTGCCAGCGCGATGAGAGGTACGCCGAGTCGTTGGCAGCGCCGCGCCACTTCGGCGGGGACTTTGCCTTTCGGGGTCTGGAAGTCGATCGACCCTTCGGCGGTGATCACCAGGTCCGCCTTGCGAATTCGGCGGTCGAGGTCGATTCCGGACAGTCCCGAATCGAGAAGGGCGTCGAATCGAGACCGGAGGGCGGCCCCGACACCGGCTGCGAGACCGGCGCCCAGCCCTCCCGACGCTCCTGTACCGAGGCCGTGCCGGATGTCGCCGTCGTGGACTCCGTCGCGTTCGAGGACGTCGGCCCAGTTGTCCAGGGCCTCGGACAAGCGTTCCACCTGCGTCGTGGACGCGCCCTTCTGTGGCCCGAACACGCGTGCCACCCCGCCCGAACCGCACAGGACGTTGTGCGGGTTGCAGGCCAACACCACTTCCACGTCGGCCAACCTCGGATGTAGTCCGCTCCGGTCGATCGACACGGCTCGGGTCAGTTCGTTTCCTCCGAGGCCGATCTCGATCCCCTCGGCGTCGAGAATCCGAGCACCGAGCGCCTGCAGTGCTCCGGCCCCACCGTCGCACGTCCCGGAATCCCCACAGCCGACGAGAATCTGCTCGGCCCCGGCGTCGAGTGCGGCCGCAATGAGCTGCCCGACGCCGTACGTCGTCGTCGCCCCCGGGTCACGCATGTCGGCCGGTACGAGTGAAAGCCCAGCGGCAGCGGCCATTTCGACGACGGCGACGCCGGTCGCCGAACCACCGAGGGTTGCCCACTGCGCGGTCACCGCCTGTCCGACGGGTCCCGTCACCACCGCGTCGTGCAGTTGTCCTCGCGTCGCGGCGGCCAGAGTGCGTGCAGTGCCTTCCCCGCCGTCGGCGATCGGCGCGGTGTCGACGCGCACCCCGGGCAGTACGCGTCGCACACCTGCAGCGATGGCGGTCGCCACCGACTCTGCGCACAGGCTTTCCTTGAAACCGCTGGGAGCAACGAGAATTCTCTGCGGGACGCGATTGGACATGGGGGTTCTCCTCTGGGGACGTGGACGATCAGGAATGCAGGGACAGCCCGAGTGCGGGCCAGACCCACAACGCGCAGGCGAGGATCAGCGCCACCGATACCGGAGCGAGGGCAGCGGACATCCGAAGCAGATGTGATCCGGAGTAGCCGGGGACGGTGTCCGAGGCAGCGAACATGGCAACCGGCTTGGCAGAACTGGTGAGAGTCAGACAGAATCCCGCGGCGGCGGTCGATGCGAATGCCGCTGCAGCAGGATCGATTCCGAAGGCAGGTGCCGTGGCGATCACGATGGGGACGAGCACCGCGGACCGAGCCGAACGCGATTGGATCACCAAGTGGGACACCAGCGACACCAGAACGACGACCACCACGAACGACGTGGCTGCCGACCCGCCCATTCCACGAACCGGGCCGAACGCAAGGTCGGCGAACCACTGGGCGGCACCGCTGGTGGTCAGGGCGACACCCAGACACAGCGTCGCCGCCATGAACAGCAACAGCGACCACGGAATGGTCTTGAGCGCGGCAGGCAGCGTGGTAGCACCCAGGCGCGGAGCCGCCGCCAACAGCGCTCCGATCATCGCCACGATCGCCGGGTCGATGCCATGCAGCGGTTCACTCGACCACAGCACGATCACGACGCCGAGCAACGCGACGAGCCGACGCTGCGGCCTGGTGAGGGGTGCGGCCGAGCTGACACCGAATGCGTTCGTGCTCAGCGTGATCGGATGTGCACGCTCGGATCGGTCGGTGAAGAGCGACAGCGCGATCTCGGCCGCAATGTGGGACCACACGATCGCCAGAGGAAGACCGAGGAGGATCCACTGCAGAAAGCCGATTCCCGAGCCCGTGGCGGTCCGCAGGATTTCGCTGGTGATCAAATGCGCTCCTGCACCGAGCAGTGAACCGACGGCCGAGAACAGGATCACCGACGGAAATACGATCGCCAAGGCCAGCACCAATTTCGGACGGTGCCGCAGGACCGCGGCCAACGCCAGGAACACCGGGAGTGCGAGGGCGGCCCGCCCCGACGTCGCTGGAATCGCGTAGGTGGTGACGAGCAGAACGATGGTCACGAGGTGGACGAGTTGGCGCGGAGTGCGTGCCGCGGACAACACCCGCGCGGCGACCCACGACGCCAGTCCGCTCGCCGTGACTGCTGCGGCGATGACGAAGGATCCGACCAACAGCCAGATAACGGTGTCGCCCAGGGTGCCGGTGAACGTCTCGGCGTCGACCGGACCTGCCAGGACCAGAGTGAGTGCCGCGCCGAGAGCGACGTACGTGTCGTCCACCGGCGCGAAAATCCACATCCACACCGCGACGAGGAAGACAAGCACCGTGACCGTTCCGTCGAACGAGAGGTCCCCGGCGACACCGGCGAACACCACGCGAACGCAGAGAAGCAGGACGACGACACCGCTGAGCGCAATGGGCAGCGTCGGCGCGGGGATCCGCATCCTCGGGCGACTGGGCCCGGTGCGGCCGAGCTTGGTGGGCGGGGTTGTTGCGAAACGTGTCTCGGTCATCGCAATCGATATCCCATGCCGCGCACCGTCTCCACACGCTCGGCACCGATCTTCGAGCGCAGCGCCCGAACGTAGACGTCGACGACGTTGGACGCAGGATCGAAATCGTAACCCCACACCTGACCCAGAATTTGCTCCCGGGAGAGCACCTGATCGGCGTGTCTGAGAAAGACTTCGAGCAACGCGAACTCACGTGCCGTCAGATCGACCACCCGATCGCCGATCTGCGCTCGGCGAGACCGCAGGTCCAAGCTCAGATCCCGCAGCACCAGCGACGACTCCGCACCGATCGACACGTCGTCCTGCAATCTCAAGCGCACGCGTGCAAGCAATTCCGCGAACTGGAACGGCTTGGTCATGTAATCGTTCGCGCCGCCTTCGAGTCCGGCCACGGTGTCTCGGACACTGTCACGGGCCGTCAGGACGACGACCGGAGTGCTCACGCCCTCACCCCGAAGTTGACGAAGAACAGTGAAGCCGTCCATCGACGGGAGCCCGATGTCGAGCACCACCATGTCGAACCCGCCCTCGCGGGCCATCATGAGCGCCGTCTCACCGTCGGCGACATGCTCGGTGCTGTATCCAGCGGCGCGCAGGCCCTTTCCGACGAACGACGCAATGTGCACATCGTCCTCGGCGATGAGTATGCGGCTCATGAGATCTCCTTCGTGGCGGTGTCGTCGTACTGTTGTTCGGTGATGACGGTGTGTCCCGGGCTCGGCAGGTCGAGGCCGAAGGTCGCGCCCTCGCCGTGCACACTGCGCACCCAGGCGGACCCGCCGTGCGCGTCGGCGATGGCTCGGACGATGGCCAAGCCGAGTCCCGCACCCGAGCGCTGCTGCGGCGTCGTCCGATCGGCCGGAGACCCTCGCTGAAATCGTTCGAAGATCAGCGGCGCGTCCTCGGGCCGGACACCGGGGCCGTCGTCGGTGATCCACAACGAGAAGACCCTTCCGTCTCCGTCGCCGTCGAAGCGCGACCCCAGCCGGATTCGAGACCCGACCGCGGTGTGTCCCACCGCGTTGGCGGCCATCTGCACCATCGCCTGCGTCACACGTTCCGCGTCGAGACTGCACGTTCCCTCCGCGACCTCCATCAGCAACCACTGCCGATCGCCGATCGTCTGCACTTTCGACTCGATGTCGAGGACCAACTGAGCTACGTCCACGGTCTTGCGGACGACGAAGTCCGGTTGCTCCGCCTTCGCCAGCATGAGCAGATCGCTGACGATCCGGCCCATTCGTCCGAGCTCGCTGTCCACCAACGCCAACGTCTTGCGCCGCTCGTCGGGGTCATCGGACATCAGCTCGAGGTGCCCGCGGACGATCGTGATGGGGGTCCGCAATTCGTGGCCGGCGTCGTCGACGAACTGGCGTTGCGTCGTGTAGGCGCTCTCGAGCCGATCCAGCATCGCGTTGAACGTCTCGGCGAGGTCGGCGATGTCGTCACGACCGTGCACCGGCACCCGCGCGGTCAGATCCGTCTCACCGATTTCCGCGGCAACGGTACGCACGGTGCGCACCGGTGCCAGGATGCGGCCTGCCACCAGATACGCGACGCCTGCCGTGAGCGACAATCCGACGATGCCGACGAGAGCCATCGTCTGCATCGTGCGGCCCACGAGGTCGCGTCCGGACTTGGTGAACACCGCAACGAACAACGTTCCGCCCGTCCCGGCGACGTCGTCGACATCGACTCGTCCCCAGCGCATCTGACCCGACACCGTCTCGATGACGCCGGCAGGCTGCGCCGAGTCGATCGACGAACGCACCAGTCCCGGATCCTGCATCAACGCGTCCGGGACATCCCCACGAGGTTGTCCGACGACGTCGTTGCCGACGACTCCGATCATCACCTCACCGAGGCTGGGCGACTGCCGCGCCAGATAGACCTCGAGCAGCCGCTCGACGGACACGAACGGGCGCGTCGTCGTCGGGTCGACGCCTTCCGCGGCGAACGTCCTGAACTCGTCTGCCTCCTGCACGATGTCGTCGTTGGCTCGCACGTCGACGTCACGCAGCAGCAGATTACGAGCCGTGACCAGAACGACGACCAGAAGCAGAAGCGTCGTCAGCATGATCCAGGCCGTGATCTTCCAGCGAGCCGGAAGGGAGGATCCGCGCCTGGTCACTGCAGTCGAATCGGGAGCAGTCGAGTCGGGAGCTGTCGTATCAGTCGTCATCGTCGTCCCCACCGTCGTCGCCGTCGTCGTCCCAGTCGTCGTCGTACGGAATCACCGGTGCCTGAGGAGCCGGCGCGGGAGCCTGGGGAGCAGGCGCTGGGGCTGGGGCAGGGGCAGGCGGCGGTGGCGGCAGCTCGGTCGGCGGCTGCGGGGCCGGCTGGGTCGTGGTCGGCTGGGTCGCAGTCGGCTGGGTTGCAGTCGGTACGACGCTCACCACCACCGGCGCCGGATCCAACTCCGGATCAGGGGCGCGGGTGAGGAGGAAACTTGCCGCCAAGACGAACGCGACGGCTGCGAGTATCGCGCCGACGGCGAGCGGTCGGGAGGAGTGCATGGGTAGAACTATGCCGGGAATCCATGACGTACCCATGAGACGCACATGAAGGTTTCTTCATCTGCGTCTTGTTCTTGCGGCGGCTCGACCCCGGCTCAGCCCGCGAGGGTCCGCCGGCTCACGAATCTGCGACGCCCACCGGTGATGGGGTCGTCGAACTCCACCGCACGGGCGAGCAGCTGCAACGGCGAGTCGAAATCGTCGGCTGCAGTCCGGGTGTAGATCGGATAATAGGAGTCGCCCTTGATGGGAATACCCAACGAGGACAGGTGAATCCGAAGCTGATGAGTACGGCCGGTGTGCGGGAAGAGCCGGTAGCGAGCAGTGTCACCGAACCGTTCGACGAGTTCGATGCGGGTCTCGCTGTTGGGCTCCCCCGGTTCCTCGCGGGCGACCATCACACCGTGATCCTTCAGAATCCGGCTGCGCACCACCCGGGGGAATTCCAGAGACGGATCGAATCCAGCGACTGCCTCGTACTCCTTGAGCACTGCCCGCGAGGAGAACAGTTCCTGGTACGGACGCCGAAGCTCCCGCGAGCGGGTGAAGATCAACACTCCTGCCGTCGCTCTGTCCAGACGATGAGCGGGCGTCAGGTCCTCGCAACCGAGGATGCGACGCAGTCTGACGGTCGCGGTCTCGGTGACGTGCATTCCGCGAGGAATCGTCGCGAGGAAATGCGGTTTGTCGACGACGACGATGCCCTCCGCGTCGTACAGAACGTCGAGCTCGAACGGCACCGGAGTCTCGGGTGCCGGCACGCGATGGAAGTGGACGAACCTCCCTGGTGCGTAACGACTCTCGACGGTCCAAGGCCGAGCCTTCTCGTCGACCACCTCGCCGCCGGTCAACATCGTCACCCAGTCGTCTCCGGGATGCTCACGCTGCAGGTAGTCGAGAACGAGTACGGACGAGTCGTCGTGCGGAAGGCGGATTCTCAACGGCGCGAGACCGTCCCGATACGGCAGAGGAGGCTGTGAATGCTCAGGCACAGTCCACGCATACCAAGCGAAGGCCCCGCCCGTCGTCGCCGTCGAAATCCTGATATCTCGAGGTCGGGTTGCTGCACACCGTGCATCTCCCGATCACCTCGGTGTGGTCGGAGAAGTCGACCGTCATCCGCTTGTCGAACACGTACAACGATCCTTCCCACAATGCATCGTCGCCGAAAGTCTCTGCGTACCGGACGATTCCACCGTCGATCTGGTAGACCTCCTCGAATCCGCGGGAACGCATGAGTGACGACAGCACCTCGCAGCGGACGCCGCCCGTGCAGTACGTGACCACCGGGCTGGACTTCAGGTGATCGAACTCGCCCGAGTCCAGTTGCGCCACGAAATCCCGCGTCGTCTCCACATCCGGGACGACGGCGTTCTTGAACTTGCCGATCTGCGCTTCGAACGCATTGCGGCCGTCGAAGAACACAACGTCATCGCCGCGCTCGGCAACCAGATCGTTGACCTGCTGCGGACTGAGGTGCACTCCCCCGCCCACCACGCCGTTCTCGTCGACCTTCAACTCCTCCGGCGCCCCGAACGTGACGATCTCCGGCCGAACCTTCACCGACAGGCGCGGAAAATCGTCCCCCAGCCCCTCCGACCACTTGATGTCGGCTGCCTTGAACGGTGCATAGCTTCGGGTGCCGCGGACATACTTCTTGACGTCCTCCACATCACCGCCGACCGTCGCATTGATGCCGTGCTCCGAAATCAGAATGCGCCCGGTGAGGTTGTTCGACGCTGCCAAGGTGTGCTGCCACAGCCGAATCGCCTCGGGATCCGGCAGCGGAGTGAACACGTAGAACAGCACAATCTTCGGTACAGCCATGGTTCAAGTATGCCGCCCGTGGTGACCGAACGGCACATTCGCTCACTCAGAGTGACCGAACGGTACGTTCGGTCCGAAAAAAGAGGGGTCGGCTAGCGGACGGGGAGTGGAGCGGGGTCGACGCGGGCGATGCCGTCGCCGACGGTGAAGCCTGCTGCCCAGGACACTCCGGTGAGCGGGTCCTCCTTGGCGTCGAGGAACCAGTGGTCCATCTGGACGCCCGACGGGGTGACGTCGAAGACTCCGAACCCGTGGCTGTCCAGTTCGACGTATCGGATGTGTCGGTTCAGGGTGGTCAGCGCGGCCTCCGCGACTCGGCCCAGGGTATGCGGCGGGGTCTTGGTGAGGTCGTCGACGTTGGCCGAGGACACGGAGGTGACGACGAGCTCCGTCGCGACGCCACCGGTTTCGAAGTAGCGGGCAGCGTCCTGAGGGATGTCGCATGCCCAGGCGGAGTGGATGTCGCCGGTGATGAAGACGGTGTTGTTCACGCCGTTGTCCGCGATGGCGGCGAGCAGCTTCTTGCGGTCGGCGGTGTAGCCGTCCCAGGGGTCGGCCATGTAGGGCACTCCGCCTTCGGGGATGCCGAGCAGCCCGGTCAACGCCCGCGCAGCTTCGCTTTCGAGCGGCGGGACCAGCACCGGGGTGATCATGACGGGATTGCCGACGATCTTCCAGCGGGTCGGTGAGCTGATCAGGCCGTCGGTGAGCCACTGCATCTGGTCTGCGCCGGTGATGGTGCGGTTGGGTGAATCGACCTCGGCTCCCGCCGTCGGCGAAACCTGTTTGGATCGGTAGGTCCGCAGGTCGAGCATCGACAACTCGAGCAGATTGCCGAAGCGGAGTCTGCGGTACAGGTGCCGATTCTGCGGTGTTCCCGCCGCTCGTACCGGCATCCACTCGTAGTAGGCCTGGACGGAGTTGGCCTTGCGGACGTTCCAAGGCCCTTCGGTCTCCGGCTGGTGGTTCTGGGCTCCGCCGTCGTAGGCGTCGTTCGCGCTTTCGTGGTCGTCCCAGGTGCAGATCCACGGCACCCCCAGATGCGCGGCCTGCAGGTCGGGGTCGCTCTTGTACTGGCCGTGCCTGGTCCGGTAGTCCGCGAGACTCACGATCTCGTGGACCGGATCGTGGACGCGGATGACGCCGTTCTTTCCGGCGAACTCTCCGGTGCGGTACTCGTAGATGTAATCGCCCAGGTGGATGATCGCGTCCAGATCGGTCCGCGTCGACAGATGTCGGTAGGCACCGAAGTACCCGGACTCCCAGTTGGAGCAGGACACGACACCGAACCTGATTCGCTCGACGTCCGCGTCGTTCGCCGGAGCCGTCGACGTCGTACCCACGACCGACTGCACACCCGCGGCGTCACCGTCGGCGATCTCGAAGCTGTAGTAGTACGTCGTCGACGCCGTCAGCCCGTCGACGTCCACCTTGACGGTGTGATCGACCCCGGCGTCGGTCGTCACAGCGCCGCTGCGGACGAGGTTCGTCAACTGAGCGTCGGTGGCCACGCGCCACCGCACGGTCGTGGCCGGGCCGAGGCCCGAGCCCGGGGTTGCACCGGGCTCCGGAGTGACACGAGTCCAGAGAATCACCGCATCCGGCGTCGGATCCCCCGACGCGACGCCGTGCTGGAACGGTACGAAATCCTCACCCTGAGCGTGCGCCACGGCAGGCAACGCCGACGCTGCCCCCGCAGCTGCGAGCGCAACCGTCGACGATCGAAGAAACCCTCGTCTGGACACGCCCTCGTTCACGATCACCGAGCCAGTTCATGCGAACTTCGGGCCCCGGTCAAGTCGGGCTGGCCACAGCGGCGGAAAATTCACCGATCCGTTGCCGGTGTGCGTACCCGAGTGACATACGAACGCTTGCGCAGCTTGAAACCGAGCGTCTCGTAGAGGCTGATCGCCGTCACGTTCGACGCGAGAGCGTGCAGGAACGGGGTCTCGCCGCGGTCGACGATGCCTGCACCGACGTCGCGCACCAACCTCGTGGCCAGACCTCGACCACGAAAGGCCGGGTCCGTGCAGACAGCACTGATCTCGGTCCATCCCGGCGGGTGAAGTCGCTCTCCCGCCATCGCGACCAGACGACCGTCGACCCGAATTCCGACGTACCGACCCATCTCGACGGTCCGGATGCGGTACGGGCCGGGGTTGGTGCGGCCGACGAGATCGAGGATGTCCGGGACGTCGTCGGCGCCGAGGACGACGGCGTCGGGGTCGTGGTCGACGGCGAGCGCGGACCCGTCGAGTTGCACCGAATCGAACCCGCCGACGACCTCCCACCCTGCCGGTACCTCGTGACCGAACCCTCGGACCGAGGTCTCCTCACCGGGACCGACTATGCCGGCCAGGTCGTCCCAGTCCTGTGTCGACAGCTGCTGTGGGTGCCCGAGGTGTCCCGCGACATCAGGGTGATAGCGACCGATTCGGCCTCGCCACTGCGCGAAACGCGCATGCTCGCCGAGCAGCGCTTCCCGCACGGCGTCGTCGAGCGGATGTGCGCTCTCACGTACTGCTGATCCTGGATTCCGGGGTAGATCGACGGTCACGTCGACCAAGGCTAGGAGCCGCCGCTGCCTCCGTCACCGGTTGCGATCAGCAAGATTCTGACTACGGATACACACCGGCGGTCGCGATGATGCGCTCGGCCACGGCAGCAGTCGTCGTGGACTTCCCGACGCCGCCCTTCGTATCGATCGTGGCGATGACAGTCGCCAGTGCAGGCCACCTCCCTGTATCGCGCACAGTTCAGCACACAGCGAGCGGGTTTGCAGGCCTATGGATGGGAGCATTCTGCCGTGCATGAACTCCCCGCTCTGGCTGTTCGGCGATCAACTCGGTCCGCATTTCCATTCCACGCCGGACTTCCGTGACCGCGAGGTTCTGCTGATCGAGAGTGCACGCGTGCTCCGACGACGGCCTTTCCACCGGCAGAAGCTCCACCTGGTGCTGTCCGGGATGAGGCACCTGGCCGACGAGCTGGGAGACCGCGCGACCTATCTCAGAACCGAGACCTATCGGGAGGCGCTCGAACAGTTCGGCAAGCCCGTCGTGGTCTTCGAGCCGACATCGCACGCAGCCGAGGCCTTCGTCGACGGGTTGTTCCAGGAAGGTCTCGTCGAGGACGTGTTGCCGACGCCGATGTTCGCGCTGAGTCGAGCGGATTTCGCGGAGTGGGCAGGTAATCGTCACCAGTTCCGGATGGAAACCTTCTATCGCGATCAGAGGCGACGCTTCGAGATCCTGATGTCCGGTGACGAACCGGTGCAGGGTGTCTGGAATCTCGACGAGGAGAACCGTGAGCCACCACCGAAGAAGCAGGCGACGCTCGGCGTCGACCCGCCGTGGTGGCCGACCGAGGACGACATCGACGAGCAGGTACGCGCAGATCTGGACGCGATGGAGCTGGACACCGTCGGCAACGACGGCCCCCGACTGTTCGCGGTGACTGCAGCCGAGGCACGAAAGGCTTTGGAGCACTTCGTGTCCTACCGACTTCAGGACTTCGGCAAGTACGAGGACGCCGTGATGACGCAGGACTGGACGATGGCGCATTCGTTGTTGTCGGTGCCGCTGAACATGGGATTGCTCGAGCCGATCGACGTGGCGGAGGCCGCCGAGAAGGCCTGGCGCGACGGCGACGCGTCGCTGGCGTCGGTCGAGGGGTTCGTCCGGCAGATACTCGGATGGCGTGAGTACGTGTGGCATCTGTACTGGCACTTCGGACCCGAGTACATCGATCGGAACGAACTCGATGCTCACGTCCCGCTGCCGAAGTGGTTCACCGACCTCGACGGTGACGAGCCGATCGCCGCCTGCCTGGCGCACACACTGTCCGAACTCCGCGACCGCGGCTGGGTGCATCACATCCCGAGGTTGATGATCCTGGGCAACTTCGCACTGCAGCGCGGCTACGACCCTCGCGCCCTCACCGAGTGGTTCGCCACCGCCTTCGTCGACGGGTTCGCGTGGGTCATGCCCGTCAACGTCATCGGCATGAGCCAGCATGCCGACGGCGGTCTCATCGCCACGAAACCGTACGCATCCGGCGGCGCCTATCTGAACCGAATGACCGATCACTGCGGTGGATGCGAGTACAACCCCAAGAAGCGACTCGGGCGCGACGCGTGCCCGTTCACGGCCGGGTACTGGGCGTTCGTGCACCGCCATCGAGATCGGTTGTCTCACAACCACCGAACCGCACGCCAGGTGTCCTCGATGAACAGGTTGTCCGACCTCGACCAGGTCCTCGAGCAGGAGGCACAGCGAGAGGTATTCTGACACAATCGTTCCGTGCTGGAACGAGAGAATCATCGATGAACGACGGTCGATTCCCCGAGTGGTTCGTCGAGCGCTTCGCCGACTACTGGCAGTCCGGCGGGGCGTCGCGCATCGAGGGCAGGATCATGGGGTATCTGCTGATCGACGAGACACCGGGTGTGAGTGCTGCCGAACTCGCCGAGGCTCTGAACACCTCACGCGGATCGGTATCGAACTACATCCGACGCCTCATCACGCGCGGATTCGTCAAACAGGTTCGGCGACCGAAGGATCGGACGCACTACTACGTCATGGACGCGGACGTCTGGGGCGGATTCCTCGAAACCGAACATGCCTACCTCGAGAATCAGCGCGCACTGGCCACCGAAGCACTGAAATACGCCGACCCGAGCGGGCCGGCGTATCTCCGTGTGCTCAACATGCGTGACTACATGGGGTGGATCATCGACAACCGGATGCTGCGCAGCGAGTGGAATCGGTTCAAGGAAGAACGGGATTCCTAGCTCGGTCAACCCCGAGCGGGCAGCTTCGCGATGGCCTCGTCGATCATCGGGACGTATCGCTCGAGCGCCCACGGAACGGTCAGGGGGTTGATGATCGAGGAGCCCGTGACGAACGGCTGCTCGGTGGGCGCCACGACCGATCCGCGATTCACCGCGGGGATCTGGTTGTACGCCGGCTGCGCTTCGGTGTCGCTGCGGTTCTGCGCGTCCGAGTAGAACGTGTAGATCAGATCCGAATCGTTCAACAGGTTGGCGTTCTCGAGCCCGATGACCGCGGAATCGGTGCCCTCGGTCTCGTCGAGGGTGTAGACCACGGGATCGACCTGGAGTCCGAGTGCACGGACCATCGCGACCCGCTGCTCCTCCGCGAGGAACACACCGAGCGTGCCGGGGCCGGTGTTGTAGATGTAGGAGAACGAGACGTCCTCGTACTCCGGATGCGAGGCGGTGGCGTCGGCGAACCGGCTCTTGATCTTGTCGATCTCCTCCGCCGCGCGCTCCTGCTCACCCATGGCCTTGCCGATCACGGAGATCTGGTCTTCCCAGGTGATGGTCCACGGCTGCTCCTCGTACGCGACCACGGGAGCGAAGCCGTTGAGTGCGTCGAACTGCTGCTGCGTGATTCCCGACCACGGCGCCAGGATCAGATCCGGGTCGAGTGCGAGGATCGCCTCGATGTTCAGCTCGGTTCCGCCGGTGAACTGCTGCGGCAACCGGTCGTCGTCCAGCGCCTCGTCGATCCAGGGCAGATACCCGGAATCGTCACTTCCCCACGGATATTCCTCGACTCCGACGGGAACGGTGCCCAGTGCGATCGCCGTCTCGGCCGATCCCATGCCGAGCGTCACGATGCGTTCCGGTTTCTCGGTGATGACGGCTTGGCCGAGCGCGGAATCGATCGTGACGGCGGCGAAATCGCCCGAGGTGTCCGAGTCGGCGGGTTCGGTCGACCCACACCCAGCGAGAACCAACGCTGTAGCAACGAGTCCGGACAGCGCCGCAGCGCGCCGGCGAGAGGCGATGATCATCAATTGACCATAGGCTAACCTATCTCAAGTTTTCAAATCGAATGAAAGTTCACAGACGCTACGGTGGTGCACATGAGCCTTCCCCGTCCCGCTCCGGACCGCACTGCCGTCGTCACCGGCGCCTCGTCGGGCATCGGCGAAGCCATCGCACGCGAACTCGCCTCGCGGGGCCACGGCGTCACCCTCGTCGCGAGACGGGCGGAGAAGTTACGGGAGCTGGCGGACGAACTGAGCGCTCGGGTCCGCGTGGAGGTTCTTCCTGCCGATCTGTCGGTCAGGTCCGACCGGGCTGACCTGCTGCAGCGGATCGAGCACCTCGGGCTCGTCCCGGACATCCTCGTCAACAACGCGGGCCTGTCCACCCTCGGCCCCGTAGCCGCCTCGGATCCCGACGCCGAGCTGAACATGATCGAGGTCGACGTCGCGTCCGTCGCCGACCTGTGCAGTCGTTTCCTCCCCGGAATGACCGCTCGGCGACGCGGGGCCGTGCTCAACGTCGCCTCCACCGCAGCGTTCCAGCCGCTTCCCGGACAGGCCGGATACGGCGCCTGCAAAGCCTTCGTGCTCTCCTACACCCAGAGCCTGAGCGGCGAACTGAAAGGGACCGGTGTCACCGCGACGGCGTTGTGCCCCGGCCCCGTCGACACCGGTTTCGGCGAAGCCGCCGGATTCGCCAAGGAAGACGCCGAAGCAGCGTTGCCGCCCGTCATGTGGGTGTCTGCGGATGCCGTCGCGAAGACCGCCGTCGACGGAATGGCCAAGGGGCAGATGGTGGCGATCCCAGGACTGATCAACCGCGTCGCATCGATCTTCGCGGCAGTCACGCCGCGAACACTGCTGGTACCCGTCCTCGCCCGCAGCCATCCGGGCCTTCGAAAGGGAACGTCGTCATGACGCGCGAATTCACCGTCTCCGACAGCATCGTCGTCGACGCCACCGCCGAGGAACTGTACGACGCGATCAGCGACCCCACACACATGGGATCGTGGAGTCCCGAGAACCTCGGCGCCGTCGTGCTCGACCCGCGCGACTCCGCCTACGTGGGAATGCAATTCGACGGCCGCAACAAGCGGGGCCGGGCGCAGTGGGTGACACGCTCGACGGTGACCGTCGCCGACCCCGGGAAGACGTTCGAGTTTCGAGTCTTCGCGATCGGCGTGAAATCTCCTCGCCTGAAGGGCGCGAACGCGACGTGGCGATACGATTTCGAGCCCACGCCTCAGGGAACGAAAGTCACCGAAACCTGGACCGACGATCGTCGAAAATGGCCCGACGCAGTTGCATTCGTGTTCGACAAGATTGTCACGAGCGGCAAGACCTTCCCCGAGTTCCAGCGTCGTAACATCCGGAAGACGTTGCAGAACCTGCGAACTCACTTCGCCCGCAAGTAGCCGTCGAGGAGAAACTCGATGCCCTGCATGTAGAGATCCTTGGCGCTCGACTGCAGGTCGATCCCGGACGCAGCAACGAGATGCGGGAGCTCGGCGGCCCCGATCTGCTGCACGCGCACCGTCATCGGCGACGGATCGTCGGCAGCACGAGGCTGCGCCGACGCCAGGTTCAACACGGCGCCGAGAGTGTAGTTCCACAACCCTCGGTACATCACCATCGACTCCCCCGGGGTGAGACCGAGTTCCCCAGCCGCACCGAGCATTCGATCCACCAGCCACAATGCGCCCGCGCCGCCCCTGTTGCCGGTGCGCAACACGTCGGCGATCCAGCGATCGGCGACCAGCACGTCGAACACGTCTCCGATGAGCACCACGATTCGCCGACGCGGTTCCTGCGGCAGATCTATCGACGGGAACGACTCGGACACCTCGTCGAGCACGAGGGACAGAAGCTGCTCACGATCACCGACGTGCCGATAGATCGCCATGGGTGAGACGCCGACGTCGGCTGCAAGGGACCGCATGCTGAATCCGTCGATACCGCCGGCGTCGAGCTGAGCCTTCGCCGCGGCGACGATCTGCTCGCGAGAGACCGTCGGGGGACGCCCGAGGCGCGGGGTGCGTGTGCTCACCGTTTCAGTGAACCACGAGTCGACGGTGTTGCCATCCGAAACCGAATCAGGTAATCCTAATTAATTATGAGAGACCGTATATTTAGTCCGGGTCTGATTCTGACCTCGGCTGCCCTCGCCCAGTTCCTTGTCGCCTTCGACATGTCCGTCATGAACGTCGCGCTTCCCGACATCCAGTCCTCGCTCGGATTCAGCGACGCCGACCTGTCCTGGGTCGTCAACGCCTACGCCCTCGCATTCGGCGGGCTGCTGCTGCTCGGCGGGCGACTGTGCGACGTCGTCGGCACCCGCGCGGTGCTACTCGCCGGATTCACCGTCTTCGGAGTGGTGAGCGTGCTCGGCGCGCTGGCCACCCAGCCCTGGATGCTCGTTGCCGCACGTGCCGTACAGGGCCTCGGCGCAGCACTGATCGCCCCCGCAGGCCTGGCCGCGTTGAGTTCGGCGTTCCCGACCGGCAAGCAACGCGCCAAGGCCTTCGGAATCGGCGCCATGGCATCCGCCGGAGGCGGCGCCATCGGCGTGGTTCTCAGCGGACTGCTGACCGACGCCGTCGACTGGCGGCTCGTGATGTTCTCGGCAGTGCCGTTCGCCGTCATCGCAGGCATCGCCGCCTACATCGGGATGCCGCACCACACCGACGAGCGCGTGGGCAGCCTGGACGTTCCAGGTGCCGTACTGGCCACCGGAGCCATAGTGCTGTTGGCCTACACCGTGATTCAGACCGAGTCGCGCGGATGGACGGACGCGTACGTGCTTCTCGGGTTCGGCGCGAGCGTCCTGCTTCTCGTCGCTTTCGTCCTCGCGGAGACGCGCGCCACCGAGCCCCTCGTCCGCTTCGCCACCCTGCGTCGACCACGCATCGCCATGGCGAACATCATCATGTGCGTCCTGTGCGCAGCACAGTTCAGTGGCTTCTACTTCGTATCTCTGTACCTACAACGCGGACTCGGCTACTCCCCTACCCGCACCGGCATCGCGTTCCTACCGTTCTGCGTCGGCCTCGTGTTCGCGATCGTCGTCTCCACCGCACTGCTCAGCCGCATCGGCGCCAAGCCGCTCCTGGCCGTCGGCACCGCCCTGGCATCCGCCGGACTGTTCTGGTTCTCGCTGATGGACGTCGAGGGCAATTTCGTTGCGACACTGCTCGGTCCATCCATCCTGTTGAGCGTCGGCGTCGGACTCAGCTTCATGCCACTGTCCAACATCGCGACCGCCGACCTACCGCCCGACGAGGTCGGAATGGCGTCCGGACTGCTCAGCACGTCGCGTCAGATCGGTGGATCCATCGGTCTCGCCGTGCTGGTGTCGGTCGCAGCCGGAGCGACAACCAGCTCCCAGCCCGCCGACCTCGTACACGGATACAGCCTCGCCCTGCTCGCCTGCGCAGGACTACTCGCCGTCGGATTCGTCCTGTCCCTCGGATTTCCGAAACCTGCTGTCGATCACGCTCTTTCCGCGAGCCCCCGAACGTAGGCAGCCTGGCCTGCGTGCTGAAGATCGTCGGAGACGACCGAAACGAGGCGAACACCGAGGGTCACCGGCGGATCCCAATTGTCGTCGACCACCCGATCCAGATCTTCGGCACCCAGAGACTGCACGTAAGCAACAGTTTTCGCGTGGACGGCGTCGTGGTAATCGCGCAGCAGATCAGCACTGCTCGCCACCGCTGCGACGTCGTCGGACGACTGCCCGTAACCGATCGTATCGTCGTCGAACGGCAGCGCGAACCGGTCACTCCAGCCATCGGCGGTCCACACCTGCTCGGAACCCGCCACCCCGGCGATGTGATCGTCCTGCACACGCGTCAGATGCCAGATCAACCACGCAACCGTGTTGGCCTCGGAGTCGGCGCGGAACGTCAGGGCCTGCTCCGGGATGTCGTCGAGGGTATCGTGCACGACACCCTTGACACGTTCGAAAGCGTCCACCAGTACTTCGGCGTGATTCACGAGCATCCTTTCGTCGGCACATCTCATGCATACCCCACGATGAATTCTGTCACCGGAATTTCCATCACCCGTGCGCCCGTTGCACCGAGCATGAAGGCAATCAGGTACACCCGGACCGGCGACTCATCCGTACTCACCCTCGAGGACCGCGACATCCCTGAACCAGGACCAGGCGAAGTGCGCGTCAAGGTCGCCGTCTCCGGCGTCAACCCCACCGACTGGAAGAACCGAAGCGGCGCGACCGGCGAACTCGCCTTCGACGAGGTCTCCCCCAACCAGGATGGCGCAGGCACCGTCGACGCCACCGGACCGGGAGTGGAAGGCCTCGCCAACGGCGACCGCGTCTGGCTCTATCTTTCCCAGTACCAACGCCCCTCCGGCACCGCCCAGGAGTACACCGTCGTGTCCGCCGACCACGTCGTCCGGTTACCCGAGAACGTCTCCTTCGACGTCGGCGCATCCCTCGGCGTACCCGCGATGACCGCTCACCGCGCCCTGACGGTCTCCGAGGACGGACCGACACGACTGCACCCCTCCGCCCTCGACGGCAAGACGGTCCTCGTGGCCGGTGGCGCCGGAGCCGTCGGGCACGCGGCGATCCAGCTGGCCCGATGGGCAGGAGCAACCGTCGTGACCACCGTCAGCGGACCCGAGAAGGCCGCCCTCGCGACAGCCGCGGGAGCCCACCACGTCGTCAACTACAAGATCGGCGACGCCGCCTCCGAAATCCGCGCGATCGCACCGAAAGGAGTGGACCTGATCGTCGAGGTCGCGCCCGCGCAGAACGCGGAGTTGAACGCCGCCGTCGCCGCGAACCGCGCATCGATCGCGATATACGCCAACAACGGCGGCGACAGCTTCACCCTCGACATTCGGCCGAACATGGTGACCAACGCCCGCTACCAGTTCGTGCTGCTCTACACCGTCGGTGCCTACGCGCTGAAAGCCGCCGAAGAAGACGTCACAGCCGCTGCTGCAGCCGGCGTCCTCGAGGTGGGTGAGGACGCGGGCCTACCTCTGCACCGCTTCTCCCTGGCAGACACCGCAGCTGCCCACGATGCCGTGGAAAACGGCACCGTCGGAAAGGTGCTGATAGACCTCTGACCCTATGTGAGTGGAAATATAGGACAGGGCCTACATTTCCACTCACCAGGGGGGACGCTCTCAGCCGCCTGCTGCCTGGTGGAACGAATCCTCGGCGGACAACATGCCCGAGAACCAGGTGTCGAGAGTGTCGTCCGTGATGTTCTCCGGAATGGCGTCGACCTCGACCGCCAGGGCCTCCACCTGACCAACGAAGGCCGGTTCGGTATGCATTGCGATCCAGTGGGCAAGTGCGGGTTCACGGGTAACGTCGACAGCCATCGCCTCACGGCACCACGAGAGATACAGGGTCTCGGCGGCGAACATCCCCACCAGCGCCGCCGTGCGACCGTGCTCGCGCGCCAGCCCCAGGGCATACGTCGTCAGCGCGGACGAACGCATCACCAGTGCCCCGACATCACCGTCGTACGGGAACTCGCTGCGCAAGTCGGCAAAGTACCGACGCTGCTCACCCACGAGATTCGATAGCGACACAACGTGATCGAAGGCGTCGTCGAGCGATTCGGACTCCGAGACGACCAACCCTAAAATCTGGACCGCTGTCAAAACGAATGCTTCCTCGATGACCAGATACTTGCGGAAGCCGGCATCCGACAAGCTGCCGTCGATCGATCGAACGATGAACTCGACGCACCTCGATTGTGCGAGGTTGTCCCTCTGCCGATCGACCAGATCGACGGATCGACTCATTCCCCTGCCACCCACGTGATCAAGCCGTCGAACAGGTCGGTGTATCCCGCCCACTGTTCGCAGAACTCCGGAGGCGCCCAATGCGGCGAGCAATCCGAGGTGAAGACGACGGAGCGTCCGGAACCGTACTCGCCCGCCACGACGAGCGGATCTCCGTCGATGGTCGCAGGCACCGAGGTACCGTCCTTCGCCACCACCCGGTTGTATCCCAGCAACACCGGCCACTGACGTCCGCTACCCCCGAGCGCCGGGTGCGACGAATCCACAACATCGGGGGTCATCCCACTGGGGGTCTCGACGCGATCGTCCTCCGGCAACATCGTCACCGGCAATGCGTCCGCGAGAGCGGTCTGACGGAAAGCTCCGCGTGCTTGGAATCCCGAGAACGAGAGGTACCCACCGATCATCATCAGGGCACCACCGTCGAATACCCAATCACGAAGTGCGACAAGACGGTCTTCACCAGCCTGAAACCTGTCGAACACCCCGGGCGCAAGCTGGATCGAGTTCGCTCCGATGTCCGACAGTACGACGACGTCGTACTCGGACAGGGCCTCACGCGTGCCGGGGAACCGAGTCGGAACAAGGTGTGCAGGCATGTGCACGACGTCGTGCCCACGGGAGACCAACGCATCCTTCAATGGACCAACGCCCTCGACGTAGGAATGGACAGTGAACTCGTCGACGCCCTTGACGTGGGTGGACGTGGTCATCCAGCTTTCGCCTGCGATCAGAACTTTCTTACCCATGTAGCTTCTCTATCCTTTTCCGGCCTGCTCGAAGAGCGACCTCGGGTTGTCTCGCATGAGCGAGGACACCTGCAATGGGTCCATTCCGCCGCGCACGAGCCGTGCGGCGAAAGAGACAGGTACGTAGGACAATCCGTTTCCGCCGTGCTTGCGCAGCATCGACTTCAGAAACAAGTCGTGACTGAGCAGCAGCTGGCCTCCGTAGCCACCACCTACGAGGCCGGCGACGGCAAGGGCAGTCTCCGCCGGGTGTGGCGACTGCCCCTCACCCGGGAATTCGAACGGCATGCCGATCATGTCGAACTCGAGAAAGACACCACGGTCGGCCAGGGAACACTGATAATCGGGATCGGATCCCGACGGATCCATATGACACAGCACCACGGAATGCGGCGCCACGCCCATCTCGTCGACGACGATGTCTATCACATTGTGGCCGAACCGCTTCCAGCCTGGCAGATGAACGAACAGAGGCACATTCACCTCTCGTTGCGCCACACATGCGGCCCGGAGGGACTTGGCTTCGGCGGGTGTGAACGCCGGCGACACCCCGATCTCCCCGATGACTCCCGGTCTCGGGCCCCCACCCGCACCGAACTCGTCGATCAGCGTTGCAGCGAGCATGTCGACGCCGAGCTTCTCGACCTCGGGTGGGTGCGTCGCCTCCAGGTACCACCCGGAGCCCATGACGACACGGACTCCTGACGTATGCGAGAACTCCGCGAGAATGTCCGGTCGACGGCCGATTCCAGGGGGCGTCAGATCGATGACCGTCGTGCCCCCGTGCTCGGCGAAGACGCGTAGTTCGTCGAGCACGGCGGCGGCGTCGTCCACACCACAGTTGTCGAGGCTGTGATATGGGTTGTCGTGCAACAACCATGCATCCGCGGCACGGACCGGTCCCGCCAGAACACGTGCGACGACCGGATCCTCGGATTCCGAGTAGGCCACCGATGCGTCGTTGTGAAGGTGTTCGTGCGGCAGGACCAACCCCAACTCGGACGAGTCGATCGGACCGGTGACGGTGGAGACGATCATGTTCGGCCCGGCGCGCTCTGCAAGTGCTTCCACAGTTGCGCAAGCGAGTGGCCGCGCATGTTGATCCAGATCGCAGCCAACAGAACGATTCCGGTGATGATCGGCGTCAGGAACGGACTGACTCCGAGCAGCGTGAGTCCGTTGGCGATGATGCCCGTCAGCACCGCACCGATCACCGTGCCGATCACCGTGCCTCGGCCACCGAACAGGTTGGTACCTCCGAGCACGACAGCGGTGATGACGGTCAACTCGAAACCGTTGGCGGAGTTCGCCGACCCCGAGCCGAGACGGGCAGCGATCAGCAGACCAGCGATTCCTGCCGCGAGGCCGGTGAACACCAAGGTCATCATCAGGACGCGGCGGGTGTTGACTCCGGATCGGCGTACCGACTCGACATTGGAACCGATTCCGGTGACGTAGCGTCCGAATCGAGTTCTGTTCAGAGCTATCGCACCGATGATCACAACGACCAATGCGATCCACGCACTTGCCGAGAACCCGAGCCACGACGCGGTGCCCAATTTCGCAAAGGATGTCTGCGGCGGGATCGGTACCGAGAACCCCTCGGTGCGGTAGAGCGCGATACCGCGGATGATCGACAGCGTCGCCAGGGTGACGATGAACGGCGGAATACCTTGGTAGGCCGCGAGCCACCCGTTGACGAGCCCCCACGCCGCGCCCATCAACGGGGCAGCGACGAACACGACGGAGGAGTCGACGCCCGCTTGGATCAACTCGGCGCTCATCGCCGCCACGAACGCGACCGTTGCGCCGACCGACAGATCGATCTGCCCCGTAGTGATCACGAATGTCATCGCGACCGCAATGATCAGAACCGGTGCGATCTGAGTCGCAAGGTTCGAGATGTTGGTGAAGGTCAAGAACGACGAGGTGGTCACCGAGAACACCAGCGCCACAGCGACCGTCACAGCCAACATCGCCACAGTCGGCTTGTTCGTCGCCTGCCAGAACGTGGGGCGAGCCGCAAGTTTCCGTACCGACGGCTGTGCATTCTTGTCGAGTGTGATCATGACGCAACTCCAGGTGTGGCCGCTGTACGAGCCGGGACGGGCGTGCGGGTGATCAGTCCGACGAGCGATTCGATGTTCAGATCCTCGATCGGTACGTCGTCGACGCTCTCGCCCTCGTACATGACAGTGATGCGGTCGCAGACCCGGAACAGGTCCTGCAGTCGGTGAGTCACGAGAATGACGCCTACTCCCTGGGCAGCGACGTCGGTGATCAGTTTCAGAACGGACTCGACCTCGGCGACGGCGAGGGCCGCGGTCGGTTCATCGAGAATCAGGACGTCCGGCTTGAACGACACCGCTCGTGCGATGGCGACAGTCTGGCGTTGACCGCCGGAGAGTTGCCCGATTTCCTGGTAGGTCGACTTCACCTTGACGTGCAGGTCCGCGAGAATCTGCGCCGCTTTCTCGTGCATTCCGTGCCGATCGAGGAACGGCCCTTTCCTGGGTTCGCGACCGAGGAAGAGGTTGCTCGCGACATCCAGCGTGTCGCACAGCGCCAAATCCTGGTAGACGATCCCGATCTTCTTCTGTTGCGCATCGAGTGGCGTCGAGAACCGCACGGGCTCGCCGTTGACGCGCATGTCGCCGCCATCGTGTTGGACGGCGCCGGCAAGGATTTTCATGAGCGTCGACTTGCCGGCGCCGTTGTCTCCGACGACCCCGAGCACTTCACCCTCGCCGAGCCGAAGATCGACTCCGCGAAGGGATTTGACCGGACCGTACGATTTGGTGATTCCGGAGAGCTCGATGAGAGGAGCCGCGTCGGTATTCGGAGATCCCATCACTTACTTCTCCAGGTAGTAGAGGTAGTCGTCGACGTTGTCCGGGGTGACGATCTGAGTCGGGACCGGGATGTCGGCGGGTGCGGTTCGACCGCAACCGAGGTCGATCGCGGCGTTCATCGACTCGTATCCGAAATCGAACGTGTTCTGCTGCACGACGCCCTTCAGCCAGCCTGCGTTCAGCGCGCTGACAGCCTGATCCGAGAGGTCCCATCCGACGGCCTGGACTCGGTCCTGGGCGCTTTGGCTGTTCACTGCTGCGACGAGTCCGATCAGCGCCGGTTCGCCGGTTGCGTAGACGTACTCCATGTCGGGGTTACCCGTCAGCAGGTTCTCCGCGGCGGTCTGGGCGTTTTCCTGGATGTTTCGACCGTCGACCACCGTGCCTACCGTCATTCCCGACGCGGACACGGTGTCGGTGAAGCCTTTCTGGCGCTCGAGCTGGATGGTGCTGTTGAGCGCGCCGACGATGCCGACCGTGCCGGTACCACCGGACAGCTCGGTCAACGTCTCACCGATCTGAATGCCGCCCTGCTCGTTCGCGGTGCCGACCTGCGTCGAGACGCCCGGGTCGTCGACCACTGCGTCGACGGCGACCACCGGAATGCCTGCGGCGGCTGCTTTGGAGATCGACGGTTTGATTCCGTCGGTGTCGATGGCTGCCACGATGATTGCGTCGACGTTCGATGCAATCAGGTTGTCGAACGCGTTGGCCTGTGTGACGGAGTCGTCGTTGCCGCTGATGATCTGCAGATCGACGCCCGCGTCGTCGGCGACTTTCTGTGCTGCGCTGTTGATCTGGTTGAAAAACAGCGCCTGCAGGTTGATCGTGACCAGGCCTACCTTGAGCGTCCCGGTTTTGCCTTCGCACGTCTCGGCGACCCGCGACGGGCCAGGAATGGCGGATGCCGCCGCGTCACCGCCCGAGGCGGAATCGCTGGGCGCGGCCGAGTCGCATCCCGCGAGGGTCAGCGCGACGACGGCACCGATGGCGAGGGGAAGAGCGCGTTTCATCATTTAGATCTCCTGAAGATCGAGGGTAGTGAGCGATTCGGTGAATCGGGTCAGTTCGGTGAGACTCGGGCATCCGCGTGGGCCTGCGGTCGCGCACGCCATCGCAGCGGATGCACCGGCAAGGCGAGCAGCCTCCAGTGGTGTTCTCCCTGCGTCGACGAAGGCGATGTACGTCCCGCAGAAGCAGTCGCCTGCGCCGACGGCGTCGATGACCTCCACCGTCACTGCGGGCTCGTGCGTGGTGTCGCCGTCTTCGGTGACGAGCGTCCATCCGCGCTCGCCGTCGGTGACGACGAGTGTGGTGCCGTGCTCTGCGGTCAGCGTCGACCAGTGTTCGGATTCGATGCCGAATACTTCTTCCCAGAGGGGTCGTCCGACGATGACGTGATCGGCGAGAGCAAAGGCTCGCAGAGCTGCGGCCCTGTCCTCGCATCCATCGAGATCGATTGCCAGGCTCACGTTCTCGGGAAGCCGATCGGGCAGGATGGCTGCGCGGTAACCGTCGACGAACAATCGCCCGCCGCCCGCATTCTCCATTCTGCCCAGCAGTTCGCCGATGCGCGTTCCGTCGTTGGGATCGTCCTGGCTGATGATCGAACGGTCCCCGCCGTCGGCGATGAGCACGACCGCAGTGGAGAGAAACGCATCACGCGGTGACCAGCTGGTGTCGACGCCGTCGAGTTCGAGATGCGCGAGGAACTCGGCAGATCGAGTGTCCGGGCCCACAGCACCGGCGAAGGCCACCTGTGCCCCCATCCGCGCAGCGGAGACGGCTGCATTGGCGTTCATACCGCCGTCGATCATCGAGATGGACGTGGCTTGTACGCGTTCGCCGAGAACCGGTACGTGCGGAACATGGACCGTGACATCGTTGTTGGCGTAGCCGAAGAATACGATCATTGCGTCATTTACCTGCTGCGCGCGACACTGCGCGCACCTTCTCGGCCGCGACGCGCCCCCACCAACGACTGTTCTCCTTCACCGACGACGCGATGATCGCTCCGTCGCATTCCTTCATCAGCGATGCAACGTTGCCGGCCGTGATGCCCGAGCCGATGATGACCGGAAGAACGGTGTTGCTCTTGATGACGGACACTTCGTCCACCGACGCTGCGTCTCCGGTGCGAGATCCGGTGGCGATCAACACGTCGGCATCGAAGAACTCGGCGTCCTCCGTCTGCTCGGCAATGGTGCGGTCAGCGACGATCGCGTGCGCACCGTGCTTGACGTGAACGTCGGCGAAGATGCGGATGGGGTCGGCGCCGATCCGGTGACGGAAGCGCGTGGTCTTCGCGGCCTGGCCTTCGATGAATCCTTCGTTCGCGACGTACGCATTGGCCCACTGATTGACGCGTACGAAACTGGCGCCCGCTGCCCACGCGGCAGCGACTCCGCACTCACCCGCATTGGACAGGATGCTGACTCCCACCCGCTTGCCGAAATCGGCGACGACGGCTGCGGTGACCACACCCATGCTTGCAGCCGTCTCGTAGCCGTGCTCGCCGGGCTTGAGGAACGGTATGTCCCAATGGTTCTCGACAATGACACCGTCGAACCCGTTGTCGATGTAGGCGTGCGCTTCCTCGACCGCGAATGCAGCAATCTCGGCAACGGGCTGTCCCGTGTAGTGGGGGCTACCCGGCAACGCAGGCAGGTGGATCGCTCCGATGAGCGAGGGATTGCCGTCGAACATCTCGGCCAGCGCCGACGGCTTGGCCGGGAACACTCCCAGCGGTGAAGCGGTCACGAAATACTCCTAGAGTCCAGAGAACAGGCGACCCGAAGACCTCGGGATGTAATCGATTGCCTTGCGTACATGCACCGTATGCGATGTCCACCGGGTTGTGTCAAGGAATTCGCGAGTCGTTTATGTAAACGATTACCTCTATTGTGTTACTTCGACACCAAGCACCCGGTCGGTTCGATAATCTCGGGGCTCACCGAAGAGTTGTAGGAGAAGAATGCGCAAGGCGACCATCCGCGATGTAGCCGATCGCGCAGGAGTGTCGACCGCGACGGTGTCGCGCGCTCTCTCCGGCTCGCGACCGGTCTCGGACGAGTTGGCGAAGACGATCCGCCAGGCGGCCGACGATCTCGGCTACTCGGGCAACATCATCGCAAGTTCGCTACGAAGAAGCCGGACCGACACCGTCGGGATGGTCGTCCCCAGCATCGCGAACCCGTTCTTCACGTCGCTGGTGGTCAACGTCGAGCACGTTCTCTCGCAGCGAGGTCTGCAGCTGTTCCTGTGCGACTCGCGCTCCGACCCCGACGTCGAGGCGAAACGGTTACGCAGTCTCGTGTCTCGGCAGGTCGACGGCATCATCATCAGCCCGTGCCACGGAGAACGGTCAGCCAGAGCAGTGCGCACCAGCGCCCGTTCGTTACCCGTAGTACAACTCGACCGCTTCGCCCTCGATACGCACACCGACTGGGTCGGCGTCGACGACGACGCCGCACAGTCCCTGGTGATGGAGCATCTTTCCTCACACGGGGTTCGTAGCGCTGCGTTCATCAGCTCGGAGTTGACCAATTCTTCGACCGAACTCAGGCGGGCTGGATTTTTCCGGCATGCCAAGCGGGTCGGGATCGAGACCAGGGACGAATGGACCTTGCTGGGCGACTACTCGATCGAATGGGGACGCGAATCGTCTCGAAAGATGTTGAACGAGAACGTCAAGCCCGACGCAGTGGTGTGCGCCGACGATCTCATCGCGCTCGGTGTGCTGCAGTCGTGCCAGAGCCTTGGCCTATCGGTTCCCGGCGATGTGCTTGTCACCGGATTCGACGACATTCCGTTCTCGGCACTGAGCAATCCGCCGCTCACCACAATTCGTCAACCTCAGGAACGGATCGCGGTCGAGGCCGCGCGGTTGTTGGACCAAGCCATGAATTCCGACAACGCCGGCACCGCCCACATCGCGTTGAAGCCGGAGCTGATCGTTCGTCAGTCGACCGTGGGCCAGGCACGGACGGCGGACGTGTAGGCCTCGATCGCTCCGTCCACTTCCGCGAGGGATGCGCTTTCGTTCGCGGCGTGCATCAACGCCGGCGTTCCGGGACCCCAGACGACGATCGGGGCTCCCGGCGCGGCTTCGGCCAGAATCGACGCGTCCGTGAAGTAGGTGACCGGCGTGCCCGCGATCGTCGAGGACATGTCTCGAACCCACGGCGCGTCGGGCGACGTCACTACTCCAGGGAGATCGATCCGCGCCGAGACCGAGTCGACCTCCGGCTGACTTCGCCACCACGACACAAGTTCCGAGCCGTTACCCACAGTGCGATGGTCGACGACCACATGCGCGGCGTCCGGGACGATGTTGGGCGCTGATCCGCCGTCGATCGTGCCGACGTTGAAGGTCTCCTCCCCCAAGAACGCATCGGATCCAAGCGGGAGCTCGGTCCGCGCGCGCGAGAGAACGTCGACCAACTTCATGATCGCACTCTCACCCTTCGACGGCGTACTCCCATGCGCCGCAATACCTTTGGTGCCGATGTCGAGCCAGAGCGCCCCTCGATGGCCGAGGTGAACGACATTCGCCGTCGCCTCGGGTACTACGACGGCGCCGACGGTGCACTCGGCAACGGCATGCCGCGACGCCCTCGCCCCCAGCGATCCGATCTCCTCGTCGCTCGTCAGCAACAACGCGATCGGGGTGCCTCGCTGCAGTGCATCGATCACCGCGGCAGTTGCTGCAACAAGACCCGCCTTCATGTCCGAGGCCCCCCTGCCGAGCATCAGACCGCTCTCGATCGATGCGGCGAAGGGGTCGAACTCCCAGTTGCATGGATCGCCCGCAGGAACCGTGTCGACGTGGCACGCGAACATCAAGCGCGGCGTACCCGGCGGGGCCTCGTTGGTGATCAGGATCCATGGATGCGGTCCGTCGGGGTCGCCTTCGACTGTTGTCGCGACTCCCGCGGACCGGATCACCGACACGATCACCTCCATCGAGAGGCGTTGCGGCGCCGGGTCACCCGAGACGGTTCGCTGTGTCACCAGTTCCGAGAGCAATCCGCTGGAATCCATGACCCGAGTATGCCCTGAGGTTGCGCGTCCATGCCCGATGTGAGTGGAAATGTTTGCTGGGGCAAACATTTCCACTCACGTGGGGGTGATGACGGGCAAAGTACTCCACGGAAAATTGATCCACAGCTCCGTCTCGCGCCAGGAGAAATCCGGTGCGATGATCGACTGCGGCTTGGTATAGATGACCGCCGACTTCACCTCGTCCGTGTGTTTCTTCAGCAGCTCGACGACGAGTGCGAGTGTGCGACCGGAATCCGCGACGTCGTCGACCACGAGCAACCGCTTGCCGACGATGGCGTCGGTGTCGAGCAGCGGCTCCAGAACCACCGGATCCGGCAGCGTCTCCTCGACGTCGGAGTAGAACTCCACGTTCAGCGTGCCCGCAGCCTTGATTCCCATCGCGTACGCGATGGCGCCTGCAGGGATCAAACCGCCGCGAGCGATCGCAATCACGATTTCGGGCTCGAACCCGCTGTCCACAATCGACCGCGTCAGCTCACGAGATGCGGTTCCGAACGTCTCCCAGGTCAGGACTTCGCGTCCTCCGTCTGTCATGCACGAAGCGTAGGCCGATCGACAAAGTCTTGCCGAAACAGCAAACAGTGTTGCGAATCGGTAAGAAGCCTTGCATCCTGGACCCATGCACACACATGACGAGCCCGTGTTCGATCAGGCCTTCTGGGACAATCTCTACACCGAGCAGGCGCAGCGCTGGAGCGGGAACGCCAACCCAGTCCTGATCACCGAGGCCTCCGAGCTCATCCCGGGAACTGCGCTCGACATCGGCAGTGGCGAGGGCGGCGACGCACGCTGGCTGGCCGACAACGGGTGGACGACGACCGGCGCCGACATCTCGGCGGTTGCCATCGAGCGCGCCCGAGAGACACAAGGCGACCGCACCATCACGTGGCTGCACCGCGATTTGCTGACGTGGGAGCCCGAGGAACGGTACGACCTCGTCACTGCGCACTTCTTCCAACTGCCTCCCCATCAGGTCGGCCCCGCGTTCCAGCGTTTCGGTACCGCGGTGGCCCCCGGCGGGCACCTGCTGATCGTCGGGCACAGCCCCAACGACCACCTCGCGTCGCACCACCAGCACGCGCAGATGCTGTTCGACGTCGACACCATCACTGCCCTCTTCGACGAGGACCAGTGGACGACGGTCGTCGCCGAGGACCGCGCCCGTCCCGGAATCGACCCGGACGGCACACCCGCCGAGCGCACCGACACGGTGGTCCTCCTGCGTCGCTCCCAGCCGACGGAACGCACCTAGACTCGACCGAATGCCGCTGAAGTACATGCCGCTGAAGTACTACGCCCCGTTGGCCGTGTCGCTGTCGGCGGCAATGATCATCCTGTTCACACCGGCGTCCGGCGTTCCCAGTGGTTTTCAGCACAGCGACAAGATCATTCACTTCCTCCTGTTCGCGGCGCTGGCGTACTCGTCGCGATTCGCCGGTATCACCGTGCGGGTGACCCTCGCCTGGACGGTGGCGTTCGCGGCGGCGTCGGAGGTCCTCCAGGCTCTGCTTCCACTGGGGCGCAGCGGGTCGGCACTCGACGCGGTGTTCGACGTCCTCGGCGTCTGCGCAGGCCTGCTGATCGCCGTCCGCGTCCTTCCGGCCCGGTCGGCTATACACTGAGCACACTGCTCCGGGGGTCCTCGGCTCGCACGCCACCTCCGGAAGGTTCACCATCACCTCGACGTCCGCTCCGCACGATATCTACCTCGTTCCTCCCGAGCAGGACTCGGACGAACCCGTCCTCGGCGCGTCGGCCGATACGACTGCACGCCTCACCGGCCGCGCGGACATCGTTCCGTTCGGCGGTCGGTTCGCACTGAAGATCACCTCGACGACGCCTCACCAGGCGATGGTCGAGGATCTTCTGTTCGTTCGGGCCGTGCTCGACGACGCAGCGATCCCGTACCTCCTGGTGCGAGGAAACGACGAACGTCCGGTCGTCGCCATCGACGATTCGCGTCGCGCTGCTCTTCGGGACGCACTGGTGGCGGCATGCACCGCCGAGCCGTTCTACTGCAAGACCGTCGACGTCAAACGCGGCAAGGCAGTGCTCGTCGCCGACGGAGGACTCGACGACTCACCCAACGCACGAATCTTCCGGTTGTTCCGACCCCGCGCAGAACCGACGAGCGGTTTGAACTACGGCGCGTCCACCGCGGTACAGATCGAACTGTGGGACATCTCGGCGTCGGACATCGTTCTGCCCGTCGAGAACTCTCTGACCCGCCGAACGATCAAACCGGAGGAAGCGGTACGCGGCACCGTCGACCGGTTCGGCAAGACGTGGCCGACCATCGAGAACATGTTCGCCGACCACGCGTCCGACATCAATTTCGACATCGACATCGTGTTCTCCTGGGTCGACGGTTCGTCGGCGGAATTCCAGGCTCAACGCGCGAAGCGCATGCAGAACTACGTCGTCGGCGAGGGGGACGCGTCCGCCGCACGCTTCCGTCAGATCGACGAGCTGAAGTACGCCCTCCGATCGATCCACATGTATGCACCGTGGATCAGGCGAATCTTCGTCGCAACCGACTCCGACCGGCCGTCGTGGCTCGCCGACGATCCACGCGTCACGTTCGTGCCGAGCGAGACCTTCTTCGTCGACACGTCCGTACTGCCGACCCACAATTCACAGGCCGTCGAGTGCCAGCTGCACCACATCCCCGGACTGTCCGAGCACTTCCTCTACTCCAACGACGACATGTTCTTCGGTCGACCCGTCGGACCGCAGATGTTCTTCTCCCCCGGCGGCATCAGCATGTTCATCGAAGCCCCCATCCGAATCGGACTGGGCTACAACGACGCCGACCGGAGCGGATTCGAGAACGCCGCCCGCGTCAACCGTCGGCTCCTACAGGACCGATTCGGCATGACGACCACCCGCCACCTCGAACACGCAGCGACCCCGTTGCGCAAGAGCGTCATGCAGGAGATGGAGAACGAGTTTCCCGACGAGTTCGCGTCCACCGCGGCCAGCGTGTTCCGTGCGAGCACCAACATCTCGGTGACGAACTCGCTCTACCACTACTACGCCCTGATGAGCGGCCGAGCGGTGGTGCAACGCGACGCGAAGGTCACCTACATCGACACCACGGCATACGCCGGTCTCCACCGGATGGAATCGATGCTGCCCAAACGCGCAGTCGACTTCTTCTGTCTCAACGACGGCAGCTTTCCGGAGGTCGATCTCGAAGTGCGCACCCATCGCGTCACCGAGTTCCTCGACCGCTACTTCCCCATCGTCGCGCCGTGGGAAAGTTCGGCTCGGGCCGAGTGAACTAGACGTCCACTCTCGAGTGGCGGGTGCTGTCGGCAATCGTCACGCCCGCGCGGTCGAGCCGCCGTGCGACCTCGTCGGCCGAGACGTACTCGCCGACGGTGTCGTACGAGCCTATCGGCACCACCGAATGCACGACGGTGTCGTCGTAGACGTGCACCAGGTTGAACGCCTGGGCCCCGTCCCGGCCACGGATCGCGCCCGGCTCCACACTCAAGTCCTGGGTGTAACACGTCGCCGACGCCACCGACACCGGAATTCCGGCGAACGTCGCCGTCGTCGAATAATGCAGATGCCCGGCGATGATGGACCGAACATCGGTGCCGCGGACCACGTCGGCCAGCCTGTGCTGATCGACCAGTTCGACGAGCACCGCCAGATCCAGCACCGTCGGAACCGGAGGATGATGCATGGCGAGAATGGTCCCGAACTCGGCCGGGGTGGCGAGAACATCGGCGAGCCAATCCAACTGCGCGGCCGTCACTTCACCGTGATGTGCGCCGGGGACCGTCGAATCGAGGGTGATCACGCGGAGGCCGTCGATGTCGTGGACACGATCGACCGACCCCGACGCGTGCTCCTGATCGAGCAGCCGCGACCGAAACGTCGCCCGATCGTCGTGATTGCCCATCGCCCAGACGACCGTCGCACCCAAGGCGTCGGCAACGGGTTCGACGAGGCGGCGCAAGGTGTCGTACGCGCCCGGCTCCCCTCGATCGGTCAGATCCCCCGTGAAGACGAACGCGTCGGGGCGAACACCGGACGCCTCGACGTCGGCGAGAAGACGGGTCAACCTGGCAGTACTGTCCACTGCGCCGTACAGATCTCCGTCGGCAACCAGATGGGTATCGCTGACGTGCAACAAGCAGTGATTCGGGCGTGGATACTCCGCCGTCCGAGCCTTCATCGGTAACTCGCTTCCGATCGGCCGTGGTGGGCACGCTGATCGCGTGGTCCTCTTCCTCAACCCTAGCCAAGACTCCAGAGGAAAATAGCGCGGGTACGTCACACCAACATGGAACGAACATCTGCCGGGAGTCCCGGCACCGGCGCAGTGGCCTAGATTTGGGTCCACTCCCTACGAGAGGATCCCGCCCATGACGTTCACTCGATCCAAAGTCGCCGCTGCCACCGCGGCACTGGCAGCAAGCCTGCTGCTCGGCACAGGAACCGCAGCTGCGCAGGACCTGCCCACCGTCGTGCTCGTCCACGGCGCCTTCGCCGACACCTCCAGCTGGGACGGCGTCGCAGCAGACCTACGCGCTCGGGGATACGACGTCGTCGTTCCGGACAACCCGCTCCGTGGGCCCGGCTACGACTCCGCAGCCGTCGAGAAGGTCGTCCAGGGCATCGACGGGCCCGTAGTGCTCGTCGGGCATTCCTACGGCGGCTCGGTCATCACCAACGTGCACGCGTCGAACGTGGAATCCTTGGTGTACGTCGCGGCCTTCGCACCCGCCGCGGGCGAACCCGCCGCGCTGGCACTCGACCCGTTCCGTTTCGGTCTGACATCGCTGCTGCCGCCGGTGCTCGGCCTCGGCATCGTCGACGACTCGACCAACATCCTCGGCAAGAACGTGGACGGCTACATCTCGCCGAGTCTGTTCAAGCAGTACTTCGCTCCCGACGTCAGCGACGAGCAGGCGGCGAAGATGATCGCGAGCCAGAAGTCGATCGCGGCCACCGCCCTGATCGAGCCGAGCGAACCGCCGTCCTGGGCGGACACCAAGAGCTACGCACTGATCCCCCAGCAGGACCAGATCATTCCGCCGGCCTCGGAGAAGTTCATGGCCGAACGCGCAGGCGCAGAGATCACCGAGGTCCCGGGCTCGCACGCGATCCTCGTGTCCAACCCGGGTGCAGTCGTCGACCTGATCGTCGACGCGTCCTGACTCCGCTGTGCGCGGAAATGTAGGCCAGGGCCTACATTTCCGCGCACGTGGGATCAGCGAGACAGAATGCGCAGGTGCTCGTCCGCACCACCGAAGGTGTGCTCGATCGCCGTCAACCGCGACACGTAATGACCCACCGGGTACTCGGCGGTCACGCCGATACCACCGTGCAACTGGATCGCTTCCTGCCCGATCTTGCGCGACGACCGCGAGATCTGCAGCTTCGTGCGCGACGCCACCATCTGATCGACCACGTCGTCGGCCAGGTTCATCGTCGCGTACAGCGACATGCTGCGCGCCAGTTCGAGCAGCACGTACATGTCCGCGGCGCGGAACGTGAGCGCCTGGAACTTGGCGAGCGGAACGCCGAACTGCTTGCGCTGCTTCAGATAATCGGTCGTCAGACGCAGCGCTTCCTCCATCGCGCCGACAGCCTCGGCCGCCAGGGCAGCCTGCGCCTTGACCTCGGCAGCAACGATCGCAGCACTCGCGTCCGATCCGTCACCCAACGGCTCGGCCGCGACGTCGGTGAAGGACAGCTGCGCCGCCCGGCCGCCGTCGTGCGTCACGTAGCTCTTTCGCTCGAGACCCGTTGCGTCACCGTCGACCAGAAACAGTCCCGTTCCGCCGCCCGGAAGCGCCGCACTGACCACGATCACGTTCGCCGAACCGCCGTGCGGAACCGGATTCTTGACACCACTCAAGGACCAGGATCCACCGTCCTCCGTCGCAGCGACCTTCACCTCGACGTCGGGCCACCGGCTGCCGGTTTCGTTGTGCGCGAACGCAAGCAACGTCGATCCCTCCGAAACCCCCGGCAGCACACGCTTGCGCTGATCGGCAGAACCGACCGCGGAGATCAGCCCACCGGGAAGGAGGACGGCGTCGAGAATCGGCTCCGGGGCGAGCCGTCGACCCACCTCGGTCATGACGGCCATGATCTCGACCGGACCGGCATCCATGCCGCCGTCGTCCTCGCTGAAGCTCAGCCCGAGCAAACCCACCTCGGCCAATTGCTTCCACACGTCCGTCGACCACCCCGGATCAGCGGCCACGATCTTGTTGCGCTTCTCGGTGTCGTACGCGCGGGTGAGCACCTCACGCGTGGTGTCGCGGAGAAGTTTCTGCTCTTCGTTCAGTTCGAAATCCATTGCCCTACCCTCACAGTCCGAGAATCGTCGACGCGATGATCTGCCGCTGAACTTCGTTGGAGCCACCGTAGATGGAGACCTTGCGATAGTTCAGATACGTCGGAACCGAACGTTGAGCCCAGCCGGGACTCTCGATGTCGTCACCGGCCTCGTAGGGCAACGAATCCGGACCGGCGATGTCCATCAACACCTCCGTCGCGGACTGCTGCAATTCCGAACCGCGGAGCTTCAAAATCGACGACGCCGGGTTGGGCTTGCCGTCGGCGGAACTCGACACCAATCGCAGCTGAGTCAGTTCCAGTGCCAGAACCTCGTTTTCCAGCTCCGCGAACCGCGCCGCGAACAGCGGGTCCTCGAGCAACGTACCCTCGCCGACCTTCGTCGCCGCCGCGTACTCCTTCGCGCGCTCGAGCCGAACCTTGGTGTGGCCGACGCGGGCGACACCCGTCCGCTCGTTCCCCAGCAGGAACTTCGCGTAACTCCAGCCCTGGTTCTCCTCGCCCACAAGGTTTTCCGCGGGAACGCGCACGTTCTCGAAGAACACCTCGTTGACCTCGACGCTGCCGTCGATCAACTTGATCGGGCGCACCGTGATGCCCGGCGTCTGCAGATCGATCAACAGGAATGAAATACCTGCCTGCTTCTTCGGCGCATCAGGATTCGTCCGCACGAGCGCGAAAATCCAATCCGCATACTGCCCCAGCGTCGTCCACGTCTTCTGCCCGTTGACGATGTAGTCGTCTCCGTCACGCAGTGCCGTCGTCCGCAGCGACGCGAGGTCCGAACCTGCCTCCGGCTCCGAGAATCCCTGACACCACCAGATGTCCAGATTCGCGGTCTTCGGGAGGAACTTCTCCTTCTGTTCCCGCGAACCGAACGTCGCGATGACCGGCCCGACCATCGACGCGTTGAACGCGAGCGGCTCGGGAACCGATGCCAGCTGCATCTCGTCGAGCCAGATGTGATGCTGTACTGCCGTCCAATCCCTGCCACCGAACTCGCTGGGCCAGTGCGGGACCGCGAGGCCGTTGGCGTTGAGAATTCGCATCGTCGTCACCATGTCCTCACGGCTCAGCTCGATGCCCACCCGGTTCTTCTCGCGGATCTCCGCGGGAATCTCGGTGGTGAAGAACGTCCGCATCTCGTCGCGAAATGCGGCTTCCTCCTCTGTCAGGGCAAGATTCATAAGGGTGCCTCCGATATCGACCACGTATGTCCTCTTCGACCGTACTCTGCGGTAACTGCGATAATCTTCTCTTCACTATGACTTTTCTGGCACTGGTCCGGCACGGAGAAACCGACTGGAATCTTCACGGCCGTCTCCAGGGCAGTTCCGACATCCCACTCAACGACACCGGACGCGCACAGGCCCGCGAAGCCGTGTACGAACTGTCCGATCACTCGTGGGACCTGCTGGTCTCCTCACCGCTCTCGCGTGCGGCCGAGACGGCCGACATCATCGGCTCGCACCTCGGTATCTCCCGCACCGCCACCTACCCCGATCTCGCCGAACGTCACTTCGGCGCCGCGGAGGGGTTCACCGACTACGACGCGTACTCCCACTGGCCGCACGGGATGTATCCCGGCCTCGAGCCACGACGCGACATGATCGTCCGCGGAGTGCGCGCGGTCGACGAGATCGCGGCCGCGAATCCCGAGTCCTCGGTCATCGCCGTCGCGCACGGCGGAGTCATCCGCGGCATTCTCGACGCCATCCGGGGCGTCACGTCCCCACGGATCCTCAACGCGGGCGTCTCGACGCTCCTGCACGACGGATCCGGATGGACCGTCGAGACGATCAACGGTGTCCCGACGACGAGGCTGTGGTGACATGCACATCGAGAAACGCATCGAAGAACTCGGCTTCGTCCTCCCCGCCGAGGCGCAGGCACCTCCCGGATTCGAATTCTGCTTCGACTGGGCCCGGGTCCGCGGCAACCGCGTGTACGTATCCGGTCACTCACCGCAGCGTCCCGACGGCTCCCTCGCAGGCCCGTTCGGTGCGGTGCCGTCGGACATCTCCCTCGACGCGGCCACCGACGCGGCGCGAGACGCGGCTCTCGCGGTGCTGGCCAGCGTCCGTCGCGCTGTCGGCGACCTCGACCGCGTCTCGGCCTGGCTGACCGTCTCCGGGATGGTGAACGCGGACCACGGCTTCACACAGACCACCACCGTGATCAACGGTTTCTCCGACGTCGTCCTTCAGGTGTTCGGCCCGGAGATCGGGGCACATGCCCGCAGCGCGATCGGCGTGGCCGCGCTACCGATGAACAATGCCGTGGTTGTCTCGGCGGAATTGGAAATCGACGGGTAGGTTTTTCCAGTGCACCGAAAAGCGCTCGCTCTACTGGCCGCGATCGTCGCTCTGCTCGCCGTGGCCGGCTGCGGATCGTCCGGTTCGGTACTGGACAAGATCCGCGACGACGGCGTGATCGTCGTCGGCACCGAAGGGACCTACAGTCCGTTCAGCTTCCAAGGTTCCGACGGCCAACTGACCGGGTACGACATCGACGTCGTCAAAGCCGTCGCCGGCGAACTCGGGGTCGGCGTCGAATTCGTGCAGACACCGTTCGATTCGATCTTCGCCGGCCTCGAATCGCAGCGCTTCGACCTGATCGCCAACCAGGTCACCATCAACCCCGAACGGCAGAGCGCGTACGACCTGTCCAAGCCGTACACCGTCTCCGAAGGCGAGATCCTCACCGCGGCGAACAACACTTCCATCACCTCCGTCGCCGACCTCGCCGGCAAGACCACCGCGCAGTCGTCGACGAGCAACTGGGCCGAGGTGGCCGCCGATGCCGGTGCCGACGTGGAGGCCGTCGAAGGGTTCGTCCAAGCGGTCACCCTGGTGAAGGACGGCCGAGTCGACGCCACCGTGAACGACAGCCTCGCCGTCGCCGAATATCTGAAGGAAACCGGCGACACCGGCGTGAAGGTCGCCGCACAAACCGGAGACACCAGCTATCAGGCGTTCGCCGCCCGCAAGGACAGCGGACTGATGGACGACATCGACGCCGCGATCGACACCCTTCAGGCCGACGGCACACTCGCCCGGATCTCCGAGAAGTACTTCGGCTCGGCCGTCGCTGCACCCACCGCGGACACCCAGGCTCCGACGTCCGACGGCGCTGCGAGCGAACAACAGTCGAAGTTCGACCTGATCCTCGACAACCTCTGGCCGATGCTGAAGGCCACCGTCACCATGACGATTCCGCTCACCGCCATCAGTTTCGTCGTCGGACTCGTCATCGCCCTCGGCGTCGCGCTGGCGCGGATCTCGTCCACCACAGCGCTCTCGTCGGCCGCCCGGTTCTACGTCTCGATCATTCGCGGCACTCCCCTGCTGCTGCAGCTGTTCATCGTCTTCTACGCGCTGCCTCAGTTCGGCGTCGTGATCGATCCGTTCCCTGCCGCGGTGATCGCCTTCTCCCTCAACGTCGGCGGATACGCCGCGGAAGTCATCCGAGCCGCCATCCTCAGCGTGCCCAAGGGCCAGTGGGAAGCGTCGCAGACCATCGGTATGGGCTACCGGACCACGCTGCAGCGCATCGTCCTTCCCCAAGCCCTGCGTACCGCGGTCCCTCCGCTGTCGAACACACTGATCTCGCTGGTGAAGGACACTTCGCTGGCGTCGACGATCCTCGTGACCGAACTTCTGCGCGTCGCCCAGCTCGCCGCCGCACCCACCTTCGACTTCTTCGCGCTCTACAGCGTCGCCGCCCTCTACTACTGGGTGATCTGCATGATTCTCTCGTTCTTCCAAGGCAAACTCGAAGTCCGACTCGACAGGTACGTGGCCAAATGACAGATCTTCTCGAAGTCAAGTCTCTGCGAAAGTCGTTCGGCCCGATCGACGTCCTCAGCGACGTCTCCTTCACGGTGCCGTCGGGCACGGTCACCGTCATCATCGGCCCGTCGGGATCGGGCAAGACCACGGTTCTGCGATCTCTGAACGCTCTCGATCCCGCCGATGCAGGCATCGTCCGCATCGGCGACGTGACCGTGGACTTCGGCGCGAACCCCTCCGCCGCAGCTCTGCGCGCATATCGCGCCCAGAGCGGAATGGTGTTTCAGCAGCACAACCTGTTCCCGCACAAGACCGTGTTGCAGAACATCACCGAAGGCCCGGTCATCGTGCAGAAGCGCCCCCGCGCGGACGCCGAAGCCGACGCACACCGCCTGCTCGACCAGGTCGGCCTCGACGCCAAGGCCGATCAGTACCCGTTCCAGCTCTCCGGCGGCCAACAGCAACGCGTCGGCATCGCACGGGCATTGGCGCTGAAACCGAAACTGATGCTGTTCGACGAACCGACGTCGGCACTCGATCCCGAACTCGTCGGCGAAGTCCTCGCCGTCATCAAACAACTCGCGTCCGAGGGCTGGACGATGGTCATAGTGACCCACGAGATCCGGTTCGCCGAGCAGGTCGCCGACGAGGTGCTGTTCATCGAAGGCGGCGTCGTGGTCGAACGCGGAACTCCCGCCGACGTACTGAAGAACCCCGCCGAGGCCCGAACGAGGCAGTTCCTCAGCCGTCTGCTCCTGTGAGCGGAAATGTAGGCATTGGCCTACATTTCCGCGCACGTGACTAGAGGTGCGGAAGGACCTTGTCCAGAGTGATGGGAAGGTCCCGGACCCGCACGCCGGTGGCATGGAAGACGGCGTTACCGATCGCTGCGGGGGAACCGACCGTACCGATTTCGCCGATTCCCTTGCCTCCCATGGGGCTCAGTTCGTCGTCGCGCTCCTCGACCCAGGTCGCCTCGATGTCGACGGGAATGTCCGCGCACACCGGAACGTGATACTCGGCGAAGTCGTGGTTGGAGAATCCGCCGAACTCCGGATCGGTGTTTCCCGCTTCCATCAACGCCATGCCGATCCCGAAGGTCATGCCGCCGATCAGTTGCGACCGAGCGAGGCGCGGATTCATCACACGCCCGATCCCGAAGACACCGAGCATTCGCCGGACCCGCACCTCACCGGTGTCGACGTCCACCTCGACCTCGGCGAACTGCGCACCGAACGCCATGCGTGCGAAGTCCTTCTGCGCGTCCAGGTCGTCGGAGGTGTCGACGGTGACCTCGGCCGGGCCGGTCTTCGAGGCGAGTTCCGTGCACGCCTTCGTCACCGCCCACCCCCAGGACGACGTGCCCGAGGAACCGCCTGCACCTGGGGCCTTCGGCAGCGCACTGTCACCCAGCTTCAGGACCACGAGATCCGCGGACACACCGAGGGCATCGGCGGCGATCTGCCGCAACACGGTTCGAGCGCCGGTACCGATGTCCGACGCCGCCACGGACACCGTGACGGAGCCGTCCTCGGCCCGCGTCGCCGACGCCGTCGACGGGCTGATCAGCACCGGGTAACTCGCCGTGGCGACACCGGTACCGATGAGCTTGCGCCCTTCCCTGCGATGCCCCGGACGTGGATCGCGCTCCGCCCACCCGAACCTCTCGGCTCCCTCACGCAGACACTCGACGACGCTGCGCGAGGAAAACGCGTTGCCACTCGCCGGGTCCACGTCCGGTTCGTTCAGTATTCGCAACTCGATCGGATCGATTCCGACCTCGTAGGACAACTCGTCGATCGCCGTCTCCACCGCGAACATCCCGGGAGCCTCGCCAGGTGCCCGCATCCAGCGCGGCGTCGGGACATCCAGCACTGCCAGTCGATGCGTGGTGCGACGGTGGGGCGAGGCGTAGATGTGGCGCGACGACTCCGCGGTCTGCTCGCAGAATTCGAAGATCTGCGACGTCTGCTGAAACGTGTCGTGTGCCAACGCCGCGAGGGTGCCGTCGGCGGATGCACCCAACTGGACGTGGTTGATCGTCGGCGTGCGGTATCCGACGAGATCGAACAACGCCTGCCTCGGCAACGCCAGCTTGACAGTGCGGCCGACGGCACGCGACGCCATGGCCGCCAGCACCGCGTTCGGCCGGGTACTGCCCTTGGCGCCGAACCCGCCACCGACATTCTCGGCGACGACCCGAACATTCGACGGATCCAGACCGAACACCGTCGCGAGATCACCCTGGACTCCGGAAGGCGCCTGCGTCGAATCCCACACCGTCAGGACACCATCCGACCACAGCGCTGTCGTCGCGTGCGGTTCCATCGGACTGTTGTGCATGGGAGCCGTCGTGTACCAGCGGTCGACGACGTGGGCCGCGGACGCCAACGCCGAGTCAGGATCGCCGACGGTCACGTCGGTCGGAAACCCTGCGTTGACGGTCTCCGGCGCATACAGCGACGCGTGATCCGTCGTCAGTTCGTTGTCCGGCCGCGCCTCGTCCGCGTACGTCACCCGAACCTGCGCGGCGCCCTCGCGTGCGGCCTCCAGGGAGTCGGCCACCACTGCGGCGACGATCTGACCACGGTAGGCGACTCGATCGGATTGCAGCACAGCAAGTTCGGTGTCCTCGATCTCACCCAATTTCTCGGCGTTCTCGTGCCACAGCAGCGTGACGTCGGCCGGCGCGGTCACCTGGGAGACGCGACCTGTAGGAATCTCCGCCGGGACATACCAGCAGTAGGCCGGCGCCGTCTCCGCATGCTGCTCGACAGCGTATCGCGCCCGGCCGGTCACCTTCGCGACGCTCTCCGTCCGGGGGATCGACTGCCCTATCGATGCGGTACTCATTCCTGCACACTCCTGGCTGCCAGATCGGTCAGGGCCTCGGTCACCAGATTGCGCACCAGGGGAACTTTGAACCCGTTGTCCCGCAACGGCACCGCGGCCTTCAATTCCAAGTCGATCGCTTCACGAAACGCCTCGTGCTTCGCCGACCTGCCCAGCAGTTCACCCTCCGCGGTGATCGCACGCCACGGCTTGTGCGCGACTCCGCCGAGCGCCACGCGCGCCTCGGTGACCTGACCGCCCTCCACCCGAAGGACCGCAGCCACCGACGCGAGCGCGAATGCGTAGGACGCACGGTCGCGCACCTTCCGGTACAGCGACACCGCGCCGTCGGGCAGCGCAGGAATGTCGATGGAGGTGACGATCTCGTCGTGGCCGATGGTGGTGTCCAGATCGGGATCGTGTCCGGGTAGCCGGTACAGCTCCCCGATCGGCACACGATGGGCCCCGTGCGGGCCCTGAATGTTCACCACCGCATCCAACGCGGTCAACGCCACTGCCATGTCCGACGGATGCGTCGCCACACAATGATCCGACGCCCCGAGGATGGCGAGGTTGCGATGATCACCCGCGATGGCCGGACAGCCGGAACCAGGATCACGTTTGTTGCACGGCTTGGAGGTGTCCATGAAGTAGACACACCTCGTGCGCTGGAACAGATTGCCCCCGACGGTGGCCATGTTGCGGAGCTGACCCGACGCACCGGACAACACCGCACGCGACAACACGGGATAGCGCGAGCGAACCACCGGATGCACAGCCAGATCACTGTTGCTCACCGCTGCGCCGACCCGAAGCGACCCGTCGTCCAGAATGTCGATCTCACCGAGCGGCAACCTCGTCACGTCGATGAGCGACGACGGTTGCGCCGCACCGAGCTTCATCAGATCGACCAGGTTGGTCCCACCGCCCAGAAGCGCGGAATCCGGATCCGACGCAAGCCGATTCACAGCGTCGGCGACGTCGGTGGCGACGTCGTAGGTGAACGTCTTCATTCGCTTGCCTCCATCACTGCGGGCACGATGTTGGCGTAGGCACCGCAGCGGCACAGGTTGCCGGACATCCGTTCGCGGACTTCCTCGCGGGTCAGGCGTGGGTGATCGTCCTCGGTGACCGCGCTCGGCCAGCCTTGCTTCGCCTCCTCGATGACGGCAACGGCCGAGCAGATCTGCCCGGACGTACAGTATCCGCACTGAAACGCGTCGTTGTCGACGAAGGCCTGTTGCACAGGATGGAGCGTGTCACCGTCGGCGAGGCCCTCCACGGTCACCACCTCGCGGCCCTGGTAGCCGACTGCGAGGGCGAGGCAGCTGTTGATGCGGCGGCCGTCGACGAGCACGGTGCACGCACCGCACTGTCCGTGATCGCATCCCTTCTTGGCGCCGATCAGATCGAGATGTTCTCGAAGTGCGTCGAGCAGAGTCGTCCGCACATCGCAGTCGAAATCGTGGTCGGTGCCGTTCACGCGCAGCGTCACTCTGGTCATGCGGTCGCAATTACCCAGGATCGTAGAATTCTCAAACATAGTGGCGCACAACAAAGGCCAGCCTAACCTCCCTCGCCTATGTGAGTAAATCTAGGTGAACCCGAGAATCTCCTCACCCCATGCCCGACGGAGTTCGCGGTCCGGGTCGTCGACCTCCGTGTCGTGCTTGTCGATCAACAGAGTCGTCCGAGTCGCCTCGTCGTACGGAGCCCACGGATCACGTCCGTACGCGAAATCGACCCAGCGGCGCCGGAGACGCTCACCGACCGCTTCTGCAGTTCTGCGACCACCCAGCTTGAACGTCGGATCCTTGGGAACGACGCCGAAGTTGCCGAACACATAGGGCACCTCGGTACCGTGCATCGCGCCCAGCCTGGTGATCTTCAGGAACGGAGTCGCCTGGTCGAAGCGATACAGAAAAGTGCGTGCCCGACGACTGTGCGCCTCCGCGATCCACAGCGTCGGCATTCGAAACGCTGCATCGCGCGAAATTTCGAGCGCCGACCGCTTCGTCGGATACCCCGGATAGGCCGACGTGACCTCCACTTCCTCGTCGGACCTCATCTCGGGATGATCCTCGGCGATCGCCTGGAACATCTCGTGCACCTTGTCCGGGGTGATCGGCATCAACGGCGACTTCATCAGCTTGAACATCGACGATTCGTCGTGGTTGGTCCCGATCAACAGAGGGACCGCGTGCTGGTACCCCTTCTGGAAGGCCGCGACCGGGTAGTGCGGGACCAGATCCCTGTCGACGACGGGAGCCAGCGCCAAGGTTCCCGGCACTTTCGCCGGGATCTCCTGCACCAACTCACCCGTCGCTCGCACGATGTCCCCGATGTCGAGCCCCCGCAGTCCCGACGCCTCCACCCCCGCGAGTTCCAGGAAACGCTCCGCAATGGACGACGCCCTCTGCGCCCCGTACACCGATGTCGCCGGAGAGCTCTCCGCGATGACCCGGTGGAACAGTCCGGCAGCCGCAGGCGAGACCATCAGGGTGGTGACCGACCCACCGCCCGCCGACTCCCCGAACAGCGTCACCTGCGACGGATCACCGCCGAAGCCCGCAATGTTGTCCCGCACCCATTCCAGAGCCGCGATCTGATCACGCAGACCGACGTTGGAATCGAAATCCCCGAACGCCGAGAAATCCAGAAACCCCAGCGCACCGAGACGGTAGCCCACCGTCACCAGCACCACCTGACCGTCGGTGACCAGCGTCCTGCCGTCGTACACCCGTTGCGCGGAGTTGCCCAGGTAGTACGCGCCGCCGTGAATCCACACCATCACCGGCAAGCCTCGGGCGCCGGCCGGGCTCCACACGTTGAGCGTCAGGCAGTCCTCGCCGACGGTCAGGCCCGGGTCGATGGGCAGGGGGCCGTGCTCGGTCTGCGGCGCGATGTGCCCGAACTCGGTCGCGTCGCGCACGCCCGACCATGCCGTCGGCGGCCGCGGTGCCCGCAGCCGCAGATCGCCCACCGGGGGCGCCGCGTAGGGAATTCCCTTCCACACGGTCACACCGTCGTCGACGATTCCCTGCACCTGTCCATACAGTGTCTGCGCGATCACCGACTCATGATCCCCTGCCGGCGGTGCGTCGTCCCGACAAGTCGATCGAATTCTCGAGGTGCGCGACCACCGGCCCGGTGGACACGAGAAAACCCCCATCCGACGTGCGGGTGGGGGTTTCTCGTGTGCTCGTGTCAGTCCCGGGGACGACGGCCCTTGAACTTGCCGCCGCCGCGGGGGCCACCGCGGCCACCGGGAGGACCCGAATCAGGCTGAAGCTGAATCAACACACCGCTGATCCTGGTGCGCCGCAACGCCTCGACCGTCTCGTCGGCGAGATCGGCGGGCAGCTCGACGAGCGAGTGATCGGGACGAATGCTGATGTGCCCGAAGTCCGAGCGCCGGAGCCCACCCTCGTTGGCGATGGCACCGACGATGGCACCGGGAGCGACGTGATGACGCTTGCCGACGGCGATGCGGTACGTCGCCATCGCCTGGCCGGTCTTGCGGTGGTGCGAGCTTGCGGCATCGTCGTCGAACGTCCGCGCCGGCCGCGGCTCGCGCTTCTCGCGAGGTGCGCGCGGCGGGGCAGGAGGCTCGGGCTTGAGCAGGAACTCCTCGCCGTCACGGGATTGAACGGCCAGAGCCGCTGCGATGTCCGCCAACGGGACGTCGTGCTCACGCTCGTAATCCTCGATGAGCTTGCGGAACAAACTCAGGTTCGGCGAGTTCAGGCTCTCGGTGATGGAGTCGCCGAACTTCGTGACACGTTGGGCATTGACGTCGTCGACGCTCGGCAACTGGATCTCGGTGATCGGCTGACGCGTCGCACGTTCGATCGCCTTGAGCAGGTGACGCTCCCGCGGTGCGACGAACAGCAGCGCCTCGCCTGCACGTCCCGCTCGCCCGGTGCGACCGATGCGGTGCACGTAGGACTCGGTGTCGTGCGGAATGTCGTAGTTGATGACGTGCGAAATTCGGTCGACGTCGAGTCCGCGTGCCGCGACATCGGTCGCGACCAGAACGTCGATGGTGCCGTTCTTGAGCTGACCGATGGTGCGCTCACGCTGAGCCTGGACGATGTCACCGTTGATGGCCGCTGCCGAGAAGCCCCTGGCCCGCAGTTTCTCCGCGAGTTCCTCGGTGGCCTGCTTGGTACGGACGAACATGATCATCGCCTCGAACTCTTCGACCTCGAAGATGCGAGTGAGTGCCTCGAGCTTGCGCTGATGCGCCACCTGGACGTACCGCTGGGTGATGTTCGGTGCCGTCGACGTCTTGGTCTTGACGGTGATCTCCACCGGATCGTGCAGGTACTGCTTGGAGATCTTGCGAATGGCAGGCGGCATCGTCGCGGAGAACAGCGCAACCTGCTTGTACTCCGGAGTGTCCGAGAGAATGCGCTCGACGTCCTCCTGGAAGCCCATCTTGAGCATCTCGTCGGCCTCGTCGAGCACCAGATACTCGAGATGCGACAGATCGAGCGTCCCCTTCTCCAGGTGGTCGATGACACGACCGGGCGTTCCGACGATGATCTGCGCGCCCTTGCGCAACCCGGACAGCTGGATACCGTAGGCCTGGCCGCCGTAGATCGGAAGAATGTGCAGGCCCGGAATGTTGGCCGCGTACTTGCCGAACGCCTCGGCCACCTGCAGCGCCAGCTCACGCGTCGGCGCCAGGACGAGCGCCTGCGGAACACGCCGCTCTACGTCCAGACGCGACAGGATCGGCACGGCGAACGCGGCGGTCTTACCGGTGCCGGTCTGCGCGAGGCCGACGACGTCGCTGCCGTTCATCAACGGCGGAATCGTCGCCGCCTGAATCGGCGACGGACTCTCGTAGCCCACGGCATGCAGAGCCTTCAGCACGCGCTCGTCGATACCCAGATCGGCGAACGTGGTGGTGGGAGACTCGGAAGGGGACTCGGCGGAGGGGGTCGCTTCGGAGGACGCCGATGCCGACCCGCTCGAAGTGGACTCGTCAGTCGTCACAGCGGCATCCTGATTCGGCAGTGTTGAACAAGTAGTCGATTGTGCTCATATACAGCCGAGCTTAGTCCCTGTCACGGACTCGGACAGACGAGTGTCGCAAATCAGCGGTCGACGTCACCTCCCACGCCCCGTCCCGCCGACCAGCATCGTCGGTGTCGTGGTGACCGAGGCGACACTCGCTGTCGAAATCGACGGTCGCAACAGTTATTGTGCACTGCGAGTCACACCTAACTCCACACGACTGGTCGGAAAAATTCGCAAACCGGACACCCTCGGTAGTGCAACACGGCCCCGAATGTGATGAAATGCACACCTGTTACGTCATTTTCCCGGAGGGGTCCTACAGTGCGCGAATATTCTGTGCCGGCGTCATTCACCATTCCCGACGATGCTTCGATGGCCGATACCGTTTTCCGGTACGAGAAGGAGTCCCCGAACCTCGTACCGTTCCAGCGTCTCGTCGGCGGAACCTGGACCGACGTCACCGCAGCGCAGTTCGCCAAGGAGGTCAAGGCCGTCGCCAAGGGCCTGATCGCCTCCGGCGTCGAGCTGGGCGACCGCGTCGCGATCCTGTCGGCAACCCGCTACGAGTGGGTCGTCCTCGACTACGCCATCTGGACCGCAGGCGGCTGCACCGTCGCGATCTACGAGACCTCCGCAGCCGATCAGGCTCAGTGGATCCTCGAGGACTCCGCCACCAAACTGCTGATTCTCGAGACTCCCGCACATGCCGAGGCACTGAAGGAGGTCACCGAAGGCGCAGCAGACCTGCGCGAGGTGCTGCAGATCGACGCAGGCGCCATCGACGAACTGACCACCCGCGGTGCAGGGATCAGCGACGAGGACCTCGACACCAGGCGTCACCAGGTGAAGGCGTCGGCGCCCGCAACGCTGATCTACACCTCCGGAACGACCGGTCGCCCCAAGGGTGTCCAGCTGACGCACGCCAACTTCTACGCCGAGGTGCAGGCCACACAGCTCGCTCTGCACGATTCGATGAAGGAGGGCAACCGCACCCTGATGTTCCTGCCGATGGCGCACGTGTTCGCACGCGCTGTCTCCTTCGGCGCATTCGAGTCGAAGGCCACTATCGGCCACACCTCGGACATCACCACGCTGCTCGACCAGTTCGCGACGTTCAAGCCGGACTTCATCCTGTCCGTCCCGCGTGTGTTCGAGAAGGTCTACAACTCGGCCAAACAGAAGGCACACGACGGCGGCAAGGGCGGCATCTTCGACAAGGCCGCGGCCACCGCGATCGAGTGGAGCGAAGCCCAGGACAAGGGCGGCGCCGGACTGCTCCTGAACATCAAGCACACCGTGTTCGACAAGCTCGTCTATTCCAAGCTGCGCGCAGCACTCGGCGGCAACTGCGACCGCGCGATCTCCGGCGGCGCTCCCCTCGGCGCACGCCTCGGTCACTTCTTCCGCGGCGTGGGAATCCCCGTCTACGAGGGCTACGGCCTCACCGAGACCAGCGCGGCCATCACCGTAAACACCACCGCCGAGCAGCGCATCGGCAGCGTCGGCAAACCGCTCAACGGCCACGCCGCCAAGATCGCCGAGGACGGCGAACTGTTGCTCAAGGGCCCGGTCGTCTTCGGTGGCTACTGGCACAACGAGAAGGCGACTGCGGAGTCCATCGTTGACGGGTGGTTCCACACCGGCGACCTCGGTGCCATCGACCAGGACGGATACGTCTCCATCACCGGCCGCAAGAAGGAAATCATCGTCACGGCCGGCGGCAAGAACGTCGCACCTGCCGTGCTCGAGGACGCACTGCGCGCACACGCCCTGATCAGCCAGACCCTCGTCGTCGGAGACGCCAAGCCGTTCATCGGCGCGCTTCTCACCCTGGATCCCGAAGCCCTGCCCGGGTGGAAGGAACGGCACAACCTCACCGACATCTCGTTCGAGGACCTGAAGAAGCACCCCGACTTGGTCGCCGAGATCGACAAGGCCGTCGCCGACGCCAACAAGAAGGTGTCCAACGCCGAGCAGATCAAGAAGTACAAGATCCTGGAGCAGGACTTCACCGTCGAATCGGGAGAACTGACCCCAACGATGAAGCTCAAGCGGAACATCATCCACCAGGAGCGCGGCTCGGAGATCGAGTCGATCTACGCCAAGTAGACAGTTTCTGCGTGTGGCGGGCGGACCCGGACCGGGCCGCCCGTCACACGTGTGTCAGGAGGAACTCCGCGGCTTCGAGCGAAACCGTCCGGTGAACCTTCTCGTGCAGTAGATCGTGGCCCGCGTCCTCGAATTCACGAAGGCGGGCGCCCGGCACGTTCGGGATCCACGACCGGACTGCGTCGATGGGCGCCATGCGGTCGTCGACACCGTGCATCGCCAGCAGCGGCAAGGTGGAATCGCTCAGATCGGTCGGCTTGCCCGTCGTCGACTTGGGAGTTCCGCACAGTACGACCGACGCGAAACCGTCCGGGTTCTTTCCGAGCGCAGAGATTGCCGTCGCGGCACCGAGCGAGTGGCCCATCAGCGCGACCGGGACACCCGAACGCTCGGAGCGTGCGATGTCCGCGAGCTGCAGGGCATTGTCGGCAAGACCGGTGATCTGCGACGCGTCGGACAACTCGCCCTCGGTCAGCCCGTGACCGACGTGATCGACCGCCCACACGTCGATGTTCTCGGTGTTCATGACGCGGGCGAACCGATGATAATTGCCGCTGTTCTGGCCCAAGCCGTGCAGAAACACCAGTACGAGACGGGGATGCGGCGTGGTCCAGGACCGATAGTGCACGGCCCCGGTGACTCCTTCGAAAAACGGCATTCGACTATTTTGCCTTCTCGACGGACCTGTCGCTGCATTCACCTACAGTTGGGCGCGTGTTCGTACTCGGTGATCAGGTCATCTACAGCGCCAGCGACCTGTCGGCCGCAGCCGAATGCGAATACGCATTGCTGCGCACCCTCGACACCAAACTCGGCCGGACGAAGCCGGTCCCCACCGCACCCGACCCGATGCTGGAACGCACGTCGGAACTCGGATTCGCCCACGAACGACGCCAACTCGACGCGTTCCGGAAACGGTTCGGCGCGGGCGTGTCCATCATGCCGCGCCCCGAACGAACCATGCAGGGCCTCGCCGACGCGCACGCCGCCACCATCGAAACCGCGCTGTGGGGGTACGACGTCCTGTACCAGGCGACATTCTTCGACGGCCGGTTCCTCGGATTCTGCGACTTCCTCGTCAAGGAGGACGCGGGGTACTCCGTGTACGACACCAAGCTGTCCCGCCACGCACGCGTCCCGGCACTACTGCAGCTCGCCGCCTACGCCGACGCACTCGGATCGAGCGGAATCGATGTCGCCGACACCCTGCACCTCATGCTGGGCGACGGAACGACCACCGACCACGCCAGGCGGAACCTACTCCCGATCTACCGTCGCCAACGTGCCCACCTCGAAGACATCCTCGACGAACACGTGCGCGACGGCGACGCCGTCGACTGGGCCGACCCGCGCTTCACCAAGTGCGGGCGCTGCGAGATGTGCGACGAGCAAGTCGTCGCACGGGACGACCTCCTCCTCGTCGCCGGATTGACCGGAGGTCACCGAGCGCATCTGCACGACGCCGACGTCACCACAACCGTCCAACTGGCATCCGGCGACGGCCCGATCGACGGCATCTCGGCTCGCATCCTCGGCAACCTGCGCGCGCAAGCAGGTCTGCAGATCACCCAGTCCGCAAGCGGCAGAACAGAGTACGAGATCTTCGACGCCGACGCGCTCGGCGCCATCCCCGAACCGAATCCCGGCGACATCTTCTTCGACTTCGAAGGCGACCCACTCTGGGCAGAACCAACCTCAGGAGCCGATCCGCGGGCTGCACTCCCGGCAGGATCCACCGAGTGGGGCCTGGAATATCTGTTCGGCGTTCTCGACACCGACGGGCAGTTTCTTCCGTTGTGGGCGCACGACCGCGTACAGGAACGCCAGGCCCTGATCGACTTCCTCGCCTACGTCGTCGAACGCCGGAAACAATTTCCCGGCATGCACGTCTACCACTACGCCGCCTACGAGAAGACCGCGCTGCTCAGGCTCGCCGGGCGATACGGCGTCGGCGAGGAGGTCGTCGACGACCTCCTCCGCGACAACGTGCTCGTCGACCTCTACCCCGTCGTACGAGCATCGCTACGCATCGGCGAACGCTCCTACAGCATCAAGAAACTCGAACCCCTCTACATGCCCGCGGGTCGCGACGGCGACGTCACCAACGCCGCGGCGTCGATCGTCGAGTACGCCAACTGGTGCGACCTCCGAGACGAGGGCAGGACCGAGGAAGCCGATGCACTACTGAACGAGATCGCCGACTACAACCGCTACGACTGTGATTCCACTCTGAAACTACGAGACTGGCTGCTGGAGAGGGCTTCCGACGCAGGAATCCCACCCCGCCACGCGGCGGACATCGGCGCCGACACCGAGGAAGAAGCCACCCCGCTGGAAGAATCGCTCCGCGAATTCGCCGGACTCACCGGCGACAGGTCCGATCTTCAGCACGCCGTCGCACTCTACGGCGGATCCATCGGATACCACCGACGCGAACGAAAGCCGTTCTGGTGGGCACACTTCGACCGGTTGCAGAGCCCCGTCGACGAGTGGGCCGACGCCCCGGGAGTGTTCACCGTCGACTCGGCGGAAGCCGAGAGCGAATGGGCGAAGACCACGCCGCGGCAGAAGTTGCTGAGACGGCGACTGAGACTGACGGGCGCGGGAAGCGTCGAGAAGTCGGTCCGGTTGCTCTACGACACACCCGCACCCGACGGCCTGGAACAGCCTCACCCGTCGTACCGGGCGTGCAGCCGAGGCGACCTGGTCGAGGCCGAGGACGACGTCGTCGTGATCGAGGAGAAGCTGACAGCAGGCGCGGACCCGTGGTCGGCGCTGCCGATGGCCGCAGCGCCGGTCTCACCCATCCCCACGGTCAGCATCGAAGCGGCGATCGTCACTGCCGCCGAGGAACTCGCGGCATCGTTGCCCGACCTCCCTGCAACGGCAGTCGCCGATCTGACATCACGGTCGGCTCCTCGCACGCGGTCCGGCTCCGGGCTTCCCGCCGTCGTCGGCAGCGACTACATCGGCGCGATCCTCGGCGCACTGACCGATCTCGACAACTCGTACCTCGCCGTGCAAGGACCACCCGGAACCGGCAAGACCTACACCGCGGCCGCGGTCATCTCCTCGCTCGTCCGCGATCACCACTGGCGTATCGGCGTTGTCGCACAGTCACATTCTGTGGTGGACAACCTGCTCGACGGGATCGTCCGCGCCGGGGTCCCCGAACAGCTCGTCGGCAAGAAGAAGGCGCCCGACGGCGTGACCGAGCTCGAGGAGGGCAAGTACCCGTCCTTCGTGGCCGACGCAGCGGAGGGTTGCGTCGTCGGCGGAACCGCCTGGGATTTCTCGCACACCACCCGCGTCGTCCCCGGATCGCTCGACCTGCTCGTCGTCGACGAAGCCGGACAATTCTCCCTGGCCAACACCATCGCCGTCGCAGGGTCCGCACGAAACCTGTTGCTACTGGGCGACCCTCAGCAACTCCCCCAGGTCAGCCAAGGAACACATCCGGAGCCCGTCGACGAGTCCGCGCTCGGATGGCTCGCCGCCGGGCATGGTGCACTTCCCGCCGACCGCGGCTACTTCCTCAGCCGCACCTGGCGCATGCACCCCGACCTGTGCGCACCGGTCTCCGCGTTGTCCTACGAGAACAAACTGTTCTCCAACGAGGACGCCACGTCCCGACGCGTCCTGGACGGCCTGCGACCCGGACTGCACACGGTGACCATCGACCACGACGCCAGAACCACCGAATCGCCCGAAGAAGCAGAAGAAGTTCGTCGACAGATCGAGAAGATGGTCGGCCTGCCGTGGACCAACCCCGACACGCACTCCGGCCCCCGCGCACTCGAGCCGACCGACTTCATCGTCGTCGCCCCGTACAACGCCCAGGTCGCCTGCATCCGAGAGTCATTGGACCGCGCCGGACTGGCCGACGTCCTCGTCGGAACCGTCGACAAGTTCCAAGGCAGACAAGCCGCAGTCGCCCTCCTGTCGATGACCGCGTCCAACCTCGGTGACTCACCCCGCGGAGCGGGATTTCTGCTGTCCCGAAACCGGTTGAACGTGGCCCTCTCTCGCGGGCAATGGGCAGCAATGATCATCCAGTCCCGAACCCTCACCCACTACCTCCCCGCCACCCCCGACGGCCTGGACTCCCTCGGGGCGTTCATGGCGTTGACCGAATAGCAGCCGCTACGACGCCCTCGTCCAGGAGCCGATCGAACCGGCGATCGTGTCGGCAATGGCCGACGCGGTGATGACCAGCCCGTTGTTCAATCGAGGATCGAGCACAGCGGTCCTACCCTCGGCGACCGCAGGGAGCGCCTGCCATGTTCCCGCCGCACCGACAACCGCAGGGTCCGTCGTCTGGTGGAAGATGTAGTCCGCATCCGCCAGCGAGGACAGGTTCTCGAGCGACAGCTGCTGATTGCCTTTCTCGTCCGCGGGGTCGAAGTACAGCACGTCCAACCCGAGATCTCGGGCCACGGTGGTGCCGATCTGATTGGTCCACAAGTTGACGTAGCCCTTCGCGGCAGGTTCGCTCGTGACCAACGCAATCCTTCTGCCCACCAACGCGTCTCCCAGTTCGGAGCGCGCATCGGCGACGGTCGCATCGTAGGCGTCGAGCAGCACCGCTGCGTCCGATCCCCTCCCGAGAGCGTCGAACTGGCTCGACATCTGCGCTCGGAAATCCGGTTCGTTCACCTCGACCGGCAGCACGGGAGCAACCTGCGACAACAGCTCGTTGCCGTACCAGTCCAGCCGCCACCCGTTGGCGCGCATCACGATGAGATCGGGAGCGAGCGCTGAGACTTCCTCGATGCTCGGACCGTCCGGACCGCCGATGGACTGCACGTCCCTCCCTATCCGTCCGTCGTACTGACCGGCCGGAAGAGATCCCGGCGCGGCCGTGTTGCCCGTTGCGACAAGCGGATACCCGGCGAGCAGAGCGAACTCGAGGTCGCCACGACCCTCCATCACGACGACACGAGCAGGGTCTCGCGGAATTGTCGACTCGAATCCGTCACCTCGCACGGTCACCCTCGCCGCGGACTCCGAACTGTCCTGCGTGACCGACGATTCTGCGCGAGCGCACCCAGCCAAGCCCAGCAAGGACACACTCCCGACCATGAACGACCGTCGAGACAACCCATTCTTCAGATGCATTAGGCAATGCTAAGTTAATGCCTTCCCGGCCCCGACTTGCGTTCATATAGTTCGAGACGACCCGGCTCCACAGACCGAGGCGACGCGCCTAGCCGAAGTTCTTGCCCTCGCCGCGGTACGTCGGGACCACGCTGACGCTGCCGTCGGACTCGACGACATGCAGCGTATCGACCCGCTCACACGGCTCTCCGGCCTTCGCGTTACGGAACCAGATGCGATCACCGATACGCGCACCGCTGGTGGCGACGGGAGTCTGCACCTCACCGGCGCCTTCGTTGCGCAGAAGCTTCAGCCCTCCCCGCAGGATTCCCTGCGCAGTTCGGGAGAGCGCCACCGGGGCGGGCAGACGCGACCTCGATGCCTGACCCGACGCGACGTATCCCCCACCGAACACCGTCGCGATCGTCGGCGTCGGCGTACGAACGACCGGCAACACGAAGTACAGCGCAGGCTCCGGCGTGAATGCCCGGTAGCGGTCGAACAACGTCGGCGCGAACAACCCCGACCCGGCCGTCACCTCGGTGACCGAGGACGCCGCGGAGCTGACTTCGAGCGACCCGGTGCCACCGCTGTTGACCAATTCCAGCGGGCCGACGGCATCGACGACCGCGTCGACAACCGTCGACCGGCGGGTCCGCAACTCTGCAGCCGACGCCTTCTTCATCAGCTCGACCACCGCGTTGGAATCCGGCAGTCCCGCGATCTGCGCCTCGTAGAACATGACACCGACAACCCGGAATCCTCGGTCCTTGGCCGTCCTCGCGAACGACGCCACCTGCGCAGGCTCCCGCAGCGGTGACCGTCGGACACCGAGGTGGATCGGCCCCAGACGAAGCGAGGCGTCGACGTCGATGCACACGCGCGGCCGAGGCCGATCCGAACCGGCGGCCTCGCGAATCACATCGAGATGGGCGGGATCGTCGATCATCAGCGTGATGCGCCCCGACAGCACCCGATCTCGGGTGATCTCCTCCAACGAGACCCTGTCCACCGTCGGATACCCGACCAGAACGTCCTCCGCCCCCGCCCTCGCCAACCAGATCGCCTCGGCCGGCGAGTACGCCATGATTCCCTCGAACTGCTGTGCTGCAGTGAGATTCGGACCCAGCACACGCTCCAGAATCGCCCGGGAACGGACCGACTTGCTGGCGACACGAATCGGCGTCGACCCCGCCCGCCGCCGAAGATCAGCAGCGTTCGCGTCCAGAGCCCCCGCATCGACGACGGCGAACGGCGGCTCGAGATGCGCGGTGGCGTCGGCGAGAAGATTCAGAGAGGGCATACGGTCGGTCGGCACCCGGTCAGCTAACCACCGATCGCCCTCCCCGTCAGATTTCGACGGCCTTGCCTGCGATGACACCGGACAGATCGTCGAGTGCAGTGATCACTGCCATGTCGTCCCTGTCGACCAGCCACCGCAGAATCAGCCCGTCGACCGTGGCCATCCCGAAATGCGCGACGGCCGACGTCGGCTCCAGCCAGCGGGTGCCGGTGATCCGCGCGCACCTGTCCAGGAACGCGAACGTGTCGGTGTCGCGAATCCGATACTGACCGGATGCGATGGTCGCGGCGACCTCCGAGCCGAGCGCGCGGTGCCGAAGCAGATACGTCTTGATCTCGTAGGACAGCAATTGCCGATCGGCCGTCTCCTCCACGAGTGGCCAGATCGCCGTCAGACCGCTGTGCACCAACATCCGCAGCCCACGCACCCCGCCGACGTGACTCGGATGCTCGAACGCGGTGAACAGCGCCGCCGTGACATCGACCACCAAGCCCTCGCCCATGGCGATGACCAGATCTTCCTTGGATTCGAAGCAGTAGTAGACGGCTCCGCGGGGAACCGACGCCTCCTCGGCGACGGCACGGACCGTCAACGCGTCCACACCGACCCGTTCGGCTAGGTTCAACGCCGCGTGGACCAGGTGTGCACGCCGAGCATCGACGGGCAGCCGGGTCTGCATGCGTCCGATAGTAGGCCCGCGTGTCGGACCCGGTGGTCGGATTCCCTCGAGTGCCATAGTGGGTCGATGACGGGGCGCGAGTGGCGTAACTGGGCAGGCAACCAAGTCGCACATCCGGCGGATGTGGTGCGGCCGAGATCGGTGCAGGACGTGATACGGACTCTGCAGCGCGGGGCGACGGTGAAGTGCGTCGGCGCCGGGCACTCGTTCACATCCATCGCGGTCACCGACGGGGTGCAGATGAGCCTGGACCTGATGCAGGGCATCGAGTCCGTACATCCCTTGCCCGACGGTTGTTCCGCCGTCACCGTCCTCGCGGGCACTCGCCTCCGCGCATTGTCGGCCGCGTTGTGGGATCTGGGTCTGGCGATGACGAACCTCGGCGACATCGACGAACAATCGATCGCCGGTGCACTCTCGACCGGTACTCACGGGACGGGACAGCGCTTCGGTGGCATCTCGACTCAGGTTCTCGCGCTGGAACTGGTGACCGCCGACGGCAGCATCGTGCACTGCTCCCGGGAGACCGAAACCGACGTGTTCGACGCCGCACGCGTCGGGCTCGGCGCTCTCGGAATCATCACGAAGGTGACGTTGCGATGCGAGCCCGCGTACGTGCTGCACGCTGCCGAAGCACCCGCGACGCTCGGTGGAACGCTCGACTCTCAGGCGTGGAACGACGCCGACCACTTCGAGTTCTACTGGTTCCCGCACACCGACCGCGTACTCACCAAAACGAACACGCGCGTGCCCGGTGACGCCACGAGGCCACTCTCTCGCCTGCGGGCGTTCGTCGACGACGACCTGCTCGCCAACCGGGCATTCGAGCTGGTCAACCGCGCCGTGACGCGATTCCCGTCGGCCATTCCGCGCGTCAACGCGTTGTCGTCCCGGGCGCTGTCCGCCCGCGAGTTCACCGATCGCAGCTACCGGGTGTTCGCGTCGACGCGCACCGTCAAATTCCGCGAGATGGAATACGCGGTCCCCGCGGACACGGTGGCGTCGGTGATACGGGAAATCGATCGGTGGCAACGATCGTCGGGATTGGTCGTCGCATTCCCCGTCGAGGTTCGCTTCGCAGCCTCCGACGACATCTGGCTCTCCACCGCCTACGGCCGCGGCACCGCCTACATCGCCGTGCATCAGTACCACCGCCGTGATCATCGCGACTACTTCGATGCCGTCGAAGCCATCGCCCGCAGCGTCGGGGGTCGCCCGCACTGGGGCAAGTTGCACTCGATGCGCGCCGACGATTTCGCCGAGATGTATCCGCGGTTCGAGGACTTCGTCGCGGTGCGCAACAGAATGGACCCGGACCGTATCTTCGGCAACGAGTATCTGCGCACCACCCTCCCTATGTGAGGCGCCTATCTTGGAGTGATGATCGAAAAGCCACTCGCCGGGATCATCGCTGCCGGAGTTGTTCTCGGCGTCGGTGAACTCGTCGCCGTACCGTTCGGGCCGAACGCATCGCCCTTCTTCGCCGTCGGATCGGCCGTCGTCGACAACACCCCCGAAGCCGTACGCGAATGGGCCATCGACACGTTCGGCACAGCCGACAAGACCGCCCTCTTCATCGGAATGGCACTGGTCATCGCTGCTATTGCAGCCGGAGCGGGCATGCTGCGTCGGCCACTCGGCGCCGTGCTCTTCGGTGTCCTGGGCGTGATCGGCGTGCTCGCCGCGGTCACTCGCTCGACCGCGACCCCGCTCACCGCGCTGCCGACGATCCTCGGCGTCGCAGCCGGCATCGTCGTCCTGAACGCCCTCCTGAAAACGAAGGACCCGGTCGCAGGTGGTGTATCCCGGCGCAGCTTTCTCGGACTCGCGCTCGCCGCAGGTGTGGTTGCCGTCGCCGCGGGAACGGCAGGCCGGTTGATCGGCCACGCACGCGATGTCACGGCCAACCGGCTCGGTTTCCGCCTCCCGGTACCGACTCCGCAGACCCCGATTCCCGACGGCGCCGACCTGCGGATCGACGGCTTGGCGTCCTACATCACCCCGAACGAGGACTTCTACCGCATCGACACTGCACTCGTGGTGCCGCAGGTGTCGTCCGAGGACTGGTCACTACGCATCCACGGGATGGTCGACCGTGAAATCGAGATCACGTTCGAGGACCTGATGTCGAGGCAAGCGGTGGAGCGGACGGTCACGCTGACGTGCGTGTCCAACATCGTCGGCGGTGACCTCGTCGGCAATGCGACGTGGATCGGCTACCCGCTGCGAGACTTCCTGGAGGAGGCCGGCATTCACGACGATGCGGACATGGTGCTGTCCTCCAGCCACGACGCCTTCACCGCCGGAACGCCGCTGGACGTGTTGCTCGACGGTAGGGACGCGCTGCTCGCCGTCGGCATGAACGGTCAACCGTTGCCCGTGGAACACGGATACCCGGCTCGTCTCGTCGTCCCGGGGCTGTACGGCTACGTGTCCGCGACCAAGTGGGTGACCGACCTCGAGATCACCCGCTTCGACAAGGCCAGCGCCTACTGGACCGACCGAGGCTGGGGCGAACGTGGACCCATCAAGACCGCATCACGTATCGACACCCCACGCTCGGGTGCCGCGGTCGACGCCGGCACCGTCGTGATCGCCGGAGTCGCCTGGCGCCAACACACCGGAATCTCCGGCGTCGACGTCCAGATCGACGACGGAAACTGGGTCGCCGCAACACTGTCCGAGGAGTACTCGACGGACACCTGGCGCCAGTGGACGTACCAGTGGGACGCGGCACCGGGCGACCACACCATCCGTGCACGAGCCACCGACGCCGACGGCGACATCCAGACCTCGATGACGGCCGACACCGTTCCCGACGGCGCCACCGGCTACCCGAAGGCGTTCGTCACCGTCAGATGAAGGACGCCTTGATCGAATTGTCGTACAGGATCTCTCGTTCGCGCTCGGTGAGACCCACCTGCTCGGTGAGCGCAGCGAAGTTGTCGTCCACGTAACCGCCGAAGTACGCCGGATCGTCGGAATTGACGGTAACCACCAGGCCACGCTCGATCATCTGCCGAATCGGATGGTCCTTCAGGTCGGGAATCACCTTGAGCCGAACATTCGACAGTGGGCACACCGTCAACGGAACCTCTTCGTTCACAAGACGATTCACCAACGCATCATCCTCGAGGCACCGCACACCGTGATCGATCCGCTCGACCTTCAGCAGATCCAGAGCCTCCCAGATGTACTCCGCCGGACCTTCCTCGCCCGCGTGCGCGACCACGTGCAAACCCTCGGCCCTGGCCTTGGCGAACACGTCCACGAACAGAGACGGCGGGAACCCCGCCTCCGCGGAATCCAGACCGAGACCGATGATCGGCGCCTTCATCGCCAGCAGATCATCCAGCAGCTTGTTCGCATGCAACACCGGCTTGTCCCGCAGAATCGACGCGATCAACCCACTCGTGACGCCGAACTCCCGCTCGCTCGACGCCGACGCCTCGGCCAACCCCTCGACGACAGCCTCCAACGGAACACCCCGATCCGTGTGCGCCTGCGGATCGAAGAAGATCTCCGCCCGCGTCACACCACCCGCCGCAGCCCGACGAAAGTACGCCCGCGCAAGATCGGCGAAATCCTCCGCCGTCCGCAACACCGACATGTTCGCGTAGTACAGATCCAGGAACGACTGCAGATCCGTGAACTCGTACAGCGCCTCCAACTCGCCGATATCGCTGTACGGCAACGCAATACCGTTCCGCTCGGCGAACTCGAAGATCTGCGAAGGCTCCAAGGACCCTTCGATGTGCATGTGCAATTCTGCGAGGGGCAACGTGGTCATTGGAACCAGCTTACTTGCCTGTGTACGTCGCCTTACCCGGGCCGTTCTCGAGAAAACTCGCAACCGCCCCGCGAAGATCATCGGTCTCGAACAACGCCCCCGACACGTCCGACGTCACCTCGTCCGCATGAGCAACACCACCCGAACGCCACGCTGCCACAATCTTTTTGGTGGCAGCGTGAGCCACCGTCGGACCGGCGGCCAACCGCTCCACCAGGGAACGGGCATAGGCGTCGACATCGTCGTGGATGCTGTTGACGACGCCCCACTCCTTCAGGGTTGCCGCGTCGTAGAGATCACCCGTCATCACGAGCTCGCGCGCACGTCCGGAACCGGCGCGCTCGGCGAGACGCTGCGGGCCGCCCATGGACGGCGTGAGCCCGACGACGGTCTCGACCAGTCCGAACTTCGCTCTCGGCGACGCCACGATGATGTCGCAGGCAAGAGAGATCTCGAAGGCCGCGGTGAGAGTCATGCCGTGCGCGGCATACACGACCGGGCACGGCAACGCCTCGAGCGGATGCGCGATCTGCGCGAAGAGCGTGCGCCACAGATCAGCGCCCTGCTGAGCGGTCAGCCCCTCGAAGACATGCACGTCCACCCCGGCCGAGTTGACCTTGCCCTCGGCGCGCAGCAGGACCGCGCGAGGCGGATCGGCGACGAGGGCGGCGACATCGGCCGCCACGGCGTCGAACATCGCTTGGTCGAACAGGTTGAGGGGGCCGTGGTCGAAGGTCAGCACTGCGACCTCGGCGCCGGCGTCGGTGGTGTACCGGACGAGGGACGTGGGTTGGTCAGCCATGACTGTCAGAGTGCCATACGCTGCCGAAGGCGAAGTTACCGGCGATTATTGACCTCGGCGTCATCACTCGCCGCGTAGAGGTTTCCGCCCCACATCAGCCACTCGCGATCTACGCCCATTTTTTCGGCGATCTTCGCAACCTTGAGGTCGACGCGTCGAGCTGCTCGACCCTCCTCCATGCTTTGCCACTCACGTGCAGAGATTCCGATGAGCTCAGCGGCCGCGCGCTGCGTCAGCTTCTTCTCTGCGCGGACGAGCCGCAACCGGTTCTCCAAGGTGTCAGTCGGTCGCCAACCCGACACACGCTCTGCCGCTGTAGTCATGCTGTGAATCCTAGCGACACACACTCCGGACTGCAACATTTCTTTACGTGGCGACCTGCACATCTACGCGAAACGCCGCCCGAGTGTGTTTGACATTCGAATGTTGCTGGGCAACATTTAGCGCATGGCAACCGCAGCACGAGAACTCATCGAGTCTCGACTGACCGGAACAAGCCTGGCCGGATTCGTAGCAACTCGACGGCGCGCAGGTGCGGGATGGCGACACATCGCAGACGAAGTCACCCTGATCACCGGCTACCCGATCTCGCATTCGACGCTACGCAACTGGTTCCCAAATGCGCCGCAGCGCAAGGAACTTCGTCCAGCGCCTCACCGATTCCAGTCGAAGAATCCCCCTACCGAAACAGTCGCGTCATGAAGGGACAAACAAAGGTGCGCAACACGATTCGCGACCTCCGAATGCATTTCATCCTGGGCGGGCTCATTATCGGCGGCCTCGCCGCATCCCCGCTAATCGGCTCCGGCTGGTACCACTTCGGCCCCCACTGAGAGACCCGCCCTGCAGCCGCCGAGGGAAGACGGCAGGCGCGGGGCGCAACGGCGGCCGGCGGCGCACCCCCTCGCCGGGTAGCAGCCCCGGCCGCCCAAGACCCCCACAAAAAGCGACAGGCCCGCGAGTACCAGTCGCGAGCCCGTCATCACCCGAAGGAGATCAACAGTGACAAGTGTAGTCAGCTCCCTACGCGAGGCGGCGGAGGTGCTCGAATCGATGGCGATCGGGGCCGTCAACCTCGCGTCCGCACGTTCCACCGAATCGCCGTACGCCGGCGGCACACCCGAGCAGCAGCAGCTCCTCGTTCAACAGATGCAAGAACGGAAGTCGTACATCTACGACGCCGGACAGAGCGTGCAGATCGCCGAGGTGTTCCACAAGCTCGCCGACCGAGCCGAGGCAAACGGTGTCGACCACACTCCCATCGACCGCGGCGACTTCATCTCCGACCAGGCCGCCGAGTACTCCGAGCGACTCGACCGGATCCAGGACTTCGTCCTCGGGTTCCGCAACGTCCCCGGTGCCGCGCAGTGGTTCGAGAACGTCGGCGCCCCGATTCTCGAGATGACCAAGGGGAAGAAGTCGTGACCCGCGCGGACCTCGGCGCCGTCGCCTGGCTGGTCGTCGCCGGACTGTTCTTCGGAGCTGTCCTCTACTTCGCGGCAGGTGCAGCATGACCGCACCCGCCACGCAGCCGATCGGGATCTCGTTCTCACGTCCCGAGCCCGACGTCATCCGTGCCCACGTCGTCGAGATCAACGACCTCGGCAAAGCAACGTTGGTCCTGCACACCGACTACACGGTGGACCAGGCCGCGCAGCTCGCCCTCGGCTTGCTCTCAGTGCTGGCAGGTGGAGCATGAGCAAGAGCGCAACCGCCAACAAGGCCGCCGAGGAGATCTGCCGGAAGATCGGCGAGCAACTCGCCGTCATCCCGCTACCCGAGACCTTCGGGCCGTGGCGTGTCGTCTCACCCGAGAAATGGGAGACCGCCGCCGGCGAAGGTTGGGCCACCGGGTACGTCGAGATCATCACCCCCAACGGCGGCGAGTTCGATCCGTCCGCGGTGCTGCACTTCGCGGCCGAACCTCAGGCGTCGCAGTCATGAACCGATTCGAGAGCAACATCGGCCGCGACGAGCTCCTCCGCCGCAGGAGAGCCGGACAGCGACGCCGCCAAGCTGAGTGGATCGCCTCGTACCGGTCGATGCGCGCAGCCGGGTTCGATCACCAGGCGATCGCACGGGACCTCGGCGTCGACTACGACTCGCTGATCCGCTCCCTCAATCGCCTCAACGTCTACGTCCCGGAGGCGGACGAGCGGCCCACGTACGAGCGTCTCGAGCAGCTCATCAAGTCCGGGCGTCCGTTCTCCGCCGCAGACCTTCCCGAGTCTGGGTCGATGAAAGCCCGCGTCGGCGCTCTCCTCCGTGCCCGTAAGGCCGGGCGGATCGCCGTCGTCGGAGCCACCGGATACCCGTCCAGACCACTTCACGTTTATCAAGCAACACAGGAGGATTCGCAGTGCCTACGTACCGCGTGAAAGTCCGCTACGAGAACGAGCTAGGCATCAAGGCCGTAGTCGGCGACGTCGAGACAGGTCCGGGGGCGAGCGTGCTCGGTGCGCAGTTCCTTGCCGTACACCTCGACCAGGACACCCGCGACGCACTGTCCGACATGGCGAAGCGGGCAGCGTTCAATTCGACGATCCCGCACGGCCCGGTGCTGAACATCGCGATCCACCGGATCTACTCGATCGAGCAGCTCGACGAGATTCCCGACCCGCCGCAGCAGTACCACCCGGACCCGAAAACCGGCATCGTCTCTGTTCCCGCCGAGGAGCCGAAGCAGGGCAAGCTCAGCGCTGACGGCACCCACCGCGCATGGTCTGGGTCCGACCCGCAACCGATGGAACCCATCAACACAGTTTGGGACAAAGACGGCCACCGGTGGGAACACCAAGAGGGCATGAACCTGTGGGAGTCCGACGCCCACCAGTATCCCGAACCGTGGGCTGAGCTTCTGTCCTACTTCGGGCCCGTCACCGATCGGCTCGTCGTATGAGCGGCTTCGTGTCGGACGTCGTCGACGCACCCGGAATCTACGGCGGCATCACGGACATTGCGTACCACGCTGACCGGCAGACCCTCTCGTCGTCGGGTGCACGGAAACTCCTCGCACCGTCGACGCCGGCGGAATTCCGTTGGGGGATGGATCACCCGCAGGCACCTAAGACGGAGTACGACGTCGGCCACGCCGCCCACACTCTCATCCTCGGCGAGGGCGCAGAGCTGGTGCGCATCGACGCCGACAAGTGGCTGACGAAAGAGGTGAAAGCTCAAGTCGCCGACGTCCGGGCCGCCGGGAAGCTGCCACTGAAACCGTCCGACTACGACGACGTCCACGCCATGGCGAAGGCGATCAAGGGTCATCCGATCGCCGCGGCACTGTTCGCCGACGGCACTCCCGAACTGTCTCTGTACCACCAGGACCCCGAGACCGGTGTATCGCTCCGCACCCGCCCCGACTGGATGACCACACTCGGCGGCCGGACATTCATCGTCGACTACAAGACGTCGACGTCGGCGGCGCCCGAGCACTTCTCGAAGTCCGTCGACGACTACGGCTACCACGTGCAGGACGCCTGGTACACCGACGCCGTCCGCGCCCTCGACATCTCCGACGATCCGCAGTTCGTGTTCGTCGTCCAGTCGAAGTCCGCGCCGTACCTCGTGAACGTGTTCGAGCTCGACGAGGAAGCGAAACAGATCGGCCGAGACCTCGTCCGCCGCGGTGTCCGCACCTACGCGCAATGCCAACAGTCCGGCGAGTGGCCGGCGCACCCGATCGACATTCACCGAATCAGCTTGCCGCGCTGGGCGGCAAGCAAACACCAGATGGAAGGCACCCTGTGACCACCAACGAACTCGAAGCGTACGAGGCACCCGGCGGAGTACAGGTCCTCGGCTCGGCCGTCGACTCGTCCATCGCGCAGCTCGAAGCGCACGCCCGCGCAATGGCGACCGCGCACAAGCTCGCGACGGCGATGTGTGGGACCGACCTCGTCCCGAAGATGTACAAGGGCAACGCCGAGAACGGCACCGCCGCGATCCTGTACGGGATGGAGCTCGGGCTCAACCCGATCCAGTCGCTGCAGAACATTTTTGTCGTGCACGGCACTCCGGCGATCTACGCCCGGACGATGGTCGCGCTCGTGAAGTCGAAGGGCTACTCGGTGTGGACCGAGGAGTCGTCGGATGAGTCGGTCACAGTGTCCGGGCGTGCGCGCGGCGACGAGCACGTGACGACGTCGACGTGGACCATCGAGCGAGCGAAGAAAGCGGGTTACGTTCCCACCCCGAAAGGTGATAATTCGCAACGTCGCCCCGAGGTGCAGACCGATTGGGTGACCGTCACCAAGACGTTCAACGGTCGGTCCTACGAGTCGCTCGTCGGGAACATGAAGTACATCACCGACCCGCAGGCGATGCTCTACGCGAAGGCCGCGTCGGAGGTGTGCAGGAAGATCGCGCCCGAGGTTCTGCTCGGTCTCGCGCACTCGGCGGAGGATCTGCAGTCCGAGCAGGAGCCGGTGCAGGCACAGTCGACACGCGGCCCGGCGCAGTCCACCGGTTGGCAGGACCGCCTCGGTGTAGAACCAGCGAAGTTCCGTGAGGATTACGCGAGCGAGGTCAAGCCTCCCGAGTCGTGGAAGGACCGGGTCGTCGTCAACGAGACCGAGCCTGACGCGCCGATCGAGAAGACGGAGAAGGACGAGGCGGCAACAGAGCCCGAGCCCGCTAAGGCTGAGCCGAAGAAACGCGCCCCTGCGGCGAAGACGCAGGCCAAGCCCGCCGAGAAGACGGAACCCGTGAAGGCCTCCGAGCCCTCCGATGACGGCGCAAAACAGGACACCGCGCAGGCCAAGGCCCCGAGCTACACGATCCCGAAGGACGCCGCGACAGCCGAGCAGATCAAGGAGCTCGGCCGGTTGCTCGACGAAGACGGCGGCGCCACAACACCCGAGGCGAAGCTCGAGTGGATCAACTCGACGTTCACCACGGCGTACCTCGATCCCCGCCAGATGACGTCGAAGCAGGCCGCCGACGCGATCAAGTTCCTCGGCGCAACCCCGGCCGCCGGATCCAAGTAAACCCCTCGCCGGCGTGACAGTCGGAAAACGAACAACCCACTACAGAAAAGAGATTCGCAATGTCTGACCGCCCGCTCATCGACGCCGCACGCGTGAACTTCTCCGGTATGTCCGAGGAGTCGTTCGAAAACCTCGGCGAGGACAACATCGGCGAGATCCGAGTCTTCACCGTCCGCTGCCGTGTAAAGGGTTTCAGCTCAGTCGATATGGCCGAGTCCGGTGTCCGTCGCTCCGCAAACCTGAAGGTGCTGAAGGTGATGGAAGGCGTCACCAAGAAGGTGCTCGAGGACGACGACGACCAGCCGTCGCTCTACGACGCGGACCCGGACGAGGACGAGCCGACCGATCCCGACGAGGTCGCCCACGAGCCTGAGGATTCCACCGACGACGACGAGGACCCGGACGCCGACGAGCCGTCGAACGTCACCAAGCTCGCCAACCCCGCGTTCTCCTCCCAGGACTAACCCACCCCACCCAGGGCGCGGGCCGGCGCCGCTGACCACCCGCGGCGCCGGCCCGCCACCAGAACGGAACACCAATGGAGCTCTCCCAGACGCAGGCCGAAAGGTTCTGGTCAAAGGTAGACCGGCGCGCAGCCGATGAATGCTGGCCATGGTTGCGTTCCACCCTCGCGGGCGGATACGGGCGCTACCGACTGCCCACGAAACACGTTCTTGCGCACAGATTCGCCTATGAGCTCGTAGTCGGTCCAGTTCCAGAAGGGCTCACCTTGGACCACACATGCCGCAACCGCATCTGCGTGAACCCGTCACACCTCGACCCGGTCACCATGCGCGAGAACACCCTACGAGGCGAGTCAGTCCCAGCCGTCAACGCCCGAAAGACGCATTGCGTCCGGGGTCACGAATTCACGACGGAGAACACCTACCCAATTCCTGCCGGTGGTCGCGCCTGCCGAACCTGTCGACAGATCGCTCGTCGCGCCCACCAATCCAGAAAGGCTGCTATCTCATGACGAACCCAATTGTGTTCCTAGATTGCGAGACAACATCGCTTCGCGCGGATCGCCTCCCGTGGGAGGTGGCGCTCATACGCGTCGACGAGCTCGACGAAGGCCCCTCGGTACGCCAGATCCGCATGTTCATCCTCGACCCCGACCTATCCCAGGCAGACCCGTTCTCGCTTGACGTCGGCAAGTTCTACGAACGGCACCCGCAGCCCCGCGGCCTGTACACGCTGGGCGCCGGACTCAAGCACTTCGATCTGTACGAAGAGATCGAAGCGATGCAGCTCGTCGAGCAGTGGACGCGCGGCGCGACACTCGTCGGCGCAAACACCGCATTCGACGCCGCACTGCTCGAATCCCGCATCCGCTACCACGGCGGCTGCCCGTCCTGGCACCATCGTCTCGTCGACGTCGAGAACCTCGTCGCCGGCCGGTTGCAGTTGCTCGAGGACAACCGACTGGGATCGCTGCAGTCCTGCGCGAACGTTATGGAGATCTCGTACTCCGACCTCGACCTGCACACCGCCATGGGTGACGCCGAGCTCGCGCGCCGCGTCTTCGACGAGGTGTTCTCCTGATGTCCGAGCTCATCACCATCGTCTGCGCTCGCGGTATTGGTGAAGGCCTCGGCGTCCCGACGGTCCTGTCTCTCGTCACGGATCCGCTGCCGAAGAATCGGTTTCGTGTCGTGCACCTGGCGCACCGCTCGGAGTACGGTCCGATCCCGAACCCGCTGGGGCAGGCGTACATCAAGACTCGGCAGGAGGCGATGCGTCTCGGTCTCGACGAGCTCCACCGCCGCGTGACCGGCCCGTTCATCCTCGACGGGTATTCAGGCGGTGCTGACGCGATGGGCGACCTTGCCGACGAGATCGGCCGTGGTCTGCACGGGCCGTACCTCCGCGACAGGATGCTCGGTGTCGCGCTCATCGCCGACCCGAAGAACCCACGCCGCGATCTACGGCAGCAGCAGTGGGGCGTCGCCGGGAACCGATTGATCCACACCGCGGCACCCGTGTTCCGTGCCAACGATCCCGCCGACATGATCCCGTTCTGCGACGCCGACTCACCGCTCCGCACGTTCGCCGACCAGACCGACGGATTCAGCCTCACCGATCTCGTCGGCTGGGGCCTCGGCATGGCCGCCAAGATCCGACTGCAGCAGTTCCAACAGATAGGCGTCGACTGGCGCAACCGCGAAGCAGTCCGCGACCTCTACACCCGCGCAAGCCAGCAGTTCAACGGCTACCGCACCGGCGACCACACCTCGTATCACCGACGCATCGAACCCGGCACCCGGAAAACGTACGTCGCCAATATGACCGACAAGATCGCGAGCCTCGTCTAATGCCCGCTGACATCTGCATTAAGTGCAAAGGTGCCGTCATGTGGGGCCGCATTCCTGGCGGCGGGATCATCTACCTCCACGTCGAATCAGGCACCACCGAGCACGACGAAGGGTACGACCCCAGCTCCGAGTTCTCGGAGGTGACCTAATGCCGATCCGTCCTGAGAACCGCGACCGCTACCCCGAGAACTGGAAGCAAATCTCGCACCGCATCCGCTTCGGCCGAGCATCCGGCCGCTGCGAATGCGAAGGCGAGTGCGGCCGAGGCACACACACCGGACGCTGCCCCAACGTCCACGGCGCTAAGGCCTACGGCACCGGCTCGACCGTCGTCCTCACCACCGCGCACCTCAACCACACACCCGAAGACTGCAGCAGCTCGAACCTCCGCGCGATGTGCCAGGCATGCCACCTGCACTACGACCTCGCACACCACGCAGAGACCCGGGCAGCCACGAAACGAGCCGAGCTCGAAGCGTCCATGGACACCCTGTTCGAGCCCGCAATGACCCCAGAAAGGAGGAATTGACCCCATGGTGTGGTTCAACGTCGACGACACCCTCGCGTTCCACCAGAAGACGATCCGAGCCGGAAATCCGGCGATGGGACTGTGGGTCCGCGCCGGCTCCTGGTGCGCCCAGACACTCTCCAATGGGTTCGTTCCGACGGCTATAGCGCGCTCGCTCGGCACTCCCGCGCAGGCTCGCGCGCTCGTCGCAGCGGGCCTTTGGAATCAACTATCCACAGGCTATGAGTTTCACGAATACGGAGAACGCAACCGCACGAAGGAAGACGTCGAGACCGTACGAGAAGCGAACCGTCGCAGGAAGGCTGAGCAGCGGAAAAAGAAAAATGTCACGTCGGGACAGCCGGAGGACGTCACGCGGGACAGCGGCACCGTGTCCCAAAGTGACGACCCCCTAATGTCACAGGGGTTGTCCGAGCCCCCTACGCGCGCGTACCAATCCAACCCAACCCAATCCATTCCAATAAGTAATTACGTTGGGAGGGAATCTCTAGTTGGTGAGCGCGCGGGAACTCCGCCACCCGGACGCTGCCCGACACACATCAACCACCCGACCGAGGCGCCGTGCCGCGCCTGCGGCGACGCCCGACGCGCTCTCGAAGACTTCAACCGCCGCCAGGCCGCCGCGGCCGCCGACGCGAAACTCACCCGCCGGCAGGTCATCGACGACTGCGAGTGGTGCGACCGCAACGGCATCCGCGAAGAACCCCGCGACGTCCACGACTACGACCTCCCGGCGATCCGCTGCGACCACACACCGATGTCGATCGAGGACTGGCGAGCACTGATCCCGGAGGACGTCGATGCGTAACCCCGACTTCGAGCAGCTCACCGAGAAAGACCTCGCCGAAACGATCCCGTGCCGGGACTGCGGAGCGCCGAAAGGCCAACCGTGCCAACGCGTCGACTACGACGGCACCCGCCACGAACTGACCAACATGCCCGCCCACATACGCCGCACCAAACGAGCACAACGACTGCAGCGCATGGCATCCGAGGAGAACCTCACCATGAACGACGACGGACTGTTCGAAGTAGCCGAACCCGAATGGGAAGACATTCCCGTGACCCACCTCGGCGACCTCGAACGCGGCCGCACCATCGAGCTCGACGGCGAGCAGTTCACGTTCACCGGCACCAGCCGCGGCGCCGACGAAGACGGCGTGTACATCGACCTGTACGGCCGCGACGCAGCCGGCGTCGGGGTCAAGTTCGCGAAGTACCGCGCCGGCGAGACCGTCCGAGTCAAGGCGGCCGGCAAGTGAGCGCCAACGACGCCCTCGCCCGGGCGCTCGCCTGGGACTGGCCCGCTGCACCACACGTCCCGAGCTCGGCCGAGTGCGTCGAGTCGGTCGTGCGAGATCTCGACGAGCTCGGATGGGTCATCGTCGAGAAGGGCCGGACGTCGTGAGCATCGTCGTCGGCATCGACCCGTCCCTCACAGCCGCCGGAATCGCCCAAATCCACGATCCGGCGACCGCACCCTCCCCGAACGTCCCAAAACTCGTCACCGTCGGCGAGAGCCGCCCGGAAGACGTCACCCTCGTCGGCCGCGCCCTCCGCGTCCGCCGGCAACGCGACCGGATCCTCCGCAAACTCCCCGCCGGCACCCGAGCCGTCGGCATCGAACTCCTCCCACAAGTCAACCCCACACCCAAACAAGCGAGCCTGTTCGTCGAACGCGGAGCACTCATCCTCGACCTCGCCCACTACCTCGCCAGCAAGGGCATCCCCGTCGTCGGAATCAGCGTGCAAGCGATCAAGATCTTCGCCACCGGCGACGGCTCCGCGAAGAAACCACAGGTCCTCGCCGCAATGCGCGAACTGTGGCCCGGAGCGCCGATCAACGGCGACGACAACCGATCCGACGGCCTCGCCATCGCCACAATCCTCAGCCAACACCTGGGTTGGTACGAGCCCGAACTGCCCTGCCACTACGCACCCCGAGTCGATTGGAGCCAACTCCGATGAGCATCCAGTACGGACCTCTCAACCTCGCCCGACTGGTCTGCGACGGGTGCGGTATCGGTCGCGTGTTCGGCGTCGACAGCAGCAACCCCGACGCCGAAGAAGCCAAGGCAACGTTGCGCGGCTGGACTCACGACAGCGCTCAAATACCCCGCCGCAACTGGTGCTCGGAGTGCACCGCCAAGGAAGGCGATCAATGACCAACCCCGAGCAGTCCGCCGAACGCATCGAGACATGCGAGCACCACCTCACCGAACTGGTATCCGAATCCGTCATCGGCTACTGCACACTGCCCGCCGATCACGCGAAGTACGACCTGCCGCACAGCACCAAGATTTCCTGCCAAGCAGCAGACGCCGACGAAAAAACCACCGGCGTATTCGACGTAACGGTCACCTGGAGGAACCCCTGATGAGCGCGTGCGAAAAATGCTGGACACAGGCGTCATTCGACGCACGACTCAAAGGCGGTTCGGTCGCCGACCACTACCAACGCTTGCTCGTCGAGAACGACTCCGACCACACATCTACCGACAGGGAGGAGAACCAGTGAGCAACCCGGAGCAGTCCGTCATCGACCAGATCGACGCCCTCATAGACGAGCAGCTCGACGCCGGCGAACCCATCGGCGGATACGACTACGGCGACCCCGACTACCCCAGGTGCCATCGCTGCCACCGCCACTGGCACGGCCTACCCACCGAGTATGGCTGCCCCGGATCCGGCGTCGAAGGCCCAGAGCTGCCGCCGTGCCCACACTGCGGCCACGAATGGCACGCGGACGCTAGCTGGGCGTCATGCCCGGGGTCGACGTTCATCGGGCCACGAGTGCCGACCTGGCGAGAGCAGATCTACGCCAACGTTTCGCCGGTGTGGTCGGTACCCGACGACCCGTTCGACCCGTCGGCATGGCAGTTCGACGTCTCGCAGTACGGCCCCGAGCCGACTAGAGCACCACTGCCCACGGCAATCGAGATGATCTCGAACTTGCTGACGATGATGGGCGACCTCGCCTTCACTCACCGCCGTTGGCTGACAGGCGACCCACCACCCGAGGCGCGAGGTTTCCAAATAGGGCTGCACGGCCGACCGTACGACTGGGGCGGCAGACACGAAGTCAGACACTCGTTCATCGACGAGATCGGCAACATCGACGTGTGGCCCAATCCTTGGCTGCCCGCGAACCCGTTCGAGACCCGAACCCAACGAGAACCTCGCCCGTGGCTGTACGTGCCCCGGCGCCGCCTAATCCCCGCCTACACAATCGAACCCGGTCCCGTCATCAAGACCTGGGACGGTGACTTCAACTGCACCGGCGAGATCCGGCAGCTCCGAATCACCGGCACCCGTCCCGAGCTCGTCGACGCCACCATGCCGACGCTCGAACCGATCCCGCGATGGGCCACCGACCCCGAACAGCTCCGCTGGGCGCTCACGCACCCCACGATCCCCGACGGCCGCCCTTACGCGTACGGCCGCGATTTTCACATCGGTGTCGGCTCACGCATCGGATGGGACAACGGCGACGGCAACGTCTGGATCGGCACCGTCACCGACACACCCCGCCGGACCTCGCAAGGCTGGCAGATCACCCTCGGCGGCCAAACACCAGCCCACACCGAACCACCCGTCGGAGAAGCCGTCCGCGAGCTCGCCAATGACTGGCGCCGCCGCGACAGCCACCAGCAACCCCCCATGTGGACCGTCAACCCCGGCCGAGAACGCCGCCGCAACACCAGGAGACGACACCGATGACCTACAACGAACATTTCCGCCCCGACCCTGCAGGCCTGCAAATCCCATACGACCAACTCGGACGCTTCGTGCTCCCCACCTACAGCCCGCTCGATGCCGAAGAAATGGCCGACGTCGTCACAGCGTGGCTCCGAATTCGCGGTCCACGCAACAACCGGCCCTATGTGCCACCCACACGCCGCGAACGCATCCGACGCCGAATCCGCCGGATCCGCAACACACCCCGCCGCTACCACGAACGACTCACCATCGCCGTACACGCACTCCGCGGCGACCTCGACGGATGGACACCCGATGAGTGACACAGCGAAGCGACCCACCGACGAACAGCTCACCGAATGGGCCGATCCCTGCAGCCGCCACGTGTTCCCGTCGTACTACGACGAAGACCACCACGAGTACTTGCAGGGCATGTTCGAGGAGCTGATCGAGGCCCGTGCCAAGCTCGCGCGTGTCCGGGGCCTCGCCTTGGCGCCGTTCGAGTCCGTTCCGACGATCTCAGTCGCCCATGCGATCGCGGAACGGCGATGAGCGTCGAGTGCGGCCGCTGCAGCCGCCCCGTCACCGACGGCTACCCAATGTGCACAACTTGCGCGCACTCCCTCGCCGTCACCCTCCGCGAGATCCCAGGCCTCATCGCCGAACTCACACTCACCGGCGCACGCCTCGACAAAATGGGCCGCGCCCGCGTCGGCAGCAAAGGCACCGAAACACCCCTACCTATCCGACTCGACCGAAACGGCATGCCCATCGACAGCAGCCTCCTCAACGCACTCGACCGCTACTTCCGCACCACCGCAACCACCATCGCCGAACAACGCAACCTCCGACCCAACCGTCGCTACATCGTCGAACTCGTCGACGAACTCCGCGCCGGCCGACGCACCGACAACGCCGCCATCAGCCTCATCCCCGCCACACCCGCCGAAATCGCCGCCGTCTGGCTCTCACACCACCCACACTGGCTCCGCACCCTCACCCACCCCGTCGAAACCTACGACCACATCACCGCACTACTCGACAAAGCCCGACGCACAATCGACCGCATGCCCGCCCTCGCATACCGCGGACCCTGCGCCGAATGCGGCGCCAACATGGCCGCCGAAGAAGACGCCGCCCTCGTCGAATGCGGACGCTGCCACACCCGCTACGACGCACGCGAAGTCCGCGACGGACTGTGGGACCAAGTGCACGAATGGAACCTCAACCGGTTCGGAGTACTGCACCACGTCGAGCTGGTCCTCGGCGTGAAGATCCCCGACGGCACATTCCGATCCTGGGCCTCACAGAAACGCATCCGACCCCGCCAATGGCTCTGGCACGGCGAACGCTACGACTTCTGGATCCACCGCAACGCCGAACCCCTCTACCGGGTAGGCGACGGCATCGAACTCGCCAAGCAATGGAAAAAGCGGCCCACAAAGCCAATCCCCACATCGGCGCGTAAAAGACTGTTACACAGTGGAACACACGCACAAAAACACGCCACACCCACACCCCGAACAACTTGAAAATGCCCTGACCAGCAGTCAACATGGAGCCACCGCTGACGACCCGACCCACAAAACAATCTGGGCATCCTCGTCAGACTCGAAAACTTCCCGGCAGTCGCCAGTCAAAGTCACCCACGGCACGGTCCTGATTTCCGTTACGCGCCCATTGGGAATCCAAGCAGAGCAACCCATCGGCCCCTGAGCACTTTCAGGGGACGCCGAGCTGCTGACGACTACCGGGAACCCACACCACTCAGCGAGGAGACCACACATGGCCGAGCGGCACCCATCAACGCAACACCTGCTCGACCTGTTCGCATACGAGCACCTACCGGAGCACCTGCAAGGGTTACCGGCGCGGCTCTCGCGCATGGCACACATCACGGCCGACACCCTCGGCGACGGTCCTGAGCTCACCACCGGTCTCCGCAAGCTCCTCGAAGCGAAGGACTGCTTCGTGCGTCAGGCTGTCATCGACAACCGACCACCCTCGGAGTAGCGCCATGGTTGAGCGTGGACAGCCTTGGCGATGCATCACCGACGGATGCACACGCGGCACCCACGACGAGAGCCACCGCTGCACCGCATGCCGAGCCGCCCTCCGCGAACTCAACGAGCAGATCTTCGCGCGAGACCTCGGCTGATGCCACACGCACCCGCTCGCCTCTGCCCCAAGTGCTCGAAGGCCTTCACCGGCGCGCACTGCCCCCGCTGCTGGAAACCCTGGCGCGGATCCTCCTACGGCAACAGCGGCACCACCCGCCGACAACAGAAGATCCGAGCCCAACAGCTCGCCGACCACCCCATCTGCCAATGGCCCGGATGCGCACACCTCGCCGTCACAGCCGACCACATCCGCAACCGAGCAGCAGGCGGCGACCTCTACGACCCCGCCAACTACCAGTCGTTGTGCCAGCCACACCACGACAACAAGACCCAGACCGAAGCCCGAGCCGGACGACAACGGAAGAAGCACCGATGACCAAGAACCCGCACACACAGACACTCGCGCAGAACATCACCGTCGACTACGACGCGAGCACAGTCGACGTCGACAACACACGCCTGCCATGGATGCTCGCCGCACCCGGCCCCATCGTCACCGCCAACGCCGACCCCGACTCCACCATGGGCACCGTCACCGTCTCCCTGTTCGCCGAAGAGATCACCGTCCGCGGCATACCCACACCAGGCACCGCACGACCCCACACAGGCGCCACCCACGTCCGACTGTGGGACTCGGACTGGAACCTCATTGGCGACATTGACGAAGGCTGGCGCGCAGACCAACCACTCGCGTTCACACTCAGCCGCGAGCACCCCATCGCAAAACTCATCCTCGACCACAACCCAGGCAGCCAAACCGACTACCGACTCACCGTCGACTACGACGGACGCCGCATATGCGGCTACCTCAAGGCGTGGGAGGTCGTCCGTACACGCCTTGGCGACCTCTTCATCGCACAGTTCGTCGAGACCTACTGATGGACACACCGAGGATCTGCCACTGCACCGAGACCAACGAGCCCCACCTCCACGTCACCGGCGCAGGCGGAAGCCACTGGCTCATCACAGCGCCCCACAAGCCCACCCAGGGGTAGGGGCGTCAGCGCCACAGCGCGATCGACCAGCGGAGCCCGACTCGGTGGCGCTTCGTGTGCGCGCTCAGGTTGGGGCGCATGGGGGGGTATCAACCCGAAGGGGGTCACGATGTCAGGTCCAGCGCAGGCGCCGGCGCAGCTCCGGTTGCTCAACGGCCGCGGTGAAGGCCTCGATTCGGGCGGCCGGAAGGTTGCGCCGCCGCCGGACTTCCGGCGGATCCCGCCGAAGCCGCCGACGTGGCTGTCCCGTGAGGCGAAGGCGGAGTGGCGTCGGATCGTTCCGGGGCTGTCGCGTCTGGATCTGACGAAGGAAGAGGATCGATCGTCGCTCGCCGCGTACTGCGAGACGTGGGCGACGTGGGTCGACGCGATCCGCCAGGTTCGGAAGAACGGCATCGTCGTTCAGAACCGCTCGATTCGGAAGGACGGGACCGAATCGGTATGGCAGACAAAGAATCCAGCTATGGCCGTCGCCGAGCGCGCCGCGTATCAGCTCCGAGGGTGGGCGCAGGAGTTCGGGTTGACGCCGTCGGCGGAGGGCAAGCTGTCCGGCGGGATGGGTCGGACCGAGGGCTCGACCGATGACGACGAAAACCCGTTCGCGTGACGTAGAGATCCCGGACGCCGATGAGCTCGCCGCACTGAAGATCTCGCCCGAGGTCGCGTTCTACCTGGTTTCGCGCGGTATCCCGCTGCCTGACTGCCCGCCGCTGATCAAGACACCCGAGCCGCGTGACGAGCCGGGAGCCAGGTTCGACGTGGACCGGGTCGACAAGGTCATGAACGTGTTCCGCCGGCTCCGCCACACGAAGGGCCGCATGGCCGGCAAGCCGCTGATCCCGGACCCGTGGCAGGTCGCCTACATCGTGGCCCCGATCTTCGGGTGGATCCGGTACGACGAGGATCTCGAGCAGTACGTGCGGATCATCCGAAACGCGTACATCGACCTGCCTCGTAAGAACGGGAAGTCGACGATCGCCGGCGGTATCGGGATCTACCTGACCACGGCCGACGGTGAGGCCGGCGCGCAGGTCATCGCCGCGGCGACGAACAAAGCGCAGGCCGGGTTCGTGTTCGATCCGATCAAGGACATCTGCAAGAAGTCGCCGTCGCTCCGTCCGCATGTGAAGCCGCTCAAGGATCGGGTCACGCACCCGAAGACCGGATCGTATTTTCAGGTCGTCGCGTCGGTCGGTGACGCGCAGCACGGCGCCGACCTGCACGGCGCTGTCGTCGACGAGTTGCACCTGCACAAGACGTACGAGCTCGTCGAAGCGATCGAGACCGGCACCGGATCCCGCTCGCAACCGCTGATCGTGTTCATCACCACGGCCGACGAGGGCAAGAAGGACACCGCCTACGACCGGAAGCGGACCATCGTCGAGCAGCTCGCCCGCGGGGTACTCACGGACTCGTCGACGTACGGCGTGGTGTTCGGCGCCGAGGAATCCGACGATCCGTTCTCGGAGGAGACGCAGCGTAAAGCCAACCCGGGATTCGGTGTGTCGCCGACACGTTCGTTCCTGCGGACCGCCGCGAAGAAGGCGCAGAACTCGCCGATCGAACTGTCGTCGTACCTGCGTTTGCACCTCGGGATTCGCACGAAGCAGTCCGCGAAGTACATCAACCTCGGTGCGTGGGATCGGAACGCGTCGATCGTCGACGAGGTCCGGCTCAAGGGCCGCGCCGCGTACGGCGGCCTGGACCTCGGCGCGACGTCGGACCTTACGTCGCTGTGCTGGGTGTTCCCGGACGAGGAGCGCGGCGGCTACGACATGTTGTGGCGGACGTGGATCCCGGAGGAGAACCTCGACTGGTTGAACCGGCGCACCGCCGGATCGGCCGACATGTGGGTCAAGCGTGGATGGTTGACGACGACCCCGGGCAACGTCGCCGATTATGACTTCATCCGGGCGACGATCCAGAAGGACCGAGACCAGTTCGACGTCCGCGAGATCGCGTACGACCGATGGAACGCAACACAGCTCGCGAACGACCTCGTGAAAGACGGGGCGCCGCTGGTCCAGATGGGTCAGGGCTACGCGTCTATGTCGTCGCCGACGAAGGAACTGCAACGCCTGGTGCTGCTCGGCACCGAGGAGAACCCGGTCACTCGGCACGGCGGCAACATGGCCGTCCGCTGGATGGTCGACAACTTCGCTGTAGCGATGGACGACGCCGGCAACGTGAAGCCGTCGAAGGCGAAGGCCGCGGACAAGATCGACGCCGTGGCCGCTCTCATCATGGCTCTCTCTCGTGCGATCGACGAGGTTCCGCCCAACGAAAGTTACTACGAGAACAACGATCTGATGATCGTGTGAGGGGTTCGAAATGGCCGAGGCCGTCATTATCGCCGCGTCAATCCTGGTGCTTGCAGCAGTGCTCGCGTACCGGGGCCGGCGCCGCGACGAGTTGCGAGACCTGGTCGGGGAGAAGGTCGTCGTGCAGCTCGAAGATGCGACGATCGTCGGCACTCTCGCCGGCACCGGCCGCTCGTATCTCGTGATCCGCAAGGCGACGGCCGGCGTCGACGCACCGAAGGCCGTCGACGGGCATCTCCGCATCGCTCGCTCGTCGGTTCGGTACGTGCAGGCGGTGGGTGACTGATGGCGGTATTCCAGACCCTCGGCGCCCTCGGCTCGCATTTCGAGCGGGAGTACGGCGCCGGCGGAGTCGAGGTGATGGATCCCGGGTTCCCCCTCGACGATCTCGCCGGCGAGATGAACCCCGGCCGCGCGTTCAGGAATCAGCCGAGTGTCCGCAAGGTGACGACGTTCATCGCCCGCAACATCTCGACGATCCCGATGCACCTGTTCGAGCGGATCGACGACAACGACCGCAAGCGCATCACAGACGGCAAGCTCGCAGCGATGCTGAGCCGGCCGGCAGCCGGGATGACGCCGATCCGGTTCTGGCGGGCGGTCATCATGGATCAACTCCTCTACGACCGCTATTGCGTCACCTGCCACGAGGACCCCGACACCGGCGAGCTCGTGCTTACCCGGCTACCCGCTCGCCGGGTCCGGTTCAAGGCCGACGAGTTCGGCAACATTCACACCGTCCGCTACACGTCGAAGGCTGGCGAGCGGACGGAGTTCGATCCGGCGGACTGCATGTTCGACGTCGGCTACTCACCGCGCGGCGACAACGGGCTCTCGCCGATCGAGACGCTCCGCGAGATCCTCGCCGAGTCATCGGAGGCCGTCGAATATCGACGGTCGGTGTGGAAGAACGCAGCGCGGATCCCGCAGGTGATCGAGCGGCCGGCCGAGGCGAAGTGGACCGACGAGAGCTACAAACGCTTCAAGTCGCAGTGGGAGTCGTTCAAGAAGGGCGGCGGCGCCGAGGGTGGAACACCGGTCCTCGAAGACGGCATGACCGTCAAGGAGGTCACGTCGTTCCGCCCCAAGGACACCCTCGACTTGGAAGGCCGCAAGCTCACCGACGCCGAGACAGCCTCCGCCTACTTCATCGCCCCGGAGCTCGTCGGCGCCCGGGAGGGCACGTACTCGAACGTCGAGTCGTTCCGGCAAATGCTGTACCGCGACTCGCTCGGTCCGTGGATCTTCGCGTGGGAGCAGTCGATCAACGCGCACATCGTCCCGCGGTTCAACGACGGTAAGCCGCTGTACGTCGAAGCCAACATCGAGGCCAAGCTCAAGGGCTCGTTCGAGGAGCAAGCCCGCATCATGCAGTCCTCGATCGGCGGTCCGTGGCTCACCCGCAACGAGGGCCGCGCGCGAATGAATCTGCCGGCCATCGAGGGCGGCGATGAACTGATCACCCCGCTCAACGTTCTCGTCGGTGGGCAAGCCTCGCCGCAAGATTCGGCACCACCGACGACCGAGGAGGTCTGATGTACGTCAAGGAATTCCAGACCAAGGTGAAAGCCGCCGGCAGCGCAGACGGGCTGAAGGACGGCCAGGTCCTCGCCGTCGTGTCGGTGTTCGGCAACGTCGACAGCTACGGCGACGTCGTCATGCCCGGAGCGTTCGACGAGGACCTCAAAGCGTGGAAGGAATCGGGCGATCCGATCCCGGCGATCTGGTCGCATGATTGGCGAGACCCGTTCTCCCACATCGGGACGGTGCTCGAAGCATCCGAGACCGAGAAGGGACTCGAGACGCTCTACCAGATCGACCTCGAGAACAACCCCAAAGCGGAGCAGGTGTACCGGCTCCTGAAGGGGCGGCGCGTCACGCAGTCATCCTTCGCGTACGACATTCTCGACGCTGGGTGGGTTGAGCGGGAGGACAAGGAAACCGGCAAGAAGTACGAGGTTTTCGAGCTCCGAAAGCTCCACCTGTTCGAGGTCGGGCCGACGCTGGTCGGTGCGAACCAGGAGACCGAGCTGATTGAGGTCAAATCCGCCGAGCTCGCGCGGCATTTCAAAACCGGCCGCGTCTTGTCGCAAACCAATTTCGACAGCCTGCAGAAGGCCTACGACTCGATCGGTGCAGTACTCGCGTCGGCGACGCCCGACGACAAATCTTCCGGCAGTACGCCGGATAGCAAGAACGCCCGCAAGACCGGCCACGCCGCCGACGACCCGGCCAGCGACAGCGGAGCTGATCCCTCCGCCAAGTCGTCCGCCCAGGAGTCGTCGAACGGAACCGCCCAGGCGCTCGCACGGCTATCACTCTCCGACTGACCACACGAAAGGGTCTTACTCGCAATGAATCTCAGGGCACTACTCAAGCAGGCGCTCGCACGTAAGTCCGAACTCCAGAAGATCGGCGGCGAACGCGAATTCACCGACGAGGAGCTGAAGGAGGCCGGCGAGCTCGCCGACAACATCAAGGAGCTCCGCGAGAAAATCGCGAAGCAGGACGAGATCGCCGCCAAGCTCAAGGGCATCTCGGACGACGCCGCGGACGCTGACTCGGACGACGACGATTCCGACGACAGCGGTGACGACGATGACGACGACCAGTCGACCGCTGACGCGGTGAAGAGCGGCCGCCGTATCGCAGTCCGTGACCGCAAGTCCTACGGTGAGCGGTTCACCAAGTCCGACCAGTTCAGGGCATTCAAGAAGGCGCACCCGTCGGGCGTCGGCAACGGCACGCCGATCGACACCGGCCGCATCAAGGTCGGCAGCATGGCTGAGTACTTCGCTGGCCGCAAGGCGACGCTCAACGTCGACCTGGCGCGGATCCAGCCCGTGCGCATGCCGATGGTCGATCTCGTCGACCGGAACCGGTTGACGCTGCTCGACCTGATCGCCCGCGGAACGACCGGCGGCAACTTCGAGTACGTCCAGGTCCAGTCCGTCACCCGCAACGCCGCGATCGTCGCAGAGGGTGGACTGAAGCCGCTGTCGGACTTCCAGACCTCGATCGAGGACGCGAAGGTCTACACCTACGCAGACGGCTACGACGTCACTAACCAGCTCCTGTCCGACGGTCCGGCGTTCGCGTCGTACATGGACTCCGAGCTCGAGTACTCGATCGACAACGTGATCGAGGAACTGCTGCTCAACGGAACCGGTGTCAACGGCGTCCCCCGCGGACTGCTCAACACCACCGGCGTCCAGGAGGTCGACTACGCCGCCGGCGACGTCGCCGGCGGAGAGATCTCGCCGGCCGCCGCGATGGCGTTCGTGAAGGCCGCACGCCGCGGAATCACCCGCGTCACCCGCCGCGGTGTCGGCGGCAAGGTCGACGCCGTCCTGATCTCCCCGGAGATGGAAGAGGCGATCGACCTCCTGCAGGACGCCAACGAGCGGTTCTACGGGCAGGGCCCGTTCGGCGCCGGCCCCGGCACCCTCTGGGGCCGCCCCCGCGTCACCTCGGATCGCCTCGAAATCGAGCAGGGCATCCTCGGCGATTTCAAGCAGATCGCGCTCCTCGACCGCGAGGGCCTCACGGTGCAGGCCTTCAACCAGCACAAGGACTACGCGCAGCGGAACATGGTCTACGTCCGTGCGGAACTCCGGGCGGCGCAGGCGATCTGGAAGCCGAACCGTCTCGTCGTCATCGGTGCGGAGGTCTGATCGAGATGGTTGCACGCAAGCCGAAGATGGTCGTCATCGACGGGATCCGGTACCGGTCCGACGAGGCCCCGAAGCCAAGTCGGGTCGTTCCCGTCGTCGCAGAGGTCGAGCAGGAAGACGCCACGACTGTGCTGTCGACGACCGGCACGATCCCCGTATCGACCGCATCGGAGCCCACCGAGACCGAGTCGGCCGGCACCCCGCCCGCAGCCGGCGACGTGACCGAGGCTGACGGCGACACCGAGGAGGAGGCGACCGCGGTGACCGAGAAGTCGACCGAGGCAACCGAACCGAAGAAGGCGGCACCGGCGAAAAAGACCGCGCCGGCCGCACGGAACAAGGCCCGCCAGCCTGACGAGACCGGCGGCGCGGGCGCGTCGCAGGGAGTGGAGACGAAGTAATGACAGGAGCAGAGCCCACCGTGCTGGGGCCGATCGTCACCGTCGAAGAGTTCGAAGCGTTCACGGACGCTGACGACTTCACGCAGTACCGACTCGACCAGGCAATCGGCGCGATCCGCGACTACTGCGGATGGCACATCGCCCCATCGTTCCGGCAGACGCTCGTCGTCGACGGCAACGGCCGGCGGACTCTGCTCCTGCCGTCTCTGCACGTCACCGACGTGCACCTCGTGTCCGAGTCCGGGACGATCCTCCGAATCGACGACCCGACAGAGACCGAAGTCGGCGACGTCGAATGGTCACAAACCGGCGAGCTCGTGAGCGGCCGGCCATGGACCGAACGGAAACGCGCCGTCCTGGTCGACCTCACCCACGGGTTCCCCGAGATCCCCGACGTCGTCATCGGCGTCGTTCTCGACATGGTCGCGCAGAACCTCGCGACACAGCCGGACGAGCTACCCGAGAAGATCGGGCCGTTCGAATGGCAGGGTTCGCAGGGAGGTACCGCATTGTCGGGTGCCGCCCGGGCCGCCCTCGCGAAGTACGTGGTCGGTGGTCGCGCGTGAGAGAACTCGTCACGCGCGTCCGCCGCGGTGGAGGCCTCGACCGATTTCAGAACCCGCTACCGGCCGACACGTCCCGCGTCCCACTGCACCCACACGCCGTCGAACCTGGCGCCAACGACGAATACCGCGACCGAGGCCGCAACGGCGAGACCGTCAAGTTCACCCTGTATTTCGTCGGCGCCGTCAACGTCCAAGACGACGACCGGATCGAGATCCGCGGCGAGGAGTACTCGGTGCGGGTCCTCGACTGGCGGTCCCCGCGGACGCGCCGCCGAGGAATGGTCGTCCTCGCATCGAACGAGAGTGGGTGATCGCATGGCAACCCCTCGCGTCCAGCTCAACCGCGCAGTCGTCGGCGAGATCCTCAAGTGGCCGTCGGTCGCAGCGCTCGTCAACCAGACGGCGCGGAGCATCGCCGGCGCGATCGAGGACGTCGACGAGGACGACATAGAAGTGCAGGAGTACAGCACCGACCGCTCCGCAGCGAGTGTGTGGGTGCCGGCCGAAGCGCAGGCCCGCGACGGTGCACTCACACGCGCCGCCGCGCGGGTCGGGCTCGAGGTGCGCCAGCGATGACCGAAGAGCTCCGCACCCCAGGGCAACTGATCCGCCCGATCGTCGAGTTCTACGACGAGCACCAGCCGAAGTTCGGCGCCGGAGTCACCGTCGGGCACGGGCTACTCGACGGGTGGACGACGGCGCATCCGCCGCACGTCGGCGTGTTCGACGACTCCGGCCCGATGGACTGGCCGATCACCACACAGCCGCAGCTCCGCGTGACTGTGTGGGCGGCCGGGTACGACGAGGCACGGCGCATCGCCGGACTCTGCCTCGGCCTGGTCCTGACACAGCGCATCCCCGGAATCGCTCAGGTACTTCCCGGCGCATCACTGCTCGACGCCCGCGACTCCCGAACCGGTGGGCAGATGGTTTCGTTCACTGCCCGCACGCGAATCCGCACCGCGACGGTGTAATTCGCTCGATCCCCTGCCCGTCTCTCGGGTGGGTCGAACCCGCACATTCCCGATTCATCATCCCAACCCGAGAGGGGACTATTGCTGTGCGCAATCCCGACAACACCAAGATCTGGATCAACGCGTCCGTCCGTGTCGCGTTCGGTCTGACTCGACCCGACCTTCCGCTGACGATCGACGACGACTGGGACGAAACCGATTGGCCCGAGGTCGGCATCCTCGACGGCGAAGACGGTTTCGGTGAGGAACGCTCGTCCAACGAGACGAAGCATTACGGCTGGGGCATCGGCCTGATCCGCATCGGTACAAGTCAGTTCGAGCTCGCTCGGACGTTCTCGCCGTTGGAGAACAACGCCGTGACGAAGCAGATCATTTTCCCGGGCTCGACGGCGACGAAGGTCAAGATGCCCAAGCCCGTTCACGCGTGGCTTGCGTTCGAGACCGATTCGGATCTCGACGACAAGGAACGTCTCTTCACCACACGCCGGTCCCGTCTGTGGGTGCCGGCGAACAACCGCAACGAAACCGACATCACGAAGTGGGAAGTCAACGCGAACGTGTTCGCGGATGGCGCCGACGACGTGTTCGATCGCCAGGCATTGGAGGCCGCGTAGATCATGGCTGTACGAATCGAATACACGGAGGCACGCGGTAAGCGTGAGGCCGGCGAGCAGATCGCCGTCGACGACAATTCCGCGAAGGTCCTCGTCGAAGACCTGAAGGTCGCGAAGTACCTCGACCGGGAGAATCCCGCCGACGAGGTCCCGGTCCCCGAGGAGCTGACGCCGGTCGCCGAGCAAGGCGTCACCGAGACTGTGACCGCGGATCCGCCGCCGATCCAGACCGTCGACGGCGAGGTGGTCGAACCGGCCGCTGACGTCGTCGAGGACAAGCCCGCCCGCAAGCCGAGGGGCGCATAGACGACAGGCGGCGCGGGGTTCCTGTGCGGGTTCACCGCGCCGCCTGTCTCCCTCTCAGAGCCCGCACACCGACAGAAACGAACCCGCATGCCAGCAATCCCACCCGAGTCCGAGCTACGCGCCGCAGCGTTGCGCCTGGGGCTCGCAACCGACGACGCCGGCAACTACCCGCCGAGCATCCGTAAGAAGCTCGCCGCGGCCGTCGTCGAAGCCGACAAGGAACTCGCCGCGACCGCGAAGGCGCAGCCGAACGGCACCACCGCCGAGCAGCTTCTCGCGTTCCACGACGAACTCACCGAGTCCCGCCTGTCCGAAGAGGACGTGCGCGCACTCACCCTCGCAGTCGCACCGGCGCTCGTCCGCCGGCAAGGCCTGCACACGAAAGGAACCCGCACACCATGACCACACGTAAGAGCACCGAAGTGATCGACGCCGACGAGTTCGAGGACGTCGACACTGAGATCACGAAGCCGACCGTCGCTCGTCGCCGCGCACCCGCGAAGAAGGCCGCCACCAAGCGTGCGCAGCCGCACAAGCCCGCCGGGGTGAAGCAGCCGCAGGACCGGAAGAAGTCCGCAGCGCAGCGTGAAGCTGAGGGTGTCGAGACGGTCACCGTCGAGTGGGAGGGCCTCGAATTCGAGATCATCGCCGACCCCGACGAGTGGGACTTCTGGACTGTCACGCAGCCCCTCGCCTCCGGTAACACGGCCGTCGGCCTGATCGGACTCCTCGGCGGACAGCAGGCAATGCGGCTACGGGCCGCGTTCCCTCGACTGACGAACCCCGAAGCCCGGGACCTGTTCGAGACGATCAACAAGGCCGTCATGGAGATGTCCACGGGAAACTGATCAACCTCCTCCGATTCCTCGAGGAACACGCGGATCTGGTGGAAGCGGACCTGTCCCGCTACCACCGGATCCGCTACTCGGATCGGTGGAGGTTCGACGAGGACGGCTACCGGCGGCTTACGGTCCGCGAAATCTGGGTCAGAATTCAGGAACTTCCGCCGACGTCCCGAATCGTCAAGCACTACAACGACGGCAAGCCCCGATGGACCGACAACGATTACATTCTGTCGCACATCTGGCAGGCCCTCACGCGGAAGAAATACCCGCTGACGCCGAAACCGCCGAAGCATCTGCAGGGCGTCGACCGCCGCGAAACCGCGGACCGCGCGCGGATCCGCGCGAAACGCATCAAAGCGAAACGCAAACGCGAGCTGGCGGGCCGGAAAGGCCGCGGCACAACTGAATAGAGATTGGTGGTGGTCCCGTGTCGGACGCGATCGGTTACGTACCCCTGCAGATCATCCCGTCGATGCAAGGTATCGGCGGGAACCTCACAGCAGGGTTCGCGCCGTTCGTGTCCGCCGGCCGCCAGGCAGGGCAGGACGCCGGCCGCGCCGCAGCATCCGGTGTGGCGTCGGCCCGCGCCGACGTCGAGAAGGCATCCGAGGCTCTCGCCCGAGCCCGCGACAAGGAAGCCGACGCCGCCGGCAAAGTCCGCGTGGCCGAGGAGAAGGTCAACGAGCTCCGCGAACGTGGCATCACCAGCGGATCGCAGTACACCGCTGCAGTCGAGCGTCTGGCGACCGCAAACCGTAACGCGCTCCGCACCACCGAGACCGCGACGCGCGCCCAGAACGATCATGCCGAGGCGACCCGCCGCGCACGCGACGCCACCGACGACGCCGAGGAAAGCCAGGGCAGGTTCCGCACTGGACTGTCCAACCTCGGTGGTTCGATCGACTCGAACGTCAAGAAGCTCGCCGGCATGGCTGTCGCCACCGCCGGCGTCGGTTCGGCGATGGAACTCGCTATGTCCGCGATGGACAACGCGAAGGTCAACGACAAGCTCGCAGCGTCTCTGGGCGCTACGCCTGAGATGGCCGCGCAGTACGGATCGATCGCCGGCCGGCTCTACAGCGACGCGTACGGCGAATCCATGGCCGACGTGTCCAGCTCCGTCGGCACGGTCGTGTCCGAGCTGCAGTACTTCGGTGTCGAAGGTGAAGCCGCGGTCGAATCGATCGCCGCGAAAGCTATGAACTTCGGGCAGGCCTTCGACTCCGATATCTCCGAATCGGTGTCGGCCGCGAGGAACCTGATCTACCAAGGTCTCGCACCCGACGCAGAATCCGCGTTCGACATGATGACCGCGGCATACCAGAAAGTCCCCGAGTCGATGCGGGGTGAACTGCCCGAGATCATCGCAGAGTACGGAACCAACTTCCGCGCACTGGGTTTCGAAGGTCAGGACGCTTTCAATCTTCTGATCGGGGCGAGCCTCGAAGGCAAGTTCGCGCTCGACAAGACCGGTGACGCGCTGAAGGAATTCACGATCCGCGGCTCCGACATGTCGAAGAACTCGATCGCCGCGTACGAGTCCGTCGGCCTGAACGCCGAGCTCATGTCTGCTCGAATCGCCGAAGGCGGCCCCGGCGCGCAAGCTGCACTGCAGGAGACGGCTCAGGCGATCCTCGGTATCGAGGACCCGGCGCAGCGCGCGAACACCGCGATCGCCTTGTTCGGTACCCCCATCGAAGATCTCTCGGTCGACCAGATCCCCGCGTTCCTGTCGACCCTCGGCGGCATCCCCGATTACATGGGAGACGTCTCAGGCGCGGCCGACAACATGGGAAACACGCTGAACGACAACGCGGCAACCTCACTGGAAACCGTCAAGCGTCAGCTCGAGTCCGGTTTCATTGGCGCACTGCAGAACTCGGCCGTATGGATCACCGAAAACCAGGGCCTCGCACAGGGCCTCGCGATCGGTGTTGGTGCACTCGGCGCGGCCTGGCTGGCCTACAAGGTCGTCATGGTCGGCGTGCAGGTCACATCGGCGGCGGCCGCAGGTGTGGCAGCGGCAGGTACCGCGGCCGCATGGGTTGGTTCTGCAGCGACCACAGCCGGCGCGTGGATCTCGCTCCGTGTAGAAGCCGCTGCACTGTGGGTGACGGCGCAGGCTCAGGCAGTCGGCGCCGCGATCGCGAGCTCCGCAGCGTGGGTTACCTCCACCGCGACGACCGCGGCCGCGTGGGTGTCCCTCCGCGTCGAAGCTGCTGTGCTGTGGCTGACAGCTCAGGCGCAAGCCGTGGGTGCGGCACTCGCATCCGCCGGCGCATGGGTCGCAGCGAACGCCCGGATCGCCGCATCGTTCCTCATCACCCGAGGCGCGATGGTCGCGGCGACCGTCGCCACCGGCGCGATGACCGCGGCGCAGTGGTTGTTCAACGCCGCACTCAACGCGAACCCGATCGGCCTGATCACCATCGCGATCGCGGCCCTCGTCGGTGGCCTGATCTGGTTCTTCACTCAGACCGAGATCGGACGCAACATCGTCACCGGCGCGTGGGAAGCGATCAAGACCGGGTGGGACTGGCTGTACGCCGCCCTGTCGACCGGGATCACCGCGGTCGGTGACGCCCTCGGCTGGCTCGGCGGCAAAGCCGGCGAGGTGAAGGACTGGATCGTCGGCAAGTGGAACGACATGGTCGGGTTCGTCACCAGCCTCCCGGGGAAGATCTCCTCGGCCGCGGCCGGCATGTGGGACGGAATACAGAACGCGTTCAAGGGCGCGATCAACTGGATCATCCGCGCGTGGAACTCCCTCGAATTCCGAATCCCAGGGTTCTCCGTGGGACCGGTCAAGTGGGACGGATTCACCCTCGGGCTGCCGGACCTGCCGTACTTCCGTGACGGCGGTCCGGTGTCCGGTCCGGGCACCTCGCGTAGCGACTCGATCCTTGCTCGGTTGTCGAACGGTGAGTTCGTCGTCCCGGCACGGGGTGTCAACGACGCGACCATGCCGCTCCTCGAAGCGATTCGAGGCGGGTGGGTGCCGTCGCCTGGATTCCTCCACGCGATGGTCGGCGGGTTCGGTGCACTCGCCACCCGAGGCGACTACGACGGAGCACTGTCGAAGGTCGGCATCGAAGAAGATCACCCGATCGTCTCCGGTGTGCTGGACCTCCGATCGCTCCTCGGATTCGCAGACGGCGGCCTCGTCACAGCCGACCAGCTGAACAAGTTCCCCCGCGAGAACGGTTTGGAAGGAGCGGTTTACGACTGGGGCGGTGTCAACTGGGGCGATTGCTCGGGCGCTATGTCGGCACTCGCGAACTTCGCAGTCGGACGGGATCCGTTCGGTTCGAGGTTCGCGACGGGCAACCAGGCCGAGGAGCTCGCCGCGCGCGGGTTCAAGCCTGGTCTGGGGCCGGCGGGTTCGTTCAACCTCGGTTGGTACAACGGCGGACCGTACGGCGGCCACACGGCCGGAACCCTGCCCGACGGAACGAACGTCGAGATGGGTGGCGCACGCGGTGACGGTCAGGTCGGTGGCATGGCTGCCGGCGCGGCCGACTCGATGTTCACCGATCACGCGCATCTGCCTCCCGAGTTCTTTCTCGGCGGTGACCCGAACGTGTCGGGTGGCGCCGGTGGTGGGTCGTTCGCAGGCATGCCGTCGGGTTCGGTCGGCAGCGGAGGCTCGCTGTCCGGTGGCGGCGGCGGTGGTGCGACGGGTATCGGCGGCACGTTCGGTGGCGGCACCGCCGGCGAGGTGAAGATCGCCGGCGGTGACGCGCAGCCGGTGTGGGTCACGAACTGGCCGGCATCAGGTGGTTCGTTCTCGGCTCCGGTGGATCCGATGGCCACCGACGGTGCGCAGATGAATTCGACGTCTATCGCCGACGTCGCTCCGCCCGACAGTGCTCCGCTCGGTGGCGGGTCCGTGGACGAGCAGTACCAGGGGCCGACAGGAGAGGACGTCGGGGCGATCGGGACGGACTTCGCGAAGGCGAACGTCGACCAGTTCCTCTCGGATCTCGGATTGTCGTCGAGCCCGGGCGGTTTGCTCGGCGGTCTCATCGCGGCCGTCGACGAGCTTCGACCCATCGTCGAAGAGCACGTGCACTACCACGTCGACAGTGCACGAGAAGCGGTGCGCGAGCACACATCAGCGCAGCGCGAGAAGGCGCTCGGCTACAACACCGGACGGAGGGGATAGCGCCCGTGTACATCGACAATCGGAAGAGCAAGACCGTCATCGAGTACGAAAGCCCGGACGGTCAATGGTTCACGCTCACGGGCCCCAACGCTGGGGACCGGGGCGTGATCCTCACCTCCGACATCGAGAATTTCTACGACGTCGGTATGGAGTCGATCTGGAATGAAACCGCATTCGGGCGCGGTGCTCGCTTCGGCGGGCACCGCGTACCGGCTCGGCGGATGAAATTCTCGGTCGATATTTCCGACTACAACGGTCTCGATTGGGAGACCAACGACTCGGAGTGGGGGAAGGCCTGGGCGATCGACCGGCCCGGGAAACTGTGGGTCACGAAACGCAGGTCTCGACGGTGGTTGACAGCTCAGCTCGAAAAGGAGCTGCTCACCAAGTTTCTCGACGACCCGGAGCAGACACAGGGCGAAGGCTGCATCGTCTCCACGATCTCCGGGGACCCGTACTGGTACTCGGATCCGTTGCGGTACAAATGGACTTCGCCGACGTCGACACTCGCTCTCGACGCCACAACGGAGACGGGATACAAGCAGAACACCGACCTGCTCCGCAGGGTCCGCAACAACTCGTGCATCGAGACGTGGCCCGTGTGGCAGATCATCGCCCCCGGCATTCCGACGGTCCCGGACTGGTCGTTCGGTGACAATCGCGAAAACCGTGCCGTCGAAGACGCGCACCGCAACGTCGAGCTCGCCGAGCTCGTCGCCGGCGAGCACCTCAGGATCGACACCGACCGGGCCGCGTGGGGCGGCATGTACAACACCGCCAGCAAGACGCCCTACTCGTACCGGATGAGGATGATCCAGTTCTGCTACCCGTTCCCGAAGGGCATGGGGCCGATCGACTTACCCGTCTCATTCAGCAAAGCACCGGCAGGCGTGTCGATCGAACTGATCGTGCCTCAGCCGTGGCCCCGGCCGTGGGGAGGGCAATCATGACAGCAGCAGTCGTCGACGACCTCGACTACGACCGGATCTTCGAAGAGATCACGGACAACCTCAAATCGGACCAAGAGCGTCGGCTACGGCCGGCGCTCGTTCGTTTATGGGACGGCGATTGGAACCTCCGCGGCATCTGCACCCAGGAGAACGCCGCCTCGTTCCAACTCATCGACAACGAAACCGGCATCGGGTCAATCGAACTGCCCGAGGGCTACTACCTGTCGGACTGGCTCGTCGACGTCGATGCCCGCGGCACGACGAACGTGTTCATTACCGTCGACAAGGACGGTCTCCGCTGGTCGGGGATGATGGAGGAGTTCGAGCTCGTCCACGACGAGATCGGCAAGTCGTTCGTGAAGGTCATCTTCAAGAATGACTACGAACACCTGAAACACATTCTGGCGTGGTCGAATCCGTGGCTGCCGGCCGAGGTGCAGTTCCCCCGCCTGTGGCTCGCGTTCGGTTCCGCGAAGTTCGTCTGCAAGACAACGCTCCTCGCGAACATCATGCGGCTCGAATCGTCGGCGTGGATGCTGCCGGACAATCCGCTCGACGCATCGCAGTGGTTCAACTTCAACCAATCGACATGGAGCATGGTCGTCAAACCGACCCTGCCCGGTGAGGTCGATCGGTCACTGCCGGCGCTGTGCCACTCCCGATTCAAGACAATCCACGAGGCGACCCGGAAGATCGTCGCCGACGCGCAGTTGTCGTGGGTCGCGCGCCGTTACCTCGAAGGTGACCCGCCGCCGTGGCCCGGAGCGAACCTCCGTCACGGCTGCCTGGTGTGGGATCTCGTCGACAAGTCCGGGTTCAACACCGGGACGTCGTTCCGCGGCAACATCTTCTCCGGCATTTTTTCCGAGATCCTGAAGATCGGCTCGGATGGTCTGACGGAGAACGTCGAGCAGATCCCCGATCCGAACGTCCCCGATTCGTACTTCGAGCCGAAGCACCGCGGCACGCACCCGTCGATGCCCGCTGTCGTGTTCTACGAGTCCGAGAAGACCGGCACGTTCCGAACGTCGTTCAAGCACAAGCCCGCAACCGATATCCAGTCGGTCGCAGGCGGGTCGTCGGCACCCGGCGTCAACGAGGCCATCAAAGCGGCAGTGACCATGATCGGCGATCTGACCGCGATGATCCCCGGTGTCCCTCCACTCGGAGGGGTCGCGGACGCATTGTTGGCTCCGCTGTACACCGACGTGTTCTTCGCGTTCGGGGCCTGGAAAAGCCCACAGCGCGCGCAACGGCTCGGGTGGTCGCACTACCACGAGAGGTTCGCGCAGGGCGCCGACAAGGCCTACACCCTGGCGTACGTCATCGCTCAGCGTGCGGCGATGTACGAATCCCGCGAGCAGACACGCTGCACCCTCACGATCACCGACGGCAGCCCGTGGCGTATCGGTGAACGCGGGTTCGGTGACTTCTCGATCGGCGACCGTGTCGGATTCACCATCCGAGGCCCGAAATCGCTGTACGGCCGCATCTTCGTCGAGCAGGTATCCGAGCTCACCCTCGCGTGGGATCGGAAGACGACGCCGGCATGGCAGATCAAGATCGGATCCCGCGAACCCGAGGATCCGATACTCCGCGCATTCCAAGACCTACAGGACTTCTTCGGGATCCTGCAGGACCTCGGTGTGCTCTAACCCGTCAATCACTCACGCACAGGAGAGATTACGCATGACACAGCCCCCCCTGCCGACACCGGAGAACATCGATCCGGACAACCCGCGGCAAGCACTGCAGCCGGTCCTGATCGATCTGCCGATGATGGGTCAATCGATCACCCCGCCGATCGACGGCCCCGAGGGCGGCACGATGGGCAACTGGTCGGAGACGCTGTACGAACGCGGCGTGCGGTGGCATCCGGAACTGGCGACGAAGAAGTTCCGGCCACCGCCCCGCGGCCCGCAGCACCTGATGAACTACACCGCCGGGTGGGTCGACAAGGACGAGCCGGATCCGGAGCCGACGGAGCTAGTCGACATGTCGCAGTTCTCGGCGTACGAAAACCAATTCCACGCCGAGCAGCTCTACAACATGGGCATCAGTCACGACCCTGGCTCGGCACCGAAACTCGCTGAGCCGGCCGTGCGGAACGGGCCGGCGTTCAACCCGAAAGAGCACAACGTCAACTACGTCCTCGGCTACCTCCACAACGCGGACGAGACCGAGATCCGGCGAGTGCTCGCCCTTGAGATGACGTCGAAGAAACCGAGGACGTCGATCCTCAGGAAGTACCCCGGGAGGTAGCAAAATGACAACAGGTGCACCCGGAGTCCCGGTACCCGGCGGCTCGTACACCGTCCGCCCTGGTCAACGATGGGGCCAGGACGAAACCCCCGACGGCGTTCGACAGAAGACACGAAATCCACCGCTCAACGGGTACGGCAGGGCTCAAGACAATCTTCGGGGAGAAGGTGGCCTGCTTGGCCAAATCGTCGGTGCAATTACAGGTGGCCGATTCTTCAACCTCGGCGGACTGTCCACGATGATGGGCGGATTGACGGGCGCTGTCGAAAACGTCGTCAACGAAGAAATCCCGCGATTAGATAATCGCATCGATCAATTCTCGGAGGGAGGATCCTCTGCTGTCCGCGCTGCTTTTTTCCAGGACGGAACCTGGACAAAGCCGGAAGGATATTCAAGACATATCGTGAAAATCATTGGCGCCGCGTCAGGTGGCGGGAGAAGCAATGGCGTGTTTGATACGGACCCTGCTGTTCGTGCCGGAGGAAGCGGTGAGGGAGCAGGCGGTTACGCAGGTGGATGCAATGAGTTCGAATTCTTCGACGCGGATTTGCCTGCCACCGTCAATTGCGTTGTCGGAATGGGTGGTTTAGGTGCCACCTCCGACAACCAAGCTGGCGCTGGCGGAGGACTGAGCAGCTTCGGCCCGTTCGGATCTGCAGGTGGTGCGCTTCCTAATGCGTTTGGCTACGGAGCGAAAACTCGTCAATTGCGCGGCGGAACAGGCGGGTTCGTGACTGCTGGACAAGACTATGCCGCGCGTCCTGGAACCGGACACGATTACGCCAACGGTGGCGCCGCTGGAATGCCGAACAATTCCGGCAATCCAGGTGGTCCAGGTAATCGTCCAAACCCAGAGACCCTCGCCGAGTACGGCACAGGTGGCGGCGGTGGAGCACGCAAGGGCGGAACAGGCAACGGAGGAAACGGAGGAAACGGCGCAAATCCCGGAGGTCCGGGTGGCGGCGGCGGGGCGTTCAACACCTTCGGATTCGCCGGACAGGGCGGAAATGGTGCTCACGGAGCAATATTCATCACGAGCTACAAGTAAGGGTAGCAATGAAAACTGCGTACTTGCTCTCAAGGGCGCTTCCGAATTGGCAACGAACAACAGACCTTTATCGTCTGGACCCGCCCCTGTACGGAAACGAATTCGTTGCCGTCTGCGTGTCCACCGAGCCGCACTGTGCAGACGACACAAACGTCTTCGCGGCCACCGAGACCGGCGGCGCACTGCCAAACCCCGTTACCGGCCGCTGGTGGATTCTCGCCCACTACCCGGATGACACCCCGCACGACGAAGCGCTAGCCGAGCTCGGCTACCAGGTCGTCGAACCCACCCCCGCACAGGAGGACTGATGCGCACAATCTCACGGACGCAGGTCGACGCGACCCGCGCCTACATCTGGTCGAAGAACGGCCTGCCCTACGCCTACGGTGGCAGCGGCAACCCCGGCGGTGACTGCTCCTGGTTCGCGTTCGCTGTCGCAGCGCACGTGCAGGGCATGAAAGCCAACCGACGCTACGGGTCCACCGAGAACTGCAACCGCCCCGGCCGGTACGGCGCCACCGCAACCGGAGACGCAGCGCAGCTCGGACTCATCCACGTCGCGAAGGCCTCCGACGTCCCCGCGAACGCACTCGTGAAACTCGGATTCATGCACGGCGGAGGCGGCTACAACTCTCACGTCGCCGGCACCTTCGACGGCCTCAACTTCGAGTCCCGCGGCATGTACCGCAACGTTTCCGGGCACGTCGTCGCCGGCACTGCCCGAGCGTGGAACGACCCACTGTTCCACGACTTCTGGTATCTGCCGGCCGTCGTCGGCGCCGGCAACCCCGACGACTTCCCGCTGCCCGCTGGCTGGTGGTACGGGCCGAAGGAAGGGCCCGAACAGTCCGTGTCCGGCGAGGCCGGCGAACCCGAATACCAGATCGCCGGGATCCGCCATATGCAGGCGAAGCTCGGGATACCGCAGACCGGCCGCTGGCGTGACGCCCAGCCCGCAATTTCGGCGCTGCAGCGCACCGACCCGACGCTCACGCCGGACGGCACCGTCGGACCGAAGACGTGGGCGCTGATCATGCGCCTCGGAACACCCACCACACCAGGAGGAAACGCACCGATGACACCAGCAGAAGCCGCCGCACTGCAGTGGGGCGCACCGCACAAGGTCCGCCAGATCAACGACCGCGACCACGCCGAGGTGAAGGACGGCAACGACGCATGGGGTCGGGCGATGCTCGCCGACGTGTGGAACGAGGTGAAGTGGGACGGCTACAAGTCTCACGTCGAGGGCGACGACCGCGTGGCGTCGCTCGTGTTCTGGGTCCTCGAGACCCACGCCGAAGCCGTCAAGACACGCGAGCTCGTCGAGTCACTGCAGTCCCGGTTCGCATCCGGCGACACCCGGCAGCAGCCCGCCGAATCCGTCTGACCCCAGCATCCACAACCCGGCACAACTCAAGAGAGAGAAGCGAACAATGCCTGATTCCGAAACCACGGTCACCGTCCACGCCGAAGTCGGATCGATCTCGATCGACACCCGCGCGTTCTGGCTCGACCTCCTCGACCGCGGCGTCAAGACGTTCCTGCAGAACGTCCTCGTGTTCCTCGGCGCCGGCGCGACCCTCGTGTCCGTCGCGTGGCCGACGGCCCTGTCCGCAGCCGGCCTCGCGACCCTCGTGTCCGTGCTGCTCGCGTTCGTCGCGTCAACACAGCTCACGTCCGGCAACTTCCTCATCGACCTCGGCGACCGCGTTGCCCGTACCTTCGCCGGATCGTTGGTCGCCGCGATTCCTGCCACCGGCGGCTTCGCCGACGTCGCCTGGAAAGACGCGCTCACAATCGCCGCTACCGCAGCGGTCATCTCGGCTCTGACCTCACTCGCATCGTTCAACCTCGGCGCCACCAAAGGACTCCCGTCGACAGCACCCGTCGCACTGCCGGTAGTGGTTGACGTCGAACCTGAGACTGTCACCGACACCGAGTACAACGCGGGCACCCTCGGCGAGCCCGGCGGCCCGGTCCCGTACGACGACAGCGGCCGCCACTCCGCGGACAACTGATGCTCGGCACCCGACTGGCGGCGGGAACGGCCGGAATCATGGGGATCTGCGTCGGCGCGCTCTACCTCGGGCCGTCGCAGCTCGTCCGCCGCCCACTCCCGCCCGACCAGATCAACCTCGTCGTCTACGTCGAGCAAGCCGGCCCCTGGTGGGTGCTCCTGTTCGCACTCACCGGGCTCTGGCTCATCGTCTGCGCAGTCCGCAAAACCGGGTTCGTCATCGCGCACGGACTGTCCGTAATCGTGTGGATCTTTTACGGCGGCGCGATCTTCGCCGGCGCCTGGTTCTCCGAACCACCGACACCGATCCTCGCAGCCACCATCGCGGTGTTCGTCGGACTAATGAACGCTGCACTGGCCTTCGGTGCAGCAGAGAGGGGATATAGGTGATTGCGCTTTTCGCGTCGTCGGTGGTTATCGCCGCGGAGCCCGTACTGACAGCCGAGAACGTCGGCGTCGCCTCGGCGCTCATCACGGCGGTATTCGCCGGCGTCGCGACAATCATCGGAGCTCGCAGCCGTAACAAGCTCGACGCCCTCGCCCAAGCGATCAAGGAACGCGACGAAGCCCGCGAGGAGCTCGCCGCAGAGAAGGAAGCCCGGAAGGTCGACCGCGCCGAAATGCGGGCCGATCACGACGTCGAGATCGACCGACTCCGCGGCCGGGTCCGCGAACTCGAAGCCGACGTCGACGACCGCAACCGGCGAATCAACAAACTCGACCGACTGGTGCTCGCCTTCCGCACCTACGTCGCCCGCCTCACCGGCCGCCTCGCCGACAACAACATCGCACTACCCGACAAGCCCGACGACCTGAGAGACGAGTAGGAGGTCCCACCCCATGACGACCGGACTCGGATTTCAACCACCACGCGGGCTGCCACTGCACCTGTCCGCGCAGCAGGACTTCATCCACGAGGAGGAACACCCGACGACGCAGTGGCCGGCGGGCACCTCGGCGCGCATCGTCTTCGCCAACGGCCCCGTCTGGTCCGCGACCGTCGCCGGCAGGTTCATCACCTGGCGCGTCGAATCGACCGGCACCACAGCGGTACTCGTACCCGACGGCACCGAGTACCGCGCCTACCTCACCCTCCCGCGTGAAGGCGGGCTCACCGACGACTGGCTGTGGTTCCTCGGCCAAGTCCGCCGCACCGACTGAAAAGGACGACACAGCAATGCCACTGACACCACAGACCCGAGAAGACATCGCGATCTACACCGGCACGATCGGCACCTGGATCTCGCTGCACACAGCCGACCCCGGCACCTCCGGCGCCAACGAAGCCACCGGCGGCGGATACGCCCGCAAGCAGACGACGTGGACGGGCGGCGCAGTCGACGGCACCCTCGCAGGATCCGCCGTCACCATTCCCGTCGCGGCCGGCACCTACGCGTGGGCCGGGATCTGGTCAGCTCAGACGGGCGGCCGATTCGTCGGATCGATCCCCATCGCGTCGACGCAGCTCGGCGCCACCGGCGAGATCGTCGTGACACCGACGGTCAACGCGACCGGGTAACGGCGATGATCGCCACCCTGCCCGCGCCGACACGGAACGGTGGAGCACGGCTGCCGACGGTGTCACGTGGACGAAGCGGTCCACCGACACCGTCGCGGCGCGTCCTGTACGGCGACGTCCTGCCACCACTGCCAGCGCTGAGGTTCCAAGTCGCAGCGGACTTCGCCGTCGTCGTCCGGCAAGAGGTCGAGCTCCGGGTCGTCGCCCGCGTCGCAGCAGTCCTGACTGTCGACGTCGACGCCTCGGCGACGGCACGCGCGGATGGCGGCACGAAGGACGTCGACGCAGACCTCACCGTCACCGTCACCGTCTCGGCGACAGTCCGCGTCCGGTACCGGCGCACAGCGGCCGTGAACGTCGCAGTCGACCCCTCAGCGCGCGCAGTGGCACTCGCACGCGCAGACCTCGCACTCGCTGTCACAGCGGCCGCTACGCAGTACACACAAGCCAACGTGGCGGCCGCGCTGAACATCGTCTCGACAGTGACAGCCGAGATCGTCGCAATCGGCGGATCGATCCCCGTCGACGCCGTCCTCAACCTGACCGTCACACCGTCTGCCACAGCGCTCGCACGGATCTACCGCGCCGCCGCCGCGACCGTGACCGTCGACGCGACAGCGGAACGACTCATCCGCATGCGCGCCGCAGCGGTCCAGGACGTGGCGATCGCGGCCACAGCGACTGTCCGGGTGCCGGTCAAGGCCGATCTCAACATCACAGTCACACCGACAGCTACAGCGCGTCTCGCGTTCGACAACAGCGGCATGACGAAGAACGGAACCCAGCTCGTTGCGTCCACGTCTTCGTCGGCGATGGCGTACACGCTCCTGACGCCGTGGTCGATTCGCGCCGGGTTCGGCACGACGCTGATCGAGGACAACGGCATACGCGTCCCCGCCGGAGTGACGGTGAACATCACGTACCGGGTTCCGTTCGACGCCCAGCCCGGGCCGTCGAACTGGACGTACTCACGGTTGACGAACGACGGCGTCGAGATCCCCGGATCCGTCGTCTACAACACCGGCTACAGCACCGCGGGGGCGATCACCCTCACAGGTCTCGTCGGCACTGGCGGCATAGTTCGCGTCGAGGCCCTCGGCAACGGAACCGCTTCGCGCCGCACGGTCACGGCTGATGCGTTCCTCGAGATCATCCGAGCATGACGAAAGCGCCCCACCCTCAACCGAGGGTGGGGCGCTTTCGGCGCGTCTGCAGTTGGGTCTAGTCGCCGCGATAGATCTCCCGGCTCGGACGTCGCGCCTTCGCGAGCTCGAAGGACAACACTCCGCCCACAGCTCGCACTGACTCGACGACAACACGGACAGCTTCACGTAGTCGGTTCATGTCCAGCACCGTACCTTTGCCTCATTTCGCGTCGTGGATCTTGCTCTTGGGGTTGCCACCTCCGGCCCGGAGGCCCCGCCCCCTATCTGGGGGCGAGGCGGGCGAACATTGCGGTGCAGAGTTCGCGTCCGGTGGTGGCGTGCTCCGTCTCGGCTGCTGTCCGGGCGTTCTTGGCGGCGGCGTCGAGGTCGGCTGCTGCTCGGTAGAGGAAGGTGGTGAGGCGGGCGGCGGTGCGGGGGGCGGTGGTGTTCATGTTGTCTCCTTGTTTCTGTTTCCCTGACAACAAGAACATTACCGTGTAATACGGATAAGTGCAACACCTATCAACAACTGGCAGAACGTGATTCGCACGGCGCCAACGAATAGGTATATATCCGTCCGGAACTGGGTTACGATCACGCCCATGACCAAGCGCTACCTATCCAAACGGCAGTTCGCCGAACGCATCGGAGCCGCCGACCACACACTCAGCGGATACAAACTCCCATCACCCAACGTCACCATCGGACCCGTCAACGACGACGGCACCCTGCCCCGAGGAACCGTGCAGGGCTGGACCGAGGAGCGCATCGACGAGTGGCACGCCAACCGCCCCGGCCGCGGCGCGCGAACAGACATCAAACGCTAGACACGACAAAGCCCCGACGGGACAAGGAAACTTGTCAGGGAAACCCAACCCGTCGGGGCTCGTCGAGCGTACAGGGCAACTAGCCGAAGTACGCGTTCGCGATGTTCCACGATGCAGCGCCGATGCCAGCGCCAGCGAGGCCGCCGATTACAGCACCTGGGATGGCGCCGACGACAGCGAACGGCAGGCCTGCGAGGCCGCCGAGCACTACACCAATCGCAGCACCTATCCCGGCGCGGGCTTCGAGGGTGTCGCCGGGGGGAAGAGCAACCGGGTTGACCTGGACACTGCTACCCGCGGCTGGTGCGGGCAAGGGCTCTGCGGCGGCGACGGACGCGCCACCGAACATCAGCATGACGGCGGCGATGACTGCTACTACGGCTTTCACTGAAGGGGTCACTTTCTTGGGTCGGACAGTAACGACCCAGTAAAGCAGACCGCCTTCCCGGATTGCCCTACTTCGCGTCGTCGATCTGCTGCTGTGTCGGCCAGCCCGCGCGCAGGCACGCTTGCTCGAACGTGCCCGTTCCCATCGGCCAGCCCTCGGCGTTCGTGTTCGCCGCCCGGGCCAGCACCTCACCGGCGTCCTTCAAGTCGGGGCGTGACTGTGCCGCCCACTCGTTCACCGTCCGCGCGAAATCGACACGCGAGCTCGTGTCGTCGGCGTTCACGTCATCGCGGCCGTTGATGTAGTCCTCACACGCGAGGAACTCCGCGTCGCTCATCCCGTTCGCCTTCGCGAGATCCTCGGCAACGCTCCGGTCCGAGCCCGAGGAGCATCCGGCGACGAGCGTGAGGGCCGCAAACCCGGCCGCGATAAATGTCCGTTTCATGCGCCGACCGTAACCGACGCGGAGTACTACGTTGGCACGTTCGCTTTGCGCGTCGCCGTCTGTCGTTTCTTCATGGCCGCCAGACCGGCGCCCAACCTGTCGACGTCGCCGGCGCCACGCCGTGCGCTGTGTGCGACGTACTGAGTCGTGGTCGCCAGGCTCGAATGTCCGAGCGCGTGCTGCACGTCTCGGACGTCGGCCCCGAGATCGCACAGTGCGGTCGCGAAGCGGTGACGGAGTGTGTGGAGCGTGTACGGCAAACCGACGCCTGCGAGGTGGCGAGACGAAACCTGGGAGACCCGATGCGGTCGGAGCACCTCGCCGTCACGCCCCCGGAACAGCCGACCACGCTGGTAGCTGATGAGTGCGAGCTCGGCGTACACCTCGGGTGCGATCCGCACAACCCGCTCGTAGCCGCCCTTGCCGTGGACCTTCAGGTAGGCGCCACCGTCGTCGGCCTCGCGTAGATCCCCGCGGTCGATTCTGCTGATCTCGCCGGCACGGAGTCCGCTGTAGCCTGCCAAAAGAAACCAGCAAAACAGTTGATGGTCGTGACGCGCAGTGGCTAGCGCAACCTCGAGATCCTTCTCAGGTATCGGCCGAGGAACACGTGGTTTGATCTTCGGCATCACGAGGTTGCGGGTCGGGTTGACCGTGATGTGGTCCATGTCCGACAGCCATTCGTACAGGGCCCTCACGTGAGACGTGTAGGTGGCGATGCTCGATGTGCACACGCGAAGACTCCTCTGCCAACGGTCCAGATCCTCGTACGTCGCGTCGACCATGGGCTTGCCGATGTAGTCGCTGACGCGGCCGAGGATGCGGCGTCTCTGATAGATGGTCTCTTCGCTTGCGCCTTGTCGGCGGAGGTGGGCGAGGTGTCCGGTGATCGCTGAATCGCTCATGTCTAAACCTTTACCTGAGGATTTTGACGTCACACCAGAATTATTTTCCATCGTTTCCACATCGTGTCCCGCGGTGGAAGGGGCGCCCTGAGCTGCGGTTTTTACCGAGTAGGCGTGTTGTTGGATCGTTATACCGGCGAGTATTGTGCAGACGAGAATTACCGTTACCGGAAGGAACACACATGAAGCGCTCCCTGTTCGAGGACGACCACGACGCGTTCCGCGAATCCGCCCGAGAATTCGTCACCCGCACGATCGCGCCCCGAGAAGAGAAGCTCATCGAGCAGCGCTTCATCGACCGTGACATCTGGCTCGAAGCCGGACGCAACGGCTTCCTCGGCCTCGAAGTACCGGAAGAGTACGGCGGCAGCGGCGCCGACGACTACCGATTCAACGCGGTCCTCGGCGAGGAACTCGCACGATCGAGCGCGGCGGTCGCGTCGTGCTTCGGGATCCACTACGACATCGTCGCGCCGTACCTCGTCAAGCTCACCACCGAGGAACAGAAGAAGCGCTGGCTCCCCGGGTTCTGCAGCGGTGAACTCCTCACCGCCATCGCGATGACGGAACCGTCCGGCGGATCGGACCTCGCCGCATTGAAGACCACCGCCGTCAAGGACGGCGACGACTTCATCATCAACGGCTCCAAGACGTTCATCACCAACGGCAACAGCGCCGACCTCGTCATCGTCGCTACCCGCACGACGCCCGAGAAGAAGGCCAAGGGCATCACGCTCTTCGCCGTCGAGAACGGCACCGAAGGGTTCTCTCGCGGCCGCAAACTCGACAAGGTCGGCCAGCCGGAATCCGACACCGCGGAACTCTTCTTCGAGAACGTCCGCGTGCCGTCGTCGAACATGATCGGCGAATTCGACGGTGGATTCATCCACATGATGCAGCTGCTGCCGCAGGAGCGCATCAGTTGCGCCGTGGCCAACCTCGGGCAGACACGGCCGATCCTGGAGGAAACCATCCAGTACGCCAAGGACCGCAAGGCATTCGGTCAGCCCATCGGATCACTGCAGTGGAACAAATTCCTGCTCGCCGAGCTGGTCACCAAACTCGATGTCGCACAGGCATTCGTGGACAACTGCATCGTCGCGCACGGCAAGGGCGAGCTCACCGCCATCGACGCGGCCAAGGCCAAGTGGTGGACGTCCCAGGTGCAGAACGAAATCCTGGACCACTGCGTGCAGCTGCACGGCGGCTACGGCTTCATGAACGAGTACCGCGCCGCCCGGGCATGGAAGGACGCCCGCGTCAGCAAGATCTGGGCCGGGTCGAACGAAATCATGAAAGAGCTCATCGGCCGCGATCTCGGGCTCTGACCTGTGTGAGTCGAAATGCTTGTGTGAGTGGAAATGTAGGCCCTGGGGCAGGAGCGGAGCCTGCGGAGCGACCCGATGGGACTGTCATTTCCACTCACATAGGCTTGAACGCAGGCCTGGCGTAGAACGAGACCGCCACCATGCCGAGCAGCAGCACGATGGCCGGCAGAATCAACGACTGCGCCATGGCCGTGGAGAACCCGTCACGGAGCATTTCCGGTACACGACCGCTGAACTCGTTGGCACCGGCCGCGTCGGAACCCGGAATTTCCACAGCCAACCGAGACTGGATGAGGGCGCCGATACCCGCACTGCCCAGGACCGATCCGATCATTCTCGTCGTGTTGTAGACACCGGCGCCTGCGCCTGCCTGGGACAGCGGGAGATTACGAGTCGCCGTGGCCGCCAACGGCGACCAGATCAACGCGTTCGCCACACCCATCAGCGCAATGGGAATCAGAAGCTTCCAGATTGCCGTGGTCGGCGTCATGAGTACGGCCAATGCGAGCAGCGATATCGCCAGCAACAACAAACCGGTGCCCGCGATGTAGCGGGGATGGGTTCGGTCCACGAGCTTTCCGACGTTCGGCGCCAGAGCCCCCGTCAGCACGGCCATCGGAACGAACAGGATGGCAGAGCGCGTCGGGCTCAGTCCGGTCACACTCTGCGCATAGAACATGAACGGCAACATCATTCCGGCCGTCGCGAAACCCATTGCGGCGATACCGATGTTGGACAGCGAGAAATTACGATCCTTGAACAGCGCTAGTGGAACCAGCGGCTCGTTGCGGTTCTTGGCCTGCCAGTACACGAACACCGCGAAGACCACTGTCCCGGCGGCGATCAACGACCAGACGCGGCCGTCCCAGTCGAACCGCTGCCCCTCCTGGATCCCGAACACGATGGCGAACAACGCCACCGCGCTGAGCACCACACCGAGGATGTCGAACTTGTGCTCGTTGGTCGGCAACACCGGAACGAACCTCAGCGCCAACACGATGGCGACGACCCCCACCGGCACGTTGATGAAGAAAATCCACTCCCACCCGAGCGAATCGACGAGCACGCCGCCGAGAATCGGCCCGACGAGCGTCGCGACCCCGGCCACCGCACCCCAGGCGCCCATCGCCGTCCCGCGCTTGTCCGCAGGGAAGATTCGCGTGATGACCGCCATGGTCTGCGGGGTGATCATCGCTGCGCCCACACCCTGCACCGCACGAGCCGCGATCAACATCTCGATCGAACCCGACAGACCACACCACACCGACGCCAGGGTGAACACCACAAGGCCCGCGATGTAGAGATTCCGAGGTCCGAACCGATCCCCGAGCCGACCGGTCACCAAAAGCGGTACGGCATAAGCCAACAGGTACGCACTGGTCACCCAGATGACATTGTTGATATCGGTCTGCAAACCGTCGAGAATCGCCGGCTGCGCCACCGCGACAATCGTCGTGTCGACGAGAATCATGAAAAAGCCGAGACACAGCGCCCACAGCGCAGGCCACGGCTTGATCTCGACCGGCGCACTCTGCGTCGTCATCGTCTGTCCCCCGTCGGTTCATCGCCTGAGGTGACCGAACGTGACGTTCGGTCACTTGGAGTGACCGAACGGTTCATTCGGTCCCCGATGACAATGCCACCACAGCGAAGTCGGCACGCAAAGAGGCCGGGCACTCGGAGCGAACTCCGTGTGCCCGGCCTCTTCGGGTACCTGAACTGAAGACAGCGTCAAGCCGTCAGCAATTTCGGGTGGCGATCCTTGAGGGGATCAGATAGCGCGAACGCCCGTTGCCTGAGGACCCTTCTGGCCCTGTCCAACCTCGAACTCCACGCGCTGACCCTCGTCGAGCGTCTTGAAGCCAGATCCCTGGATCTCCGAGTAGTGAACGAACACGTCAGGTCCGCCACCATCCTGCTCGATGAAGCCGAAGCCCTTTTCGCCGTTGAACCACTTAACACTGCCCTGCGTCATACCGTAAACCTTCTGTAAGCGAGCTAGCCCTTCACGTCGAAGCACTAATCTCACTGGCGATACTGCCATTGATCACGCGATTGCGAAACAGCGGGGCAGAAAAAGTCCAATAGCTTGATTTTCCCGAGCACCCGATAGCCTCGATTCGGTGGATTCACATCATCACGACATCATCCGCCTCGCGTGGTCCAGGCACTTCGACCTCGGCGATTCCGCGTTTCGGCCCGGTGTTCGCCACGTGCACTCCGACGAGAATGCGACCTCCGTCACATTTGTTCGTCTCGGTGACTCCAGCGCACTGATCGGGCCCGCGTCGGCACTGACCGCGGCGGCGACGATGTCCGACGACGAGCTGACCGGCGGACGCCTGAGGGAACTCGCTTCCGGTCGCACATCCGGCCCGATCGTGTTGTCGTACGCCGACGATGCCGGCACCACCATCGACCGCCACGATCCACTGATCTCGCACGAACGCGCACACGTCGACAGTCTCGAATCCGCCTGTGCGCCCGACGACGTGATCGCTGCCGACCTCGTGCACAAGCAGTCGTGGTTCACCCTTCTCGGCGACGACGCACCTGTGGACGCAGCCGCACCGCTCGCGAGTGCGGGCTACGCGGAATGGCAAGGACTTCTCGGCGACGTCGGGGTGCTCACCGCCCCTGATGCCCGACGCCAGGGCAACGGCCAGGTCGTGTCGCGCCTCGCCACCAACGAAGCGTTCGACGAAGGAATGATCCCGCAGTGGCGGTGCCACGCCGACAACGTCGTTGCCCGACGGCTCGGCGCGAGACTGGGTTTCGAAGAGTGGGGTGCGCTGGTGTCGATCAAAGTAGGTTGAAGGTATGAGTTATGTGGAGAACGGCAAGGAATTCACCCGCGACACCAACTACATCGAAACCCGCATCACCGCGGACGGCCGCGACGGGTATCCGGTCGAGCCGGGCAGATATCGACTGGTCGCTGCCCGCGCGTGCCCGTGGGCTCACCGCTCGATCATCGTCCGTCGTCTTCTCGGCCTCGAAGACGTGCTGTCGCTCGGCATTCCAGGTCCGACGCACGATCCACGCAGTTGGAACTTCGACGAGGAACCCGGGGGCGTCGACCCGGTCCTGAACATCCCCCGGCTGCAGGACGCCTACTTCGCACGGTTCCCCGACTACCCGCGCGGCATCACCGTGCCGGCGATCGTCGAGATCGCCACAGGACAGGTCGTCACCAACAACTTCCCGCAGATCACCCTCGATCTCGAGACCGAGTGGACGCAGCACCACCGCGACGGCGCCCCCGACCTGTACCCGCAGGCGCTTCGATCCGAGATCGACGAAGTCTCCAAGCGCGTGTTCACCGAGGTCAACAACGGCGTCTACCGCTGCGGATTCGCCGGGTCACAGGAGGCGTACAACGATGCGTACGACAGGCTGTTCACTGCACTGGATTGGTTGACCGGGCGGCTGAGCGAGCAGCGCTACCTCGTCGGAGACACCATCACCGAGGCCGACGTCCGCCTGTTCACCACACTCGTGCGGTTCGACGCCGTCTATCACGGCCACTTCAAATGCAACCGCAGCAAGCTCACGGAGATCCCGGTGCTCTGGAACTACGCCCGGGACCTGTTCCAGACGCCGGGCTTCGGAGACACCGTCGACTTCGACCACATCAAGAGGCACTACTACGTGGTGCACACCGACATCAATCCCACGTCGATCGTGCCCAAAGGACCGGATCTGCACGGCTGGCTCGAACCGCACGGCCGTGAATCACTCGGTGGACGTCCCTTCGGGGACGGAACCCCGCCTCCCCCGCCTCGCACCGAGGAGCTAGTTCCCGCCGATCACTGGGTTCCGGCGTAGGTTCCGAAACTCCACAGCACACCCTCGGGGTCGCGGCACGTGAAGCCGCGGCTTCCGTAGTCCTCCTCCCGAAGCCCCTGGACGACGACGCCACCTGCCGCCACGACGCGATCGTGAATCTCGTCGGGGTGGTCGGTGACGACGTAGGCAGAGCCCACTCCAGCAGGTAGATCGGATATCGCGCTGTCCGGTCGGGCCTGGAGTGGAGCCTGCGGAACGACCCGACTTGCACTGCCGAGCATCACGCCGCCGCCTTCGGGCCAGCGGAGTTCGGCGTGTTCGACGACGTCGCCGTCGCCGTACACGGCGGCCTCGGCGAACCCGAGGACGTCGACGAGGAACGTGATTGCCGCGCGGGCGTCCCGGTAGCGGAAACAAGGCCAGACTGTCGTGGATGTCATGGCCACAGCATGCTCGGATCAGACGTCGTCATCTTGTACGAATGCGAACTTCTCTTCCCGACGCCACCGCGACGGCGCCATCCCGGCGAACTCGCGCCACTCCCGCGCCATGTGTGCCTGGTCGTAGTACCCGCACTGTGCGGCGATGTCGGCGAGGGGAGGAATCGTCTCGCGTCGCAGAAGTCGATGAGATGCATCGAAACGCGCGATCCGCGCCGCGTCCTTCGGCCCGACGCCGAACTCCGCCGTGAACCGGTTGATCAGGTGCCGTCGACTCCACCCGATTTCCCGCGCCACATCCCCGACGCGTGCCGATCCACCGTTCTCCACCAGCAGACGCCAGGCTTCGGTCAACGTCGGATCGATCGCGCTCGCCACCAACACACGGCCGAGGATCTCGTCGAGCACATCGAAGCGTCGATCCCAGTCCGACTCGGCGGACACACGCTCGACCATCTCGGCGGCCTGGGGCAGCACCTCCGGCAGATCGACCATCCATTCCCCCAAAGCCGACGTCGGCACTCCGAACAGCGCGCGCGACCCCGCAGGCGTCAACGACAACTGGATCCCGTGTTGATTGCCGTCGTGAGCAATCGTCACGGGCTCGGCCGAAATGCCACTGGCCAACGTCTCGAACGCACAGGCCCCCTGCCGCGGAGAATCCGCGATCTCGAGCTTCGACTCGATCGACACGATGACCGTCAACGCCGGACTCGGCATGCCCACATGCTCGCCCGGCTCGAAACCGGCAAGCCGATATCCGTCGTACGACGAGACGTACGGCCGAAGCCGGCCGGCGGGACGCCGTCGCGCACCATCGGAAACACAGCCCATTCACGCAGGGTAGAACCGTGAGCGAACGGGTAGCAATGGGTCGGGGCCGGAAAACCGGTACGACGAGCAGATCGGGAGCGCCGGTGGCGAAGAAGAGCAACGACCAGGTCGACACCATCAAGGAAGGCGGGCGTCTCGAGAAATCGCTCGTCAAGATCCTCGACAACGCATCGCGCCTGCAGGGGCCCGCCGTCGAGAAGTACGTCGCACACATGCGTCGGGCACACCCGACCGACACGCCTGCACAGCTGATCGAACGTCTGGAGAACCGCTTCCTCCTCGCCGTCACCGGCAGTGGCAGCGCCGTCGGCGGAGCGGCCGCGGTACCGGGCGTCGGCACCGTCGCGTCGATCGCCGCCGTGGGCGCCGAGACCGCATTCTTCATCGAATCGTCCGCGCTGCTGACATTGTCGGTCGCATCGGTGCACGGCATTCCGGTGCACGATCACCAACAACGACGCGCGCTGGTCCTGTCGGTGGCGCTGGGTGAATCCGGCATGCAGATCGTCCAGAAGACCGTCGGTAGCTCCGCGAAGAACTGGGGCCCGCTCGTCACATCGCGAATTCCCGGTGGCGCGATGACGAACATGAACAAGTCCCTCGTCAAGAAATTCGTCCAGAAGTACCTGGCCAAGCGCAGTGCACTGCTGTTCGGCAAACTTCTGCCCGCAGGAATCGGCGCCGTGATCGGCGGCGCAGGAAACCGCGTCATCGGCAAGGGCGTCATCCGCAACGCCCGCGAAGCCTTCGGACCGGCACCGAAGATGTGGCCCGAAGGCGCCGTCATCGACGCGGACCCGATCGACGGAATTCTAGAGCAGTGACTCGGCGTTGGGACACCATATGACCACCGACACACCTGAGCAGCGCACACCCGATCTGGGCACACCCGATTTGGGCACACTCGGAATCTGGCGGCACTACTCCGGCATCCCGCCGGAACTGGCCCGCCTCATCGAATCCAGCGGCTACGGCACGATCTGGCTCGGTGGCTCGCCGCCGGCAGACCTGACCTCGGCCGAGGAGACCCTCGACGCCACCGAGTCCATCGTCGTTGCCACCGGCATCGTCAACATCTGGTCCGCCGCCGCGCCCGACGTGGCCGAGTCCTATCACCGCATCGAGAAGAAGCATCCCGGTCGATTCCTCCTCGGCATCGGTGCCGGGCACCCCGAAGCGACGCAGGAGTATCAGAAGCCGTACGACGCACTGGTGAACTATCTCGACGCCCTCGACGACGGCGGCGTCCCCGAGTCCCGACGCGTACTCGCAGCCCTCGGTCCGAAGGTGCTGAAACTGTCGGCCGATCGAAGCGCAGGCGCTCACCCGTACCTGACGACGCCCGAGCACACCGCCGAAGCCCGCGAGATCCTCGGCCCGGACAAGATCCTCGCGCCCGAACACAAGGCAGTGCTCGAATCCGATGCGGAGAAGGCTCGGGAGATCGGGCGGCCGCCCGTCAACAATCCCTACCTGCACCTGGTGAACTACGTGAACAACCTGAAGCGTCTCGGGTACTCCGCGGACGAGATCGGCGACGGCGGCAGCGATCGTCTCATCGACGCCTTGGTCGCACACGGAGACGCGGACGCCATCGCCTCCCGGCTCCGTCAGCACCTCGACGCGGGCGCCTCGCACGTCACGCTGCACTCGCTACCCGACGACGGCGACCCGTCGGTGATCTACCGGGAAGTGGCCGCGGCATTTCTGTGAAGCACGTGCTCCCCTGACCGACGTGTGAACCCGTAACCTCGTACCGGGCCGGATCTTCCGGCCCGGTACTTCACGTCGGCCCGGGGGACACGCACACATGACGTACGGCTTCGGCAACGCACTGGAAGCGCACGGACTGACCAAGAACTTCGGCACCGTCCGCGCGGTGTCGGATCTGTCCTTCGCCGTGCCCCGCGGCTCCATCACCGGCTTCCTCGGCCCCAACGGATCCGGCAAGACCACCACCCTTCGATTACTGCTCGGTCTCGCGAAACCCACCACAGGAATCGGACTCGTCACCGGTGTCCCGTTCTCCGAACTCGTCGACCCGGCCCGTACCGTCGGCGCGGTCCTCGACTCGCGCAGCCTGCATCCCAAGCGCACTGCCATCGGTCACCTCGGCATCTTCGCGTCGGCGATCGGTGTCCCCGACTCACGTGCCGCGGACGTCCTCCACCTCGTCGGACTCAGCGACACCGCCAAACGCCAGGTCGGCGGCTTCTCCCTGGGAATGCGGCAACGACTGGCCCTCGCCACCGCGCTGCTCGGCGACCCCGAGATCCTCGTACTCGACGAACCGGCCAACGGACTCGACCCCGAAGGCATCGCCTGGCTCCGCGACTTCCTGAAGTCCTACGCGGCCGGCGGCAGGACCGTGCTGATCTCCAGCCATCTCCTGCGCGAGGTCGAGGCCACCGTCGACAACCTCGTCATCGTCAGTGCAGGGTCGCTCGTCTACCAGGGCAGCATCGAACAACTGCGCTCCTCACGACCCAACCGGATCCTCGTCGCGGTATCCGATCCCGCAACCCTCGCCCTCGCCCTCGCGTCGAACGGCATCACCAACACACAACTCCTTCCCGACGGCCGTCTCGGAGTCGCCGGCGCCGACGCGGACACCGTGCGCCGCATCGCCGTGGCAGCCGAGGTCACGGTCTTCGGAACCAGCAGCGAACACGTCGACCTCGAGCAGGTCTTTCTCTCCATGACGGCCGGGCAGTACGCGGCAGCACCGAGCCACCCACCACAGCACGCGGGTTACCCGCCACCCGGCTACGGACAACCGCCACCCGGCTACGGACAACCGCAGCCCGGCTACTGGCCGCCCGCTGCACAACCGTCTCCGTGGGAAGGTGACCGACGATGAGCACTGTCCTCACCTCGGAAATTCGCAAGGTCACCACCCTGAAGTTCTGGTGGGCCCTGGCACTACCGCCGGTGTTCGTCGGCATCGGCGCCACCGCCATCTCCTCGGCGGTCGGCAAGGGCATGAGCGACATCACCGGCAGCGAGATGAACGAAGTGGTCCTCGCCGGGCTCTTCGTCGCCCTCGGTGCGGCAACACTGTTCGGATCCGTGTTCTCGGCGATCAACGCCGGAACGGAGTTTCGCCACGACACGATCACGACGTCGTTCCTGTCCGCGCGTGGGCGCGATCGGGTCATCGGCGCCAAAGTGCTCGTGACGGCACTCTTCGCGTTGGGATACGGGCTGGTGGTCTCCATCCTGACCATTCTGTGCATGCTCGCGTTCACCGCCGGAGACTTCACACTGAACGGCGACGTCTTCGGCTACATCGCAGCAGGACTGTTCGTCGTCGTGATGTGGTCGCTCATCGGATCCGGTCTCGGGCTGCTGTTCGGTTCACCCACCTGGCCGTCGATCGCCATCGTCGCCTGGTTCCCCGTCGGTGAACTGGTTGTCCTCGGCATTCTCTCCGGCCTCGGCCTCGTCGGGTTCTGGCAGATCGCACCCGGATCTCTGACGCTGTCCACCGTCGTCGCGTGGAACCTCGACGACGGCAACGGCTTGGCAGAGTGGCCGTGGGCGCCCATCGGCCTGGCGCTGTGGGCCGCACTGATCGTCGTTGCCGGGTGGCTGCGGACCCGGGAGCGTGACATCAGCTGATCGCCTGTCGGAGGTGCGGACTACCGTTCGCTATCGATGAGTGAATCCTGGATACGTCGGCTCGTAGCGCAGTGCTGGGTGCACCGACGCACCGCCGTGGGCGCGTTGGCCGTCACGATGATCGCCGCCGTCATCGACATCTCGTTTCCGTTGCTGACACGGATCGCCATCGACGACGCCTCTGCCGGTGCGGGCGAGACCATCATGTGGGTCGCCCTCGCGATCGGCGGCCTGGCCGTGGTCCGGTTCGGATGCCAGTTCGGCCGACGACTCCTCGCCGGTCGCCTTTCGGTCGACGTACAACACGACCTGCGCCTCGGCCTGCTCTCCTCCCTGCAACGCCTCGACGGCCGCAAACAGGACGAAATCCGCACCGGCCAAGTGGTGTCCCGGTCCATCACCGACCTACAGCTGGTGCAGGGCCTCCTCGCCATGGTTCCGCTGTCCGCGGGCGCGCTCCTGCAATTCGTCCTCGCACTCGTGGTGATGGCGTACCTGTCCCCGCTCCTCACCGTCGTCGCGCTGGCGATCGTCCCCGCCGTCACGTTGGTCGTGTACAAAGTCCGACCGAAGCAGTTCGCCGCCACCTGGTCGGCCCAACAACGCGCCGCCGACCTGGCCCAACACGTCGAGGAAACCGTCACCGGTGTCCGCGTCGTCAAAGGCTTCGGACAGGAAGGACGCGCCGTCGATCGGCTGGAGAACCTGTCCCGCACCCTGTTCGCCGAGCGGATGAGATCAGCGAAGATCAACGCCCGGCTCGCCCCTTCCATGGCCGCAATCCCCCAACTCGGCCTCGTCGGCGTCATCGCGCTCGGCGGCTACCTCGCACTGCACGGCCACATCACCGTCGGCACGTTCCTGGCCTTCGCCACCTACGTCGCGACCCTGTCCGCAGTCACCCGCACTCTGTCCTCCGTCGTCATCCTCGCGCAGCTCTCTCGGGCCGCAGTCGAGCGTGTCTACGACGTCATCGACACCGGCCCATCCGTACCCGAGCCGCCGCACCCCATCGCCCTCCCCGACGGCCCCCTCGGTATCGACCTGTCCGCCGTCACCTTCGGTTTCGAGCCCGAACGCGACGTACTCCGATCCTTCGATCTCGCCGTCGCACCAGGTGAGAGCGTCGCCGTCGTCGGGCACGCAGGGTCGGGCAAGACAGCACTGTCGTTGCTTCTGCCACGCTTCTACAGTCCGCGCTCGGGCTCCGTCGCCCTCACCTCGACCGGCGATTGCGCCGCGCGAATCGACGTGGCCGACGTCAGCGCCGAGCACCTCCGCGAAGCAGTCGGCCTCGTGTTCGACGAGCCGTTCCTGTTCTCCGACACCATCGCAGCCAACATCGCCCTCGGCCGTCCCGACGCCACCGCCGAGGAAATACACGACGCCGCCGTACTCGCCGAAGCAGCCGAGTTCATCTCCGAACTCCCCGACGGCTACGACTCCGTGGTCGGCGAACGCGGCCTCACCCTGTCCGGCGGCCAACGACAACGCATAGCGCTGGCCCGGGCGCTGCTCACCGACCCGAGAGTTCTCGTCCTCGACGACGCAACCTCCGCTGTCGACGCGACAACCGAGGCCAAGATCTTCGACGCACTCCGGCGTCGACCACGGCGCACCACCATCGTGCTCGCGCACCGCCGATCCACGCTGACCCTCGCCGACCGAGTCGCCGTACTCGACGACGGCCGAGTCATCGACATCGGAACCGTCGACCAACTCGACGCGCGATGTCCACTGTTCCGCGAACTGCTCTCCAACGACCAGAAAGCCTACGACGGCGCTACCGACGCTTCCGCGTCTGCGAACCCGCACCGCAACGAGCTGTGGCCCGACACCGAGCCTGCACTTGCGGGCACGGCGGCTACGACGTCCGGCACACCACAGAGCGCGGGCAGACCCACCGGCGGCGGAGGCGGCGGTCAGATCGCCGGGGCCCTCGGAAGTGTCGCGGCCACCCCCGAGCTCAGGGACGCCGTCGACGCCCTTCCCCCAGCTACCGAAATGCCGCCCACGCCCAGCGACGTACGCGCCCCGGACACCGACTTCCGGCTGTCACGGCTCCTCACGCCGGTACGCACACTCCTCGTAGCCGTCGTCGTCCTGCTCGCGATCGACTCCCTCGCGTCGATCGCGTTTCCATCCATCGTTCGTTTCGCCGTCGACGACGGAGTCTCCCGCGCCGACACGGGCGCCCTCTGGACAGCCACCGCGACAGGCGTGTTCCTCGCGGTCGCCGGGTGGTTCGTCATCGCAGCCACCACGGTCATCACCGCCAGAGCAGGCGAACGCGTGCTGTTCGGGTTACGGGTCAAGAGCTACGCGCACATCCAGCGCCTCGGACTCGACTACTACGAGCGGGAACTGTCCGGCCGCATCATGACCAGAATGACGACGGACGTCGACGCACTGTCCACCTTCATCCAGACCGGGGCGTCCACGGCAGTCGTCAGCCTCGTGACCGTCGTCGGCATCGCCACGGCCCTGCTGATCACCGACCTGCCTCTCGGACTCGTCGCGCTGGCAGTCGTACCTCCTCTCATCATCGCGACCGTCGTGTTCAAGCGGATCTCCTCCGCCGCGTACACCGAGTCCAGGGAAAGAATCTCCGCGGTCAACGCCGACTTCCAGGAGAACATCGCCGGTCTGCGCTCCGCACAGGCCTACCGCCGAGAACAGTTCGCCGCCGACAGGTTCGCCGAGCGAGCCGACCTGTATCGCGCAAGCCGGATGCGTTCTCAGCGCGCGATCTCGGTGTACTTCCCCTTCATCACGTTCCTGTCCGACGCCGCACTCGCGCTCGTCGTGTTCGTCGGTGCTCACCAGGTCGCCTCCGGGTCGACCTCCGCCGGAACCCTCGTCGCGTTCGTGCTCTACCTCGGCCTGCTGTTCGGGCCCATCCAGCAACTGTCCCAAGTGTTCGACGGCTACCAGCAAGCCAGCGTCGGGGTACGGAGAATCGGCGACCTCCTGCGCACCCCCAGTTCCATCGAAGCAGCGACGACCGGAGCTGCCACACGCATTCCCGACGGCCGACTCAGAACCGACATCGCCTTCGACGAAGTCGGCTTCCGCTATGCCGGGGCAGACACCGAAGCACTCAGTGAGGTCAATCTCACAATCCCCCGTGGAGCAACCGTCGCCCTCGTCGGAGAGACCGGCGCGGGCAAGTCCACCATCGTCAAACTCCTCGCCCGGTTCTACGACCCAACTTCCGGATCGGTACGCGTCGGCGGCACCGATCTCCGCGACTATTCACTCGCCGAATACCGCGGCAGGCTCGGCGTCGTCCCGCAGGAAGCGCACCTCTTCACCGGCGACGTCGCGTCGAACATCGCCTTCGGCAAACCCGACGCAACACGCGAGGAGATCGAAGCAGCGGCCCGCGCCGTCGGCGCACTGGAGGCCATCGCCGCACTTCGAGGCGGTATGCGCCAACCCGTCGGCGAACGTGGTCAAGGCCTGTCCGCCGGGCAGAGGCAGCTGATCGCGCTGGCCCGAGCCGAGCTGGTGGACCCCGACCTGATGCTCCTCGACGAGGCGACCGCGACACTCGATCCCGCGACCGAACGCACGGTCCTCGACGCCAGCACGCGGGTGCTGCGTGCACGAACGTCCGTCGTCGTCGCGCACCGATTGGCGACGGCGGCACGCGCCGACATGATCGTCGTGGTCGACCACGGCCGGATCGTCGAGACCGGGACTCACGACGATCTGAGATCCCGCGGCGGGTATTACGCACGCTTGTGGGATGCGGCCGAAACGCGCGGCGGGAATAATTCGATAAGCACAGGAGTCGTCAGCAACGAGGTTGACAGTTACTCGTGAGTACATACCACAGCCACGTCCCGGACGTCCGCGCTCCCCGGATGAGGTCTACCCTGGATGTGTACGCGCGTGTGATCGGGAACGAAGAGAAGAAGCGAGGCGAACTACTGCCGTGAGCAGCAGCTCCACTACCCAATTCGGACAAAATCAATGGCTGGTCGACGAGATGTACCAGCGATTCAAGGACGACCCGTCATCGGTCGACGCAAGCTGGCACGAATTCCTCACCGACTACGACCCGGACGCGCCGGCAGGTGACGAGGCCGCGCCGGTTCCGAACGGAAGTGCAGGAAGCGGCTCGGCGAGCTCCGGAAAGTCGACGAGCTCCAGCAGCTCCAACGGCACGAGCTCCAACGGCAACGGTGCGCCCACGAAGTCCGAGGCCCCGGCAGCGAAGGCTGCGCCCAAGGCCCCGGCAGCCAAGGCCGACGCCCCGAAATCCGCAACGCCGAAGGCAGCTGCCGAGAAGCCTGCGCCCACCGCGAAGCCCGCGACCTCCAAGGCGGCAGGTGCGGCACCGTCCGCTCCCGCAGCCAAGCCCGCTGCAGCCGCCCCCGCGGCCGAGGCATCGTCCAAGGTCCTCCGCGGCGCCGCTGCTGCCGTCGCGAAGAACATGTCGGCCTCACTGCAGATCCCCACGGCGACCAGCGTCCGCGCTATCCCGGCCAAGCTCATGGTCGACAACCGCCTCGTGATCAACAACCACCTCGCACGCACGCGGGGCGGAAAGATCTCGTTCACGCACCTCCTCGGCTACGCCATCGTGCAGGCCGTCAAGGCGTTCCCCAACATGAACCGGCACTTCGCCGAGGTCGACGGCAAGCCCAACGCAGTCACCCCGGCGTCGACCAACCTCGGCCTCGCGATCGACCTGCCCGGCAAGGACGGAAACCGCTCCCTCGTCGTCGCCGCCATCAAGAACACGAACGAGCACTCGTTCACGCAGTTCTACAACGCCTACGAGGACATCGTCCGGCGTGCCCGTGACGGCAAGCTCACCGGCGACGACTTCCAGGGCGTCACGATCTCGCTGACCAACCCCGGCGGCATCGGAACCGTGCACTCCGTTCCTCGCCTGATGAACGGCCAGGGCGCCATCATCGGCGCAGGAGCCATGGAGTACCCCGCCGAGTTCCAGGGCTCGTCCGACGAGCGCCTCGCGGAACTGGGCGTCGGCAAGCTCATGACGCTGACCTCGACGTACGACCACCGCATCATCCAGGGTGCAGAGTCCGGCGACTTCCTCCGCACGATCCACAACCTGCTGATCAGCGACGAGTTCTACGACGAGATCTTCCATTCGCTGAAGATCCCGTACGAGCCCATCCGCTGGCGCAAGGATCTGCCGGAGGGCACCGTCGACAAGAACACCCGCGTTCTCGAGCTCATCGCGGCGTACCGGAACCGCGGTCACCTGATGGCCGACACGGATCCGTTGCAGTTCACCAAGGACAAGTTCCGGATGCACCCGGACCTCGACGTGATCAGCCACGACCTGACGCTGTGGGACCTCGACCGTGAATTCAAGGTCGGCGGATTCCACGGCAAGGACAAGATGAAGCTGCGGGACGTGCTGAGCGTTCTGCGCGACTCCTACTGCCGCCACGTCGGCGTCGAGTACACCCACATCCTCGAGACCGACCAGGTTGCCTGGCTGCAGGAGCGAGTCGAGGCCACTCATGTCAAACCGACTGTGGCACAGCAGAAGTACATCCTGAGCAAGCTCAATGCCGCCGAGGCGTTCGAGACCTTCCTGCAGACCAAGTACGTCGGCCAGAAGCGCTTCTCGCTCGAAGGCGCCGAGTCCGTCATCCCGATGATGGACGCCGTCATCGACCAGAGCGCCGAGCACGCCCTCGACGAGGTCGTCATCGGTATGCCGCACCGCGGTCGACTGAACGTGCTGGCCAACATCGTCGGCAAGCCGTACTCGAAGATTTTCACCGAATTCGAGGGCAACATGAACCCGGCAGCCGCACACGGCTCCGGCGACGTGAAGTACCACCTCGGCGCCGAAGGCACCTACATCCAGATGTTCGGCGAGAACGACATCGCCGTGTCGCTGACCGCGAACCCGTCGCACCTCGAGGCCGTCGACCCGGTCCTCGAAGGCCTCGTTCGCGCCAAGCAGGACCTTCTGGACAAGGGACCGGGCGAAGGCGGCTTCTCGGTTCTGCCGCTCATGCTCCACGGCGACGCGGCCTTCGCAGGCCAGGGCGTCGTGGCCGAGACGCTGAACCTCGCACAGCTGCGCGGCTACCGCACCGGCGGCACCGTGCACATCGTCGTCAACAATCAGGTCGGCTTCACCACCGCACCCGAGCACTCCCGTTCCTCGGAGTACTGCACCGACGTGGCGAAGATGATCGGCGCGCCGATCTTCCACGTCAACGGCGACGACCCCGAGGCATGTGTCCGCGTTGCACAGCTCGCCGTCGACTTCCGCGAGAAGTTCAACAAGGACGTCGTCATCGACATGATCTGCTACCGCAGGCGTGGCCACAACGAGGGCGACGACCCGTCGATGACGCAGCCGGCGATGTACGACGTCATCGACACCAAGCGCAGCGTCCGCAAGAGCTACACCGAATCCCTCATCGGCCGCGGCGACATCTCCCTCAAGGAGGCAGAGGACGCGCTCCGCGACTACCAGGGACAGCTCGAGCGGGTGTTCAACGAGGTTCGCGAACTGGAGAAGTACAACCCCGAACCCAGCGAATCGGTCGAACTCGACCAGCAGTTGCCGGCCAAGCTCACCACCGCCGTCGACAAGTCCATCCTGCACCGCATCGGCGATGCGTTCCTCGAGGTCCCCGAAGGCTTCAACGTGCACCCGCGCGTCAAGCCCGTGCTCGAGAAGCGTCGCGAGATGGCCTACGAAGGCAAGGTCGACTGGGCGTTCGGCGAGCTGCTCGCCCTCGGATCGCTCGTGGACGAAGGACGCAACGTCCGTTTCTCCGGCCAGGACACTCGCCGCGGAACGTTCACCCAGCGTCACTCGGTCATCATCGACCGCAAGACCGGCGCCGAGTACACCCCGCTGCACAACATCGGCAGCGAGAATCCCGGCAAGTTCATGGTCTACGACTCCGCGCTCAGCGAGTTCGCGGCCGTCGGCTTCGAGTACGGCTACTCCGTCGGCAACCCGGACGCACTCGTCCTGTGGGAAGCGCAGTTCGGTGACTTCGTCAACGGCGCGCAGTCCATCATCGACGAGTTCATCAGCTCCGGTGAAGCCAAGTGGGGACAGCTGTCCGACGTCGTGCTGCTCCTCCCGCACGGCCACGAAGGCCAGGGCCCGGACCATACGTCCGGCCGCATCGAGCGGTTCCTGACGCTGTGCGCCGAAGGATCGATGACCGTCTCGGTTCCGTCGACGCCGGCCAACTACTTCCACCTGCTGCGTCGCCACGCACGCGATGGAATCCGGCGTCCGCTCATCGTCTTCACCCCGAAGTCGATGCTGCGCAACAAGGCCGCTGTGTCCAACATCGAGGACTTCACCGACGGCAAGTTCCACTCGGTGTTCGACGAGCCGACCTACGAAACCGGAACCGGTGACCGTAGCAAGGTCAAGCGCGTCCTGATGGTCAGCGGCAAGCTCTACTACGAGCTGTTGGCACGCAAGCAGAAGGACAACCGCGTCGACGTCGCCATCGTCCGCATCGAGCAGCTCTACCCGGTCCCGACCCGTCGGATCACCGAGGCCATCAAGAGCTACCCGAACGCAACGGAATTCCGGTGGGTCCAGGAAGAGCCTGCGAACCAGGGTGCATGGCCGTTCTTCGGCCTCGCATTCCCCGAGCTCATGCCCGACGTGCTCAGCAACATCAAGCGCGTCTCCCGCCGTGCAATGTCCGCACCGTCCTCGGGTTCGAGCAAGGTCCACGCCGTGGAGCAGCTCGAAATCATCGACGAAGCCTTCTCGGGCGTCGGCGAGGGATAGTCGACCCGCACCAATTCGGAGCGAATGCGCCGTTCGGTCACCTCGAGTGACCGAACGGCGCATTCGTTTTTTCGGCCGCCAGTTTCGGCATCGGCATCGGTGTCACGTGACATTCGTCGTACGGCTGCCATGGCGCATCCATGCCGAACAGAGGGAGGTTACTCAGCCCCGGTGCCGAGGAGGCTGGCGATCATGCTGGGCGCCAGGGCGACGGCGGGCAGTGCACCGACGTTCAGTTCGATGAGTTCGTCTCGGCTGATGCGGGGGTCGCGGAGCCACGAGATGGTGGCTTCCTCGACGAAGGCGATCCATCCACGCACGGCAAGTTCGGTGGTGGGGTTGGCCTCGACGTGCAGTTTGTAGAGGTTGGCGATGGTGCGCTCGGCCATGGTGGTTCTGGTCTGCTCGAAGACGTCGCGCATGTCCGGGTCGCCGGTGGCGGAGCCGCGGAGTAGAGAGATGAAGGTTTCGCGGTTCTCGGTCACGTAGTCGACGTAGTTGGCGATGGAGTCGCGCAGGATCTGGTACGGGTCGAGGGTCATGTCCGGGGCGGTGCGCTCGAGCATGGTCTTGCTTGCTTCTCGCACGATGGCGAGGTGGAAGTCCTGCTTCGACGAGAAGTAGTGGAAGAGCAGGCCGCGGGACACTCCGGCCTGGTCGGCGATGTCCTCGACCGATACCTGTTCCAGCGGTCGGTCCGCGAGCATCTCCGTTCCCAGTTCGATCAGCTGGGCACGACGCTCCTGTGGACTCATACGCGTTCGCTTGGCAGCCGGGGTGTTCACACTGGACATGCAACCAGCTTACTGAATAGCAGTCAATAACTATTGACTCACACTCAATAAGCTCCTACTCTCTGTTTCATGAGTCTTTCCGTAACAGATAACTCGGAGCGCGTGACTGCCCCGCGCACGGTCGACACCCTCATCATCGGCAGCGGATTCGCAGGCCTCGGTGCAGCGATCAAGCTGTCCCAGAAGGGCAAGCACAATTTCCTCGTGCTCGAACGCGGCAGCGACGTCGGCGGCACCTGGCGCGACAACACCTACCCGGGCGCAGCCTGCGACGTGCCGTCGCACCTGTACTCGTACTCGTTCGCGCTGAACCCGGACTGGACCCGCTCCTTCTCCACTCAGCCCGAGATCCAGAAGTACATCTCGTCTGTAGCGCGGAAGTACAACGTGCTGGACAAGCACGTGTTCAACTCCGACGTCACCTCCGTGACCTGGAACGAGAGCACTCACCGCTGGGACGTCGTCGCGAGCACCGGCGAGTACACCGCAAAGGTGGTCGTGACGGCCGTCGGCGCCCTGTGCGAGCCGAACCTGCCGCCCATCGCAGGCATCGAGAGCTTCGAAGGCGACGTCTTCCACTCCGCACAGTGGAACCACGACGTCTCATTGGAAGGAAAGCGTGTCGCCGTCATCGGCACCGGTGCGTCGGCCATCCAGATCGTGCCCGCAATCGCCGGCAAGGTGAAGCACCTCGACGTGTACCAACGCACCGCGCCGTGGATCCTTCCCCGGTTCGACCGCGAGTACACCGCACTCGAGAAGTTCGCCTTCAAGCGCATCCCCGGATTCCAGCGACTGTCCCGCACCGGCATCTACGCGGCACGCGAGACGCAGGTCGTCGGTCTCGCGAAGAAGCCCGCGCTGATGCGCATCTTCGAGCTCATCGCCAAGCAGCAGATCAACAAGGGCATCAAGGACAAGGCGCTCCGCAAGAAGGTCACGCCGAACTTCCGAATCGGCTGCAAGCGCATGCTCATCTCCAACGCCTACTACCCCGCGCTGGACCGCCCGAACGTCGACCTCGTCACCGACGGCATCGCCGAGGTCAAGGCGCACTCGATCGTCTCCGCGGACGGCACGGAGCGCGAGATCGACGCACTCGTCGTGGCAACGGGATTCCATGTCACGGATTCGCCCGCCTACCAGGGGATCTACGGCAAGGGCGGCAAGACCCTCGCGCAGACCTTCGAAGAGGAAGGCCAGCAAGGCTACAAGGGGGCCGCTGTCGCGAACTTCCCCAACATGTTCTTCCTCGTCGGGCCCAACACAGGTCTCGGCCACACCTCGATGGTCTTCATGATCGAGTCGCAGCTCAACTACGTCGTCGACGCCCTGGACACCATCGAGAAGCACGACATCGGTGTCATCGAGGTCCGCAAGGACATCCAGGACGACTACAACGCCGACCTGCAGGACCGCATGGCGGACAGCGTCTGGATGAACGGCGGCTGCGCCAGCTGGTACCTCGACAAGCACGGGAACAACACGACGCTGTGGCCGGACTTCACCTTCCGCTTCCGCGCCATCACCCGTAAGTTCGATCTGGCGGCCTACCGAAGCGTCGCAGCATCCGATCTGCCCGCTCCCGCCGTGGGCACCGTGAACGACTCCGACATCGAGGTAGCAGCGAAGTGACCACCACATTCACCGGCAAGGTTGCCGTCGTCACCGGCGCGGGATCGGGTATCGGACGCGCCCTTGCGCTGAACCTGGCTCAGCGCGGAGCGAAACTCGCACTGTCCGACGTCGACGTGAACGGCCTGGCCGAGACCGTGCGGCAGGTCGAGGCACTCGGCGGCGAGGTCGAATCACAGTTCCTCGACGTCACCCAGCGGGAAACCGTGATCGAGTACGCCGAGACCGTCAAGACACGCTTCGGCAAGATCAACCAGATCTACAACAACGCAGGCATCGCGTACCACGGTGACGTCGAGCAGTCCTCGTTCAAGGACATCGAACGCATCGTCGACGTGGATTTCTGGGGCGTCGTCAACGGCACCAAAGCCTTCATCCCGCACCTGCAGGAATCCGGCGACGGTCACATCGTCAACATCTCCAGCCTCTTCGGGCTGCTCGCGATGCCGTCGCAGGCCGCCTACAACGCGGCGAAGTTCGCCGTCCGCGGTTTCAGTGAAGCGCTGCGGATGGAACTGCTGATCTCCAAGGCTCCCGTCAAGATGACCGTCGTGCACCCCGGTGGCATCAAGACCGCCATCGCGCGCAACGCCACGGTTGCCGAGAACTACGACCAGCAGTCGGTCGCGAAGTTCTTCGACGCGAAACTCGCCAAGACAACACCCGATCAGGCCGCGAAGACGATCCTCAAAGGCGTCGAGAAGGGCAAGGGCCGCGTACTCATCGGATCCGACGCCATCGCGTTGGACCTGTTCCAGCGGATCACCGGGTCGAAGTACCAGCGCGTGGTCGCCACCATCGCCAACCGCGTCATGCCCAGGAAGAAGTAGGACGATGAAGTCCTTCTACCTGCCGCTTCCGCTGGTCGCCGCCGCACTGAAACCGTTCTACCGCTTGGCCCTCGACGCCAGGTTGCCGGTGTCGGTGCAGCGGCGGATCCTCGATCTGGCTTCTCCGCTGCAGACCATGCCCGACGGCGCCGTCAGCCTGAAGACGACGCTTGCAGGCCGACCCGCCGAGCGGATCACCGTCGGAGCAACCGAGCGCGATACTGCGATTCTGTATCTGCACGGCGGCGCGTACACCATCGGATCCATCTCGACGCACCGTTCGCTCGCTGCCCACCTGGCGCGCGAATCGGCCAGTGCCGTGTACGTTCTCGACTATCGCCTGGCGCCCGAGAACCCCTATCCCGCCGGCCTGAACGACGCCGTCGCGGCGTTCCGCGAACTCGTCAAGGCACACGGATACACGCCGGACAGGATTGCCATCGCCGGCGATTCCGCGGGCGGCGGGCTGACCGTCGCGACGGCCCGGCATCTCGTCGACGACGGTGTGAAACCGGCTGCGCTGGGCCTCATCTCGCCGTGGGTGGATCCAGGTGCTCGCGACGCGCCGTTCCCCCGGGACATCGTCGTCAACACCGCTTGGTCCTTCGCGGCCGCGGAAGCGTACCTGGGCGACGGGGATCCACTCGATCAGGGCTTCGCGCCGTTGCACGGAGACCTGTCCGGCCTTCCGCCCATCGTCATGCACGTCGGCAAGGCCGAGGTGCTCTACTCGCAGATCGTGGATTTTCACGATCGGCTACTGACGCAGGGCAACGAGGTCGAGTACGTAGAGTACGAGAAGCTGTGGCACGTCGCGCATCTGCAGACCTCGATACTGCGCGAGGCCGCCGAGGCGACTCACCACCTCGGTGCTTTCCTCGGGGCACGTCTGCGATCGTCAGAGGTTGTGCTCGCCGAGCCAACGAGCAGCGACATCGCCTGATTCTCCCCCACTGCGGACCTCGCCGATCATGTCGGCGAGGTCCGCTGTGGTCAGTTCGCCCGCAACGACACTCAACGTCGCTGTCGCGGCATCGTTCAACGTCCCCGTGCGCATCAACGGCACAACGTTCTCCGCGCTGAACGCCGACTGTTCGTCCTCGAGGGTCATCAGATTCGCCGCCGCCGGGCCGAGCGATGCCGTTCTGAACACCAACGCTCCGATCTCGCCGGACTCGAGTGCGGCTGTCGCAGCGTCTGCATCGACGTAGACGGCGATGTCCTCGAACACAAATCCTGTTCCGCTAGGAACCAGCCGCATGGCGACCTCCATCGGGTCCGGGTCGGGCGGATCACCGACGACACCCCACGTCGCCCTACCGCGGTTGTCCACGAATTCCGAGACTGTCGTCAGTTCGGCAAGCGGCCCGTCGGGCGCTACCGCGACAGCAATGCGGTCTTCCGCAAGCGCGTAGTCGCCCACCGACAACCCTTCCGGCAACGACCTGTTCAGGTCGACGAAGACATCCTCGGCGTCCGTCGACGTGGACGTCGAATCGAACGTACGCAGAAGTTCGCCCGTGAAATCCGGAACGAGCGAGACATCCCCGGCGTCGAGTGCGGCAAGGTAGTCACCGCGTTCTCCGAGACCGTCCGTGACCGACACGGCGACTCCGGCGGACCGAATCGCTCCCGCGTAGATCTCGGCCAGCAGTCCACTCGTCGTGTCGTCTCCGCGACCGACCACCACCGACGACGCGTCCGTCGGCTCGGCCGCGGCGCTGCATGCGGTGACCACCGACGCCAGGACGAGGGAGCCGACCAGCCGGTTGCCGAACGCACGCACGAGAGAGATCTCCGTTCGAGGAGTAGTTGTCGGTGGTCTGGTTTAACGTTTCGCACGCTGGGAACAGAGCCCTGCGAGAGAAATACTCCGGACAACCTTATGGCTAGACTCGCTCGAAGCACCATCCCGCATGCTCGGACAGCTCTGGAACAGGCTGAACGCGACGGCTGGACACGATGGAAGGATTCCTTGTGAAGATCACCCGAACTGCGCGCGCTGTCGCGGCCCTGTCGGTAGCGGCCCTCGCTCTCACTGCATGCGGCGGCGAGGACTCCGATCCGTTGTCCTCGGGCGGAGGTGACACCAATTCCGACCCCAATTCCATCGTGGTCGGATCGGCGAACTTCACCGAGTCGGAGATCATCGCCAACATCTACGCCGAGGTGCTGAAGGTCAACGGCTTCGACGTCAGCACGACCCTGAACATCGGCAGCCGTGAGGCGTACATCCCGGCACTGAAGGACGGCTCCATCGACGTGATCCCGGACTACACCGGTAACTTGCTGCAGTACCTCGATCCCGAGGCCACGGCAACGTCGGCGGACGACGTGGAAGCTGCGCTCCCTGACGCGTTGGGCTCGGACCTCGTCGTCGCAGACCCGGCGTCGGCGGAGGACAAGGATTCCATCGTCGTGACGAGGGAGACCGCCGACCGGTGGAATCTGACGTCCATCGCGGACCTCGCCCCCTACTCCGGTGAGATCAAGTTGGGTGCACCTCCCGAGTTCGCCGAGCGCACCTACGGCCTCCCCGGGCTGAGCGAGAACTACGGCGTGAACATCGATCCGGCCAACTTCGTGCCGCTGTCCGACGGTGGTGGCCCGGCCACGGTCCGCGCGCTGACCTCCGGCGAGGTCACGGCCGCCGACATCTTCTCCACATCCGCGTCGATCGCCGAGAACAACCTCGTCGTCCTCGAGGATCCGGAGTTCAACTTCGCCGCGCAGAACGTCATTCCCGTCATCAACGCGGGCAAGACGTCGGACAAGCTGACGTCGGTGCTGAACGCCATCTCGGACAAGCTGACCACCGAGGAACTGCTGGCGCTCAACCAGTCCGTATCCGGTGAGTCGAAGACAGAGCCTGCTGCTGCCGCACAGCAGTGGGTCACCGCACAGGGACTGGATACTCCGGTCTCCTAGAGAGAGCCGCACGTGATCACATTCGAGAACGTCACCAAGCGATACCCGGAAGCCGGGGGTCGTTCCGCAGGCTCCACTCTCAGCGGCACCACCGCGGTCGATTCGCTGAATCTGAACATCGAGGCCGAATCGTTCACGGTGTTCGTCGGGCCGTCGGGCTGCGGCAAGACGACGTCCATGCGGATGATCAACCGCATGATCACCCCGACGTCCGGGGTGATCACGGTGAACGGGAAGAACATCGCCGAGTCCGACGCGGTGAAGCTGCGGCGCGGTATCGGATACGTCATCCAGAGTGCGGGTCTGCTCCCCCACCGGACCGTCGTCGACAACGTCGCGACGGTCCCGGTGTTGCGGGGCACGTCGCGCCGCGCTGCACGAACCGCCGCACTGGGTGTCCTCGAACGTGTGGGGCTCGACCCTGCTTTCGCCGACCGCTATCCGGCTCAGCTGTCCGGTGGGCAGCAGCAGCGAGTCGGTGTCGCCCGTGCACTGGCTGCGGACCCACCCATCCTGTTGATGGACGAGCCGTTCAGCGCCGTCGATCCGGTCGTTCGCGAGGACCTGCAGACCGAAATGCTCCGGCTGCAGGCCGAGCTGAAGAAGACGATCGTGTTCGTCACCCACGACATCGACGAGGCCGTACGCCTCGGGGACCGTATCGCCGTCTTCGGGACGGGAGGCAGGCTTCAGCAGTACGACCGGCCGGAGGTCGTACTCTCCTCACCCGCAACGGATTTCGTGGCCTCGTTCGTCGGACGCGATCGCGGCTACCGCGGATTGTCCTTCCGCAGCGCCGACGCCGTTCCCGTGCACGACATCGACACCTCTCCGGTCGAGAAACTCGACGGCCTCCGGCTCGAGCAGGGCCAGTGGGTTCTCGTCGTCACGGCCGATCGTGCGCCGCTGGGTTGGATCGACGTCACCGGTGTCGAGGGCATCCGCGCCGGGCGCAGTGTTCAGGAAAGCACCGCGGCAGGCGGGTCGCTGTTCACCGTCGGAGGTGACCTCCGACAGGCGCTGGACGCAGCCATTTCGTCTCCGTCCGGAATCGGTGTCGCTGTGGACGAGTCGGGTGCGGTCGTCGGCAGTCTCGACGGCTCGGAAATTCTCGAGCATCTGGCGGCACAACGCCGCGCCGAGGACGAGGCGCGCAACGAGCACCACTTCGGGTCGCTCTGATGCGTTGGCTCGTCGACAATTTCGACGTCGTTCTCGACCTGACCAAGACTCATCTGTACCTGTCCTTGGTCCCCCTGCTCATCGGACTCGCAATCGCGGTCCCCGTCGGCACTCTGGTTCGCAACGTCTCGTGGATCCGCCGAATCACGTTGACGGTGGCCAGCATCGCGTTCACCATCCCGTCGCTCGCCTTGTTCGTGACCATCCCAGCCATCCTCGGCACCAGGATTCTCGACGAGATCAACGTCGTCATCGCTCTCGCCGTGTACTCCACCGCGCTCCTGATCAGAGTGGTCCCCGAAGCACTCGATTCGGTGCCGTTCGCCGTCGTCGACTCCGCGCAGGCGATGGGCTACACCTCGTTGCGCCGCGCGATCGGAGTGGAACTGCCACTGGCACTTCCGGTTCTCGTGGCAGGCATCCGCGTTGTCGCCGTCACCAACATCTCGCTCGTCTCCGTCGGTTCGGTCATCGGCATCGGCGGTCTCGGCCAGTTGTTCACCCAGGGGTACCAGCGTGACTACCCGGATCAGATCGTCGCGGGGATCATCTCCATCGTGTTCCTGGCGCTGATCTTCGACGCTGCGCTGTATCTGCTGGGGCGTCGACTGACGCCGTGGACCCGTATCGGAACGTCGGCAGGCAAGAAGCGAGCACGGGCATGAACATCTTCACCGACGCCTTCGCGTACATGACCGACCCGGCGAACTGGGAGGGCAGCACCGGAATCGGCGCACGGATCCTCGAACACATCTGGTACAGCTTCATCGCCGTGGTCGTCTCCTCGGCGATCGCAGTACCCGTCGGGCTGCTGATCGGGCACTTGCGCCGCGGCGAGGTACTGATCGTCGGACTCGTCAACGCCCTTCGTTCGCTTCCGACGCTCGGCGTGCTCGTGTTCCTCGTGCTGCTCATCGGTCTCGGGCTCGTTCCACCGATCATCGCCCTTGTCCTACTGGGCATTCCGCCGATGCTCGCCGGAACGTATGCCGGAGTGGCGAACGTGAACGCAGACGTCGTCGATGCAGCACGCGCTATGGGCATGACCGAATTGCAAGTGTTGTTCCGAGTCGAGATCCCCAACGCGATGCCCTTGATTCTCGGCGGTCTTCGGAACACCACCCTGCAGGTCATCGCTACCGCGACCGTCGCGGCCTACGTCAACCTCGGCGGGCTCGGCCGCTACATCTTCGACGGTCTGGCGCTCTACAGTTACGACCGAGTTCTCGTCGGCGCCATCCTGGTTGCCGTGCTCGCACTCGTCGTCGACGGCCTCCTCGCCCTCGCGGTGTACGCGTCCGTGCCCGGCACCGGCCGGTTGCGTCGAACACCGAACCTGCACTAGCTCGACCAACGGCCACATTCCGTCCCAGGACCACCCACGCCCACAGTCCGGTTTTCGGAGCGAACGAGCCCTTCAGTCAGTCAGACTGACCAGACGCCACTTTCGCTCCGAAAGCCGGAGCAAAGCCGGGCGAAAACGGGAAAGCGCCCCGAACCACAGCCAGGTGAGGCGTGATTCGGGGCGCTTCGTTTCCCTGTCCTACGCGACACCCTCGGCTCGCGCTGCTGCCGCAACTGCGTCCGCAACGGCCGGGGCGACGCGAGGGTCGAGCGGGCTGGGCACGATTTTGTCCGCAGCCAGCTCGTCGCCGAGTACCGAGAGGATTGCCTCGGCGGCGGCGAGTTTCATGCCTTCGGTGATCCGTCGCGCTCCGGCGTCGAGTGCGCCTCTGAACACGCCGGGGAAGGCGAGCACATTGTTGATCTGATTGGGAAAGTCGCTGCGACCGGTCGCGACGATCGACGCGTACAGCGCAGCCCGTTCCGGATGAATCTCCGGGTCGGGGTTCGACAATGCAAAGACGATGGAGTGCGGCGCCATCGACGCGATGTAGCTCTCGTCGATCTTGCCCGCAGAGACCCCGAGGAACACGTCCGCGCCGACCAGCGCATCCCCTGCCCCACCGGAAAGTCCACGCGGGTTGGTGCGTGCAGCGAGATCGACCTTGACGGCGTTCAGGTCACCGCGGTCGGCGGAGACGATGCCTTTGGAATCCAGCACCACGACATCCGAGATACCCGCTGCGAGAAAGATGTTGGCGCATGCGACTCCAGCGGCGCCCGCTCCGGAGATCACGATCTTCAGTTCGGAGGTACGTCGGCCCTGGAACTTCGCGGCGCCGTTGAGTGCTGCGAGCGCCACGATGGCGGTGCCGTGCTGGTCGTCGTGCATCACCGGGCAGTCGAGAGCCTCGACGACCCGCTTCTCGATCTCGAAGCAGCGGGGCGCAGAAATGTCCTCCAGATTAACCGCACCGAAACTGTGGCGGAGCCGGACGATGGTGTCGACGATCTCGTCGACATCGTTCGTGTCGAGAACGATCGGGATGGAGTTGAGGCCGGCGAACCTCTTGAACAGCGCCGCCTTGCCTTCCATGACGGGAAGCGACGCGCGTGGTCCGATGTCGCCGAGTCCGAGAACAGCTGATCCGTCGGTGATGACGGCGACGAGACGGTCGGTCCACGTGTACTGCTTCGCCAGCGAGGCGTCGGACGCGATCGCGCGGCTGACCTGCGCGACGCCGGGCGTGTAAGCGATGGACAAGTCCCGCTGCGTGTCCAACGGCGCAGTCAGTTCGACCGAGAGTTTTCCGCCGACGTGGCCGAGAAAGATGTCCTCGTCGGTGATGGCGGTCGGGTCGATGGCGTTGTCGATGGATTCGGTCACAGCAGTCACGTTAGTTGCCCCAGTCACGTAAAGACGCGTAAAAGCGTCGGGAAATCACGAAGATGGCGTGAGGCGGGTGACGCCGTCGCAGACAAGAGCCGGGCGCTGTGGCACCGCAGGCTGCACTGGTCGGTCAGTCTGCCACCGGGACCGCGTGATGCGCAAACATCCCTGCCGTCGACTGCGGTCCAGGACGGACTGAGCCCGCGGCGTCAGCCCCACCCGCGAGCGGAGCCTGCGGAGTGAGCCTGCGTCAGCCCCACCCGCGAGCGGAGCCTGCGGAGTGAGCCTGCGTCAGCCCCACCCGCGAGCGGAGCCTGCGGAGTGAGCCCGCGTCAGCCCCACCACTGTGTCCACAGCAGGATGCCGGCGACGGCGAGGACCAGTAGTGATGCGATGACGGAGACGGCGCGGCGTCGGTGATCCGCGAAGTGCTGGATCACGACGGCGCCGATGGCTGCGGCGATGTGCGCGGCGACGGATACTGTTCCCGGGCCGGGGAATCCCCGTTGGCTGCCGAGATACTGTGCGCCGGCGACGACGACGGCCAGTACGACGAGGCCCGCGGTGACGGCCCCACTCAAACCTCGTAGCAAACCGTCAGCCTCCTGTGATGAATCCGCGGACGGAGTCCGCGATGAGCTGGACCGCGATTGCGGCCAGCAGTAGACCTGCGATGCGGGCGAGCAGTGTGATGCCGCCTTCGCCGAGGATGCGGATGAGGACGGTAGAGAATCGGAGGACGAGGAAGAACACGAGGTGGATGGTCACGATTGCGAGTGCGACCGCGAGGAGGGATCCGACGTGTCCTTCGGCTTGGCTGACGTTGACGATCACGGCGGCGATTGCTCCCGGCCCGGCCATCAGTGGGGTTCCCAGAGGGACGAGTGCCACGTTGACGTCTTCGGCTTCGGCGCCGCCGCCGGCTCCGCGTCCGGTGAGCAGGGACAGCGCGATGATGAGCAGGAGCAGTCCTCCTGCGCCTTGCAGTGCGGGGATACCGATGTGCAGGTAGTTCAGGATGGCCTGGCCACCGATCGCGAACACGGTGATGACGGTGAGCGATACCGCCGGTGCCTGCCATGCGGCGCGGTTGCGTGCTTCCTTGCTCTTGCGTCCGACGAGGGAGAGGAACACCGGGATGGCACCGGGCGGGTCCATGATCACGAACAGGGTGATCAGGACGGTGAGGTAGAGGGTCGTGTCGAAGCTCACGACGGGACCGTCGACCCTGTCGCCGCGCGGAGGATGCGCTCGTACTGGTCCGGCGCGGTGGTGTGTTCTCCGAGCTTCAGGGGTTTGTTCGCTCCGTGGTAGTCCGACGATCCGGTCGCGATGATGCCGAGTTCGTCGGCGAGTTCGTGCATGAAGTGGGTGTCCGGCTCGTCGTGGTCGGCGTGGAAGACTTCGACGCCGCCGAGACCGTGCGGGACGAGTTCTCGGATGTGGTTCGGGTCGAGAATCCGTCCGCGTTTGCGTGCACGGGCGTGCGCGACGACGCTGACGCCCCCTGCCGCCGCGATCATCTCCACGGCCCGCTGGATCGGTGTGTCCACTTTGTCGACGTAGTACGGGCTGGTCGTCGACAGGTAGCCGTCGAACGCGTGCTGAACGCTGTCGACGGCGCCGAGGTCGACGAGGGCTCGGGCGAGGTGAGGCCTGCCTGCCGATTCGCCGGTGGCCGCGATGATGTCGTCGGGGACGATGCCTGGGATGTCAGCGGCTAGACGCTCGGCCATCAGCCGGATTCTGGCCGCTCGCTCCCCTCGAAGGCGGGCGAGTTCGTCGGCGAAGCTCGAGTCGTTCGGATCGAACAGGTAGGCCAGAAGATGCACCGGGACCGGCTTGCCGTCTTCCCCTCGGCCGACGCACGACATCTCCATACCGCGCACGACGGTCAGTCCGGTCGGGGCTGCATCGAGGGCCTCGTCCCACCCCGATGTGGTGTCGTGATCGGTCAGCGCGACGACGTCGAGTCCGGCGGTACGAGCGGCGCGGACCAGCTCCGCGGGAGTGTCGGTGCCGTCGGAGACCGAGGAGTGGGTGTGGAGGTCGATGCGCACGACAGCCAGTGTCTCAGGCGCACCGGGCGTTGGTATCGCAGGCGTACGATTCGCGCCATGCCGTCTCTACCTCCGAGGCCGTCGCTTCCGTCGCTCCACTCCCTGCGGCCGTCCAATCGTGGACAGGCAGCCGGACCGAAGGTTCCCGTACCCACCGCTCGCGCGATCGTCGATTGCGCGGTCTACGTCGACGGGCACCGGCTGCCGGGCAAGTACACGCATTCGGCGGCGATAGCCGAGGTCCGCAAGCGAGGGGAAGGCTTCGTCTGGCTCGGTCTGCATGCCCCGGACGAGGGTCAGATGGACGGTGTCGCGCAGTGCTACGGCCTCCACGAACTGATGGTCGAGGACGCCGTCCACGCGCATCAGCGTCCCAAGTTGGAGCGCTACGACGACGTGTTGTTCCTCGTTCTGCGCACCATCAGCTACGTCGAACACGAATCGGTGACCACGGCCAACGAAATCGTCGAGAGCGGCGAGATCATGGTGTTCCTCGGACGGGACTTCGTCATCACCGTGCGCCACGGCGAGCATTCGGGGTTGTCCGGTGTGCGGCGAACGCTCGAGAACAATCCCGAGCAGCTGGCTCTGGGGCCGTCGGCCGTTCTGCACGCCGTCGCCGACCACGTCGTCGACGAATATCTCGAGGTCACCGGCTCGATCGAGCGAGATGTCGACGTCATGGAGGAAGAGGTCTTCTCGCCGCACCATCACGTACCGATCGAGAACATCTATCTGCTCAAGCGTGAGGTCGTCGAACTTCGACGATCCGTCACGCCGTTGTCGACGCCGTTGAATCAGCTGGCTCAGAGCTCGGAGAACCCTGTCCCCAAAGCGGTTCGACGCTACCTGCGCGACGTGCAGGACCATCACACTCTGGTCGCGGAACGAGTAGCGGAGTTCGACGAGGTTCTGAGCTCGCTCGTCGACGCCGCGCTGGCGCGGGTGACGATGCAGCAGAACATGGACATGCGCAAGATCTCGGCGTGGGTGGCCATCGCAGCCCTGCCGACGATGGTGGCCGGCATCTACGGGATGAACTTCGACAACATTCCCGAACTGCATTGGAAGTACGGGTATTACATCGTCGTCGCCGTGGTGGCCGTGGCCTGCGTGGGATTGTTCGCGACGTTCCGCAAGAACGACTGGCTCTAGAGCGTCACGGCGGACCGGCTCGGGTCACGGACGTCGATTCCCGCTTCCGTCCACGCGTCGCGCAGGGCCTCGGCGCCGCGCAGCCGAACCCACGCCGCCTCGGTGCCCGTGATCGGCACGACATCGAGAAACTGGACCGGGTCGGCAGGCTCGGGCAGCTCGAGATCCTCGATGTCGCTGCGCCCGAGCAGCACCGCCGTGAACGGCGCACCCGCCCACAATGGTTCACCGAGATCCAGCAGAAGATCCTCGCGGAGCACGACACCCTCGACGGACGGCGTCGCGGCAAGCTTGGCCAGGTTCCGCAGGAAATCCTTGTCGATCCCGTCGAACACTCTGGTGACGAGAATCAGCTCGGCGCGAGGACCGCGGGTGGCGTCGGCGATCATCTCGCTCGGATCCGACATCGGATACCTCGAACAACCGAGCGTCACGAACCGGGCGAACTCGTCGCGTCGCGGGAAGAACGTCAACACGTCCAACGATTCGAGACCGAGGAACGTCACCGAGAACGGCGTCGGCTTCTCGTCTCCGATCGCGGCAAGCAGATGACTGCGTACCCGAGCTATGACACTGTCGCTCACGAAGTCCATCCAACACCACCGCTGCCCGGTAGCGTCGTCCGCGTGGTCTCTGTCCTTGCCGTCTCCGACGAAACGATCGAAAGCCTGTGGAGTTCTCAGGTGCGTTCACTGGACGTCGACCTCGTTCTCGGCGCGGGAGACCTCCCGTTCGACTACCTCGAGTATCTGACCGACGCCCTGAACGCGCCGTGCGTGTTCGTGCCGGGAAACCACGACGCCGACCTGACGGGCTACTCGGCCGGACGCGCCGGATGGATGCGGGCGGGACTGCCGAGCACCTGGCCGGGCCCCGTCGGCGCCGTCAACGCGGATCGTCGGATCGTGACCGCAGCGGGCCTTCGCATCGCAGGTCTCGGCGGGTCCATCCGCTACAACGGCGGACCCAACCAGTGGACCCAGCGCCAACAGAGGCGTCGGGCACGGACGTTGACACGGACCAAGACGTGGGCAGAGAAGGTCCGGGGCGACGACCGCGGCGTCGATGTACTGCTGACGCACAGTCCACCGTTCGGCGTCGGAGACGACACCGATCCCGCGCACATCGGATTCGAGTGCCTGCACGACACGGTGCAGTCTCTTCGACCGCAGGTTCTGCTGCACGGGCACATTCATCCGCACGGGCAGTCACCTCCGGATCTTCGACTGCACGACACAGCCGTCGTGAACACCGTCGGCTACACCTTGCTGGACATAGAACCCGGTGGAGGGGCTCGGGAGATCACAGCACCGACCATCGTGAGGCGACGCCATGGCACGTGACACCGGATTCCCCGCGGCCGACGCCGAGAACGACTTCACCCGTCAGCGTCGGCGTGCCGATGTGGCGCGTCTCGTCGGCTGGTTGCGTCGCCAACCCGACGACATCAACACGATCCTGCCGTTCGACGAGGTGGTCGCCGCGCTCGGCAAGGTCGGTGAACGCCAACTGGGTGTTCAGGTCATTCGTGTCGATTCGATCGTCGGCAGTGTCGACCGCACCCGGGACTTCGACCGGTTCTTCAGGCCGACGTCGGCTCGGATCAGGGAGCGGTGGCAGCGTCTTGCTGCGGCGCAGCGGCGAGGCGAGGCGATGCCGCCGATTCAGGTCTATCGCATCGGTTCCATGCATTTCGTGCTCGACGGCCATCACCGGGTGTCGATCGCGTTCGCGATGCACCGCACCACGATCGACGCGCTCGTCACGGAAATCGTCACCCGCATCTCCCCCGAAGGAATCACTCGGCGCGGTGACCTGCTGATCAAGGATCACCGACGGATTTTCCTGTCCCGGGTCCCCCTCGTCGGGAAGGCTCGTGAGGCCGTCACCGTGACCGACCCGTTCGATTACGCCGAGCTGAGCGAGTCGGTCGAAGCGTGGGGTTTCAGGTTGATGCAGGAGTTGGGCGAATTCGTGGACCGGGCGACCGTCGCGCGCCGATGGTTCGGTGAGGAGTTCCTGCCCGTCGTCAGGATGGTCCGGGCCGCCGACATTCTCGAGGGCCGGACCGACGCCGAGGCGTACATGTGGATGAGCCGAGAGCGGTACCGATTGGTCCGCGAACACATCTGGAACGACGAGATCGTGTCCGAGCTTCGCCAGCGCGCTCGCAGCTCGCGCACTCCGTAGAACACCGCTCGTCTTTCCCGGCGGGCACAAACCTGATAGTTACTTAGATGCACACATCAAACTTTTGGTCTTCCTTTTAGCTCTTGTGAAAAAGTAACGAGGTTTTCGTCATGCCCACCCAGGCTCGCACCGACGAGATCCACCCTGGACGCCTGCTGCTTCCCGGCCTCTGTTTCGTCGTCATGACACTTGCTGTCCTTCAGACGATGGTGGTCCCCATCATCGGCACGATCGGTACACAGCTCGGCGTCAGCACGACAGCGGCCGGTTGGGTCCTGACGGCCAACCTACTGGCCGCCGTCGTCGCGACCCCCGTCATCGGTCGCCTCGCCGACCTGCACGGCAAGCGACCCGTCCTCATCGCCGTCCTGGTTCTCGTGTTGCTCGGATCGCTCCTGGCCGCCGTCACCGAATCCTTGCCACTTCTGCTCGCCGGACGCGTCCTCCAGGGTCTGTCCTACGCGCTGTTTCCCATCTCCCTCGCTCTGCTGCGCGACGAAATGCCCCCGCGCCGCCTCGTCGGATCGATGGCCATTCTGTCCGGCACTCTCGGCGCGGGCGGTGGGTTCGGTCTCGTGCTCACCGGAGTCCTGACGGCCGACGGCGCGGACTATCACCGTGTGTTCTGGCTCACCGTCGCTTTCGTCGCCGCGGCGATCGCACTCGTCTGGTTCGGTGTTCCCACGCGCGCACGCACCGGAACCGGCTCGGTCGACTGGTGGGGTGCGATCCTGCTCGCGGCCGCACTGGTACTTCTCTTCCTCGCACTGACACAGGGCCGGTCGTGGGGTTGGGGATCGATTCCGACGGTTCTCTGCGCTGTCGGCGGCATCGTCGTCCTCGCCTGCTGGTGGATATTCGAGAACCGCATTGCCGCCCCGCTCGTCGCGCCGCGCATGCTGACCCACGGCCCACTGCTCGCAACGAGCGTCGCGACGCTGTTCGTCGGCATCGGCATGTTCGTCAACTTCCTGGCGTGCTCGTACTTCGTGCAGACACCGCGCGAGGTCGCCGGATACGGTTTCGGCGCCGACGTGCTGTCCGCCAGCGTCGTCTACCTGCTCCCCGGTGCCGCGGTGGGCGTCGTCGCGGCGACGTTGAGCGGTGGGCTGATCCGACGGTTCGGCCCACGGCCGGTTCTGATCGGCGGCGGCGCGATCGGCATCGTCGGATTCATCCAGTTCGCGTTGTTCCACGACACGACGTGGCAGGTGATTCTCGCGTCGTCGATCGTCAACGTCTTCGTGTCGCTGGCCTTCGCCTCGATCCCGAACCTGCTGATGGCCGAGGTCTCTCCGGCGGACACCGGCGTCGCGAACAGCGTCAACTCCATCGTTCGAACAGTCGGGACATCCATTGCGAGCGCGGTCCTGACGACGATGCTCGCCACCTACACGATCGCGAGTACATCTGTTCCTCGCGAGATCGTCTACACCGCAGCGTTCCTGGTCGGTGCACTCGCGTGCGCCATTGCGACCCTGTCCGCCTTCGCGATCCGCGTACCCCGCGCGACTCGGAGCACACTCACAGCAGCCTCCACGGTCGGAGGCGATTCCGAGCAGGCAAAAGCACGCGCATCCGCTGGTGAGCGCATCCTGGCAGAAGACTGCTGACGTTCTGGGAGTAGCCGCTTCTCCCTTTCGGACCCTTCCGTGCGTACCTAGATTCGAGTTGTACGCACACGAAAGGGAATCCGAATGAACGCTCGAAAGATCTTGTCCCGCACTGCTGTCACCGGGGTACTGGTTGCCGTTCCGCTCGTCGCGGTGGTGGGTACCGCCTCGGCCGATCCGATCCGTGACGAGCAGGGACATCAGCAGGCTCAGCCTCAATGGGAGCTTCCACAGTTCCAGTTGCCGAATCTGGCTCCGGCTCAGCCGGTTCCCGCGCCTGCCCCCGCCCCGGCGCCGACCGACATTCCGAACTTCGCGCCCGGGTTCTTCCAGGGCTTGTCCACCGGCTCGTCACTGTAGCTCGCTTCCCCTATGTGAGTGGAAATGTGTCTTCGGGTCGCTTCGCCGGCTCCGCTCCGGTGGCCCAGGGCCTACATTTCCACTCACACAGGGGGTAGAGCCCTCTACAGCGTCAGGTTGTCACCCGAGGCCTGGTCGAACACCGAGATCTTGCCCGGATCGAACCACAGCTCGACGTCGCCGCCCTCGCGGGCCGCCGACTCCGCGGCCAGACGGGCGACGATCTGAGCACCTCCGGTGTCCCCGAGACCGGCGTCCGCAGCCAGTTCCTGCAACTCCGCGGACTGCACCTTGCTGCCCTTGGACTCGAAGTACACGTACTTGTCGCTGCCCATCGACTCCAGAACATCCACCCTCGCGGTGAACGTCGCACCGTTCAACTTCTGATAGGAATCGATCAACGCCGCGTCCTCGAAGTGCTCCGGACGGATACCGACGACGACGTCCTTGCCCGGGTTCTTCTGCGCGATCGCCTGACGACGCTCGTGCGGCAGTTCGAACGTGCCGAGGTCCGTCTGCACCCCGTCCGACGTGAGCTGGCCCGGAACGAAGTTCATCGACGGCGATCCGATGAACCCGCCCACGAACAGGTTGCGCGGCTTGTCGTACAGCTCCTGGGGCGATCCGATCTGCTGCACGAGCCCACCCCGCAGTACGACGACCCGGTCCCCGAGCGTCATGGCCTCGGTCTGATCGTGCGTGACGTACACCGTCGTCGTGCCAAGACGTTTCTGCAACCGCGAGATCTCCGCACGCGTCTGCACGCGCAGCTTGGCGTCGAGGTTGGACAGCGGCTCGTCCATCAGGAACGCCTTGGGTGTACGAACGATGGCCCGGCCCATCGCGACTCGCTGACGCTGACCACCCGACAGATTCGACGGCTTGCGGTCCAGGTGCTGACTCAGGTCCAGGATCTTCGCTGCTTCCTCGACCTTGGTGTTGATCTCGTCCTTGCCGAGCTTCGCGAGCGTCAGCGGAAACGCGATGTTCTGACGCACCGTCATGTGCGGGTACAGCGCGTAGGACTGGAACACCATCGCGATGTCGCGGTCCTTCGGTGCCCGCTCGTTGACGCGTTCGCCTGCGATGCGCAGCTCACCCGAGGAGATGTCCTCCAGACCGGCGATCATGTTGAGCGTCGTCGACTTTCCGCAGCCCGACGGACCGACGAGAATGATGAATTCGCCGTCGGCGATGGTGATGTCGACGTCGCTGACCGCAGCCGCGCCGTCCGGGTAGAGCTTGGTGACTTTGTCGAGAACGATTTCGGCCATGACGGTTATCCCTTCACTGCGCCGGACGTCAAGCCCGCCACGATACGTCGTTGGAAGAAGAGCACGAAGATGATGATCGGAATGGTGATGACCACGGCAGCCGCGGCGATGGACCCTGTCGGCTCCTCGAACTGAGAGCTACCGGTGAACTGCGAGATCGCGGCCGGAACGGTGATGGATCGCTCCGTCGCGGTCAGCGAGATCGCCAGCAGTAGGTCGTTCCAGGCGAAGATGAACACCAGGATCGCGGCCGTGACGATGCCGGGTGCCGCCAGTGGTGCGATCACCTTGCGGAATGCCTGTGCCGGTGTCGCGCCGTCCATCTTGGCGGCCTTCTCCAACTCCCAGGGGATTTCCCGGAAGAACGCCGACAGCGTGTAGATCGCGAGCGGCAACGCGAACGTGATGTACGGAATGATCAGGCCCGGCCACGTGTCGAACAGGCCGATGGCGCGTTCGATGTCGAACAACGGTGTCACGAGCGAGATCTGCGGGAACATCGCGATGAGCAGAGCCGCACCGACGAGCGCCTTCTTGCCCGGAAAGTCGAGGCGAGCGACGGCGTAGGCAGCCATGGTTCCGATCACGACGGCGATGACCGTGGTGATCAGTCCGATTCCGATCGAGTTGATCAGTGCCGAGGTGAACTGGTTGGTCTGGAAGATGCCCTTGTAGTTGTCCAGGGTGAACGAGCTCGGAATGAACTTGCCGTCGGCGATGGTGGCCGTCGATTTGAACGACAAGCTGATGATCCATGCCAGTGGGATGAGCGCGTACAGCAGCACGAGCGCATTGATGACGGTCCAACCGACCTTCTTGCGAGGCGTCACGGTCGTCATTACTTACGGCCTCCGTCGTCCGAGCCCGGCGCCGACGCACCGAACAATTTGATGAACACGAACGCGATGATGGCGACGCAGAAGAAGATCAGAACGCTGATCGCCGAGCCGAGTCCGAGGTTGAACGCTCCGAACAGGTTGTCGTAGCCCAGAATCGACACCGATCCCGTGCCGTTGCTGCCTTTGGTGAGCACGTAGATGTTGTCGAAGATGCGGAATGCGTCGAGTGTGCGGAACAGCAGCGCAACGAGGATCGCCGGTTTCATCAGCGGGATCGTGATGCGCACCAACCGTGTCCACGCTCCCGCGCCGTCCACCTGCGCGGCCTTGAGCAGATCGTCCGGGACGAGTGCGAGACCGGCCAGCAGAAGCAGGGCCATGAACGGCGTCGTCTTCCACACCTCGGCGAGCACGACGATGGCGAGCGACGGAATCTGCTCGGTCAGTGGGGCACTGCCGTCGGGCAGCAGGTTGGCGAGGTAGCCGGTGCCCGGCGTCCACGCGTAGTACCAGCTGTAGGCGGCGGCGACGGTGACGATGCCGTACGGGATCAACACGACCGTGCGCACCAGTCCGCGGCCGAAGATCGTGCGGTGCATGATGAGCGCTACCGCGAGGCCGAGTACGAATTCGATGATCACCGAGATGATGGTGATCGCGGTGGTGACACCGAACGCCGTCCACCAGTATCCGTCGGTGAGAACGGTGACGTAGTTGGAGATTCCGACGAACTCACGATCGTCGGGGAACGCGAGGTTGTACTTCTGCAGGCTGAGCCAGAAGGCGTAGATGATCGGGTATCCGGTCACCGCGATCATCATGATCGCGGCGGGAGCGATCAACGTCAGACCGAGCCGACGTTCGGCCTTCTTGCCGTCGGAGACCTTCTTCAGGATCTCCTGTTTGTCCAACGTCTCGCTCATGGAATCAGCCCTTCCGAATTGACAGCCTTGGAGACCAGGTCGGCGAGCTTGTCCACGTCCGCAACGGGATCGATGTTCTGAGGTGGATTGAGCGCGTCGGCAAGCAGGATCGAAATGCTCTGGTAGGCAGGTGAGACGGGTCGGACCGCGGCGTTCTCGATGGAGTCGAGTACGCCTTCCCACGCCGGGTAGACGGCCTGGAATTCAGGGTCCTGATACAGCTGTGCCAGCACCGGCGGAACTCCGCCGTTGACGGCGTTGTTGCGCTGGTTGTCCTCGTTGGTCAGACACTCGACGGCTTCCCACGCGAGGTCCTCGTGCTGAGTGGTCTTGGCGACGCCGATGTTGAAGCCACCGATGGTCACCTTGGCCGGAGTATCCGGGATCACCGCCGGGTACGGCGCGCTGCGGAACACCTCGGCGACCTTGGCATCCTGTTGGTCCGCAGGGACGTTCGTCAGATCGAGGAACGGTACTGCCCCGGCTGCCGCGTTCTCCTTGATGCCCGGGAGCACGAACGGGTAGTTGACCTGGAATGCCGAGTTGCCGGCCTCCATACCGAGACGGGCGGTGGCCTCGTCGGTCTGCGAGATCGACGGGTCGTGGCCGTCGGCCGTGGCGACGCGCTTCATGATCTCGAGTGTCTTCTCGGTCGCCGCACGATGCTCGGGAGTGTCGTTCAGGGTCACCGTCGTACCGTCGTCGGCGACGACCTGACCGCCTGCGCTGACGAGGAGGCTGTTGAACCACACCATCAGGCCCTCGTACTGCTTGGCCTGGACGCCGATGTACGCGGGTTTGCCTTCGGCCGCGTTCGATTCGGCTTCGTCGATCATCTGGTCCCACGTCTGCGGCGGCTGACCACCCGGCACCTGATCGGGTCGGTACCACAGCAGCTGCGTGTTGGAGTTCAGTGGAACCGCGTACAGCTGGTCCTGCCACTGCGCCGTTTCGAGCGGGCCTTCCAGGGTGGCGCCGCCTTCGAGCTTGGCGGCGAGATCATCCGGGACCGGAAGTGCCCAGCCGGCCTCGGCGAACTCGGCGGTCCACACCACGTCGAGGGTCATCAGGTCCAACGAATTGTCGTTGCCCGCCAGACGTCGGGCCAACTGCAGTCGCTGATCGTTCGCGCTCTTGGGGAGAGTTCGCTGTTCCACTCGATAGCGTCCGTTCGACGCGGCCGAACACGCCTCCGCAGCGGCGGCGTACTGCTCGGCGCCGTCCGCTGCGGTGTAGAAACTCAGTACCGGTGTGCTGCTGTCGGAGGATCCGCAGGCTGCGAGCAACGGGCTGGCGACCAACGCAGCGGCCGCCAACACCCCTATTCTGGTTGCGTGTGCAGGCCTCGCACTCCGAGGCCTTTGACTACGTTGTCTCGGCACTTTCCGCCTCCGTATTTTCGATTACGTATACAGAACTTCCTTATTGACTGTCCTGTACGTAAAGAAACGTAACCGAACGAAGGCCGGCGATAGGGATATTGGAACTATTCCGTAACCTGCCGTCTCGACGAACGTGTCAGAGCGCGAGACGCGCGAGCAGATCGCGTGCTTTCTCCGCACTCTTGGGCTCGCACAACACGTCGTACCGACCGGCGACCAACTGCATGCTCGACGCGAAATCTCGCTGGCCCTTGGTGGCCGCGTACGGAATGGCCGCGGAGATCAATCCGAAGATGACGCCGCCGACGATGCCGATGATCAACGCCCCGAGAATGTTGCCGTTGGTGAAGATACCAAGCACCAGGCCGAGGAACAGTCCGAGCCAGGCGCCCGAGACGACGCCTCCGCCAATGACTTTCGGCCACGTCAACCGACCGAGAACACGCTCGACCTGCATGAGGTCGACGCCGACGATGGTGACGTCCTGAACCGAGAACTCCTGGTCGGAGAGGTAGTCGACGGCCTTCTGCGCCTCGGCGTACGTCGGGTAGGAACCGATCGGCCACCCGGACGGCGGAGTCGGAAGACCCTGACCTGGGCGGCCGGGCTGCGAAAGTGGATTCGTCATTGCTCTATTGTGCCCGAATCTGCACTTTGTGTTACTTCACTACGCAGCATTCCTGCCGCGCGCCCTTTCGCACTGACCACCAGGGCCATCTTTCTCGACGCCTCGTCGATCATCTCGTCTCCGAGCATCACCGCACCGCGGCCACCACCGGCCTCGGAGGTATGAAATTCGTACGCCTCGAGAATGTTCTCGGCTTTGTCGAAATCGGCCTGCCGGGGCGAGAAGATTTCGTTGGCGGCATCGATCTGGGTGGGATGCAGTACCCACTTGCCGTCGAAGCCGAGACCGGCCGTGCGGCCCGCGGCGCGGCGGAACGCGTCTAGATCTCGGATCTGGAGGTACGGACCATCGATCGCCTGCAGTCCGTGGGTCCGCGCGGCGAGCAGAATGGTCATCAGGATGTGGTGGTAGGCGTCACCGGTGTCGTACCCCTCCGGCTGTTCGCCGACGACGAGGGTGCGCATGTTCACGCTGGCCATCAGATCCGCGGGACCGAACACGAGAGTCTGCACACGGGGACTGGCCGTGGCGATCTCGTCGATGTTGCGCAGGCTGCGAGCACTTTCGATCTGCGGTTCGATTCCAATGGCGCCGACCTCGAGTCCGCTCGTCTTCTCGACCTGGGTCAGAAGCAGATCCAGTGCTTCGACGTGCGCTGCGGTCTCGACCTTCGGAAGCAGGATCGCATCCAACCGAGAACCTGCACCGGAGACGACGTCGATGACGTCGCCGTAGGTCCAGGGCGTCGTCCAGTCGTTGACGCGGACGACCTTCAGTTGGTCTCCCCATCCGTCGGACCGGAGCGCTTCGACGATGCGTCCGCGCGCCTCCACCTTGGCGATCGGGGCGACTGCGTCCTCGAGATCGAGGAAGATCGCGTCGGCCTTCAGTCCTTTGGCCTTTTCGATCATCTTCGCGGAACTGCCGGGAACCGCGAGTACGGATCGGCGGGGACGGTCTTGCTTCACCGAGCTCATTCGAGCCTCATCGCTCCCTGCTTGTTCACCGGCTGTCGATTCTCCGGTTCGTACTGTCACGCTCTAACCTTTCCATCATGGCAGCACTGAGCAAGCTATTCGCAGCCAGGCTCGCGGGTCTGGTCGTGCTCGGCCCCGACGGCGAATCGATCGGCCGCGTCCGCGATCTCGTCATCACCATGCGCGTCGGCCGCGCCCAACCCCGAGTACTCGGCCTGGTCGTCGAACTCGCGACGCGCCGAAGAATTTTCGTGCCGATGCTGCGCGTCACCAGCATCGAACCCAACTCCGTTCAGCTCAACACCGGCAACGTGAGTCTGCGCAGATTCTCGCAGCGAGCCAACGAAATCCTCGTGTTCGCGCAGATTCTCGACTCCAAGGTTCGCGTCGACGACCCGGAACTCGAAGAGCTGCACGACGCCGATTCCATCGTCGTCGACCTCGGCATCGAACTGACTCGAACCCGTGACTGGCTGGTCGCTCGGGTCGCGGTCCGGCGCAGCCGCGGCAGGCTCGCGCGCCGAGGTGCAATCCATGTCGTGGACTGGCAACACGTCCAGGGCCTGACCCAGAACGAGCTGTCCCTCCCCGGCCAAGGCGTCGCGCAGCTGTTGATGCAGTTCGAGGACCTGAGGGCTGCCGACGTGGCCAACGCGATGCGTGAGCTGCCGGTGAAACGACGGATGGAGGTGGCACACGCCCTCGACGACGAGCGGCTCGCCGACGTCGTGCAGGAACTTCCCGACGACGATCAGGTCGAACTGATGCATTACCTCGGTGTAGAACGCGGCGCCGACGTGCTCGAGGCAATGGACCCCGACGACGCAGCCGACCTTCTGGGTGAACTGCCCGAGCCCGAGGCGGAGTCGCTGCTCCGTCTGATGGACCCGGAGGACTCCGCTCCTGTCCGGCGCCTTCTCGAACACTCACCGGACACTGCCGGTGGTCTGATGACCACCGAACCGGTGGTGTTGAACGCATCGACGACGGTGGCCGAGGCTCTCGCCCGGGTACGTAACCCGGATCTGACGCCTGCGCTGTCCTCGCTGGTGTTCGTGGTTCGCCCGCCGACGGCAACTCCGACGGGCGCGTACCTCGGGTGTGTTCACCTGCAGCAACTGCTCCGCGAGCCGCCGGCGAGCCTGGTCGGCGGCGTGATCGACAAGGCGCTGCCCAAGTTGTCGCCGGAGGACAGCCTGACGGCCGTCACCCGATATTTCGCGACGTACAACTTGGTGTGCGGGCCGGTGGTGGACGACGAAGATCACCTGGTCGGAGCAGTGACAGTGGACGACGTTCTCGACCATCTTCTTCCCGAGGACTGGCGTGATCAGGAGGTGGCAGGACAGTGAAGGAAACCGCTCGGCAGCGCATGGACACACCGCAGGGCTCGCGGCTGTTCAACTGGCATCTCGACGTCGACCTCGGCAGCTCGGGAGAGCGCGCCGCCCGCTTCCTCGGCACCGGACGGTACCTGGCGATTCAGACGATCATCGTCATCGTCTGGATCTTCCTGAACGTCGCCGTCGTCGCACTTCAGTGGGACCCGTATCCGTTCATTCTGTTGAACCTCGCTTTCTCGACGCAGGCTGCGTACGCGGCGCCGCTGATCCTTCTCGCGCAGAACCGTCAGGACGATCGCGACCGGGTCTCGCTGGAAGAGGACCGTGCCCGGGCACAGCAGACGAAGGCGGACACGGAGTTTCTTGCCCGCGAGCTGGCGTCGCTGCGTATCGCCGTCGGTGAGGTCGCGACTCGTGATTACCTGCGGCGTGAACTCGACGAGATCCGCGAGTTGCTGGAACAGATGGGCGGCGAGCCGTCCGCGGCGCCGAAGAAGTCACGGAAGAAGCAAAGCCCACGCAAGCGTGAGGACGGTCCGGCGCCGGAGAGCGACGCCCCGTTCGACGTGGACTAGTTCCGCCCGGGCCGCTTGATAACGGCCGTGTAACGGAACGATCTCGAATCAGGTACCCTCGACTCCGGTTCGCAAACGATCAGGAGGTACCGACGCGTGGGACGTCACAGAAAAGCATCGAATTCCAACGTACGCCGGAATTCGGTGATTGCTCTGACGGGTCTCGTCCCCGCAGGACTCATCACCGCCGCCACCAGCGCAGGCGCGGCCGAGTACATCCCCTTCATGACGACCACCTCCACGGCGCAGGAAGCCGAGCCCGTCGTGGAAACACCCGCCCCCATCGCGGATGACACCGAGGCACAGCCCGTCGCCGCAGCCGAGGCACCCGTCCCGCAGGCAGCACCCGTCCCGGCGCCCGCGCCGGAGATCCCGCCGACTCCCGAGCTGCCGACGAGCCTCGCCGCCAGCCCCATCGCAATCCCGACGGTCAACGTCTCCGCCTACAAGAACGCCGAGCGGATTCTCGCCGAAACCCAGCCCGGCTGCGGAATCAGCTGGACCATCATCGCCGGCATCGGCCGCGTCGAATCCACCCACGCCAACAACGGCAAAGCCGACGACCTCGGACAGCTGCTCGAGCCCATCCTCGGCCCCCGCCTCGACGGATCGCTTGCCGGCAACAACGTCATCGCCGACACCGACGGCGGCGCACTCGACGGCGACCCCAACTTCGACCGCGCAGTCGGACCGATGCAGTTCCTCCCCGAAACCTGGAACCGCTACAAAGCCGACGGCAACGGCGACGGCATCTCCGACCCACAGAACCTCTACGACGCAGCCCTCGCCACCGGCGACTACCTGTGCGACGGCGGCCTGAACCTCCGCGACCTCGGACAGACCACCAAAGCCATCCTGCGCTACAACAACTCCATGGCCTACGTCGCCAACGTCCTCGCCTGGTCCACCGGCTACGCCACCGGCATCGTCCCCACCTCCGACCAGCTCCCGCGCATCCACTAAGGGTCATTCCGCAGGCTCCACTCCCGCCTCCCCCGGGTCATTCCGCAGGCTCCACTCCCGCCTCCCCCGGGTCATTCCGCAGGCTCCACTCCCGCCCCACTAGCATGAGCTCATGGCAGTACTGACGGAATCCGACGTTCGAAGCGCGCTCTCGAAAGTCATCGATCCGGAAATTCGCAAACCCATCACCGACCTGGGAATGGTCAAAGGTGTCACCATCGGCGACGGAGGATCCGTCGACGTCGGGATCTACCTCACCACTGCCGGTTGCCCGATGAAATCGGAGATCAGCGACCGCGTCACCAAAGCCGTCGCCGATGTCGCGGGAGTCGGCACCATCACCGTCGAACTCGACGTCATGAACGACGAGCAGCGTACCGAACTCCGCAAGTCTCTACGCGGCGATTCCGCGGAACCGATCATCCCGTTCGCTCAACCCGGCTCGCTGACGCGTGTGTACGCCGTCGCGTCGGGCAAGGGCGGCGTCGGGAAGTCGTCGGTGACGGTCAACCTCGCCGCATCGCTGGCCAAGCGTGGTCTGTCGGTGGGTGTGCTCGACGCCGACATCTACGGTCACTCGGTCCCCCGCATGCTGGGCAACGACGCCAAACCCACTCAAGTGGAGAAGATGATCATGCCGCCGCAGGCACACGGCGTGAAGTTCATCTCCATCGCTCAGTTCACCTCTGGCAACACGCCCGTCGTGTGGCGTGGACCGATGCTGCACCGCGCGTTGCAGCAGTTCCTCGCGGACGTGTTCTGGGGCGACCTCGACGTGCTGCTCCTCGACCTCCCGCCCGGCACCGGAGACATCGCCATCTCCGTGGCTCAGTTGATTCCCGGCGCCGAGATCCTCGTCGTGACGACGCCGCAGCAGGCTGCCGCCGAGGTCGCCGAACGCGCAGGCGCCATCGCTCTGCAGACCCGTCAGCGCATCGCCGGAGTCGTGGAGAACATGTCCTGGCTCGAGCTGCCCGACGGCACCCGCATGGACATTTTCGGATCCGGCGGCGGCCAGGATGTCTCGGATCGGCTGACCAAAGCCGTGGGCGCGAAAGTGCCTCTGCTGGGCCAGATTCCACTCGACACTGCAGTCCGTGAGGGTGGCGACGCCGGCACTCCGATCGTGTTGGCGCAGCCCGAGACTCCGGCCGCACAGGCGTTGGAAGCGGTGGCCAAGCAACTCGCAGTGCGGGAGCGCGGGCTCGTCGGAATGTCGCTGAGCATCGACACCACCCGAAGGGCCTGATACCACCCGAATGCACACCTGTCGAGGGTTGGAGTCTTAGAATTCGCCAAGTCTTACACTTTGGTGAGAATCCTTTTCTTCGATAGAGAGTGGCCTGCATGAAGAAGCCGCAATCGAGTCGGACGGTACTGGTACCGATCGTGCTCGCCCTTTTCGTGACCCTGGTGGGGTCGCTGTTCGGTCCGGCCCTGGCGTCGGCGCAGCAGCCACCGCCGTCCGGACAGAACTACTCCATCGCCACCGATACCACGTTCGCTCCCTTCGAGTTCCAGGACGAGCAGGGCAAACTCGTCGGAATCGACATGGACCTCCTGGCAGCGATCGCCGCGGACCAGGGCTTCACCTACAACGTGGAGCAGGTCGGCTTCGACACCGCCCTGCAAGGCGTCACGAGCGGTCAGTTCAACGGAATGATCGCCGGAATGTCCATCACCGACGCACGAAAGGCGACGTTCGACTTCTCGGACCCGTACTTCGATTCAGGTGTCCAGATGGCAATTCTGGAGTCCAACAACGACATCGAGAGCTACGAAGACCTGCGCGGGAAGTCCGTCGCCGTCAAGAACGGCACCGAGGGCGCGACGTTCGCGGACTCCATCGCAGACCAGTACGGCTTCACGATCCGTAGTTTCGACGACTCGGCGACGATGTTCGAGGAAGTGCGTACCGGCAACTCCGCCGCCGCTTTCGAGGACTACCCCGTTCTCGCCTACGGCATCAACCAGGGCAACGGATTCAAGACCGTCACCGACAAGGAAGCCGGAGCAAGTTACGGCTTCGCCGTCGCCAAGGGCACCAACGCGCAGTTGCTCGAGCAGTTCAACACCGGGCTCGCGAACCTGCGTGAGAGCGGGCAGTACGACGACATTCTCGACACCTACCTCAGCGCGGAAGCGTCGACGTCGGACAACTCGATCCCCGGTCTGATCAAGAGCAGCTGGCAGTTGCTGCTCAAAGGTCTGTGGCTGACGGTCGTTCTCACCGTCATCTCCATCGCGATCGCTCTGGTTCTCGGCGCGATCTTCGGCCTGTTCCGTGTCTCGTCCAACATCGTGCTCCGAGGAATCGGCACGACGTACGTCGACATCTTCCGCGGCACACCGCTGCTGGTGCAGGCATTCTTCATCTACTTCGGTGTCCCTGCGGCACTGAACTTCCAGATGTCCGCATTCACCGCCGGCATCATCACGCTGTCGCTCAACGCGGGCGCCTACATGGCCGAGATCGTCCGAGGCGGAATCCTCGCCGTCGACAAGGGCCAGATGGAAGCGTCGCGAAGCCTCGGGATCAGCTACCTCAAGTCGATGCGCCGCGTCGTCATGCCGCAGGCCATCCGCACGATGATTCCGTCGTACATCAACCAGTTCGTCATCACGTTGAAGGACACCTCGTTGCTGTCGGTCATCGGCCTGGCCGAGCTGACCCAGACAGGCCGACTGATCATCGCCCGCAACTTCGAGTCGTTCAACATGTGGCTGATCATCGGCGTCATGTACTTCATCATCATCATGGCACTCACCAAGCTGTCGAACCGGCTCGAGAAGAGGATCAACAAGTGAGCACCAAGATTTCGATCAAGGCGCTGGAGAAGGCATTCGGCGACAACAAGGTCCTCAAGGGAATCGACGCCGAGATCGCCAACGGCGAGGTCGTCTGCGTCATCGGACCGTCAGGATCCGGTAAGAGCACCTTCCTGCGATGCCTCAACAAGCTCGAGGACATCACCGGCGGCCACGTCGTCGTCGACGGCGTCGACCTGACCGACAAGAACGTCAATCTCGACAAGATTCGCCAGAACATCGGCATGGTGTTCCAGCACTTCAACCTCTTCCCGCACATGACGGCACTCGAGAACGTCATGCTCGCACCCGTCGAGACGAAGAAGATGTCGAAGTCCGAGGCCAAGGACACGGCACTGAAACTGCTCGAGCAGGTCGGACTGTCCGAGCGCGCGGACTACAAGCCCGCGAGCCTCTCAGGCGGTCAGAAGCAGCGCGTCGCCATCGCCCGAGCACTCGCGATGAGCCCGTCGATCATGCTGTTCGACGAAGCCACCTCGGCACTCGACCCCGAAATGGTCGGCGAAGTACTGCAGGTTCTGCGGGACCTCGCCAAGGGCGGAATGACAATGGTCGTCGTCACCCACGAAATGGGCTTCGCCCGCGAGGTCTCGGACCGAGTCATCTTCATGGCCGACGGCGTCATCGTCGAAGAGGGAACCCCGGATCAGCTCTTCGGCAATCCGCAGAACCCTCGGACCCAGGACTTCCTGAACAAGGTGCTGTAAGGCTCGACCCACAGCATGAAGGCGCCACCGCAGCTGTCCGACCCACGGGATCCAGTGCACTGCGGTGGCGCCTTCATGCTGTGACGCTAAGAGCGCTACGTGGCGTCGGAGTCGATGGGCGGGGTCTGGCCTGCGGGCAGTTTCTTCTCGAGCGACGGCTTGGCGGGGGTGTTCGGGGTTCCGTTGGAGCTGCCGTTCGGCTTCTTGGAGTCGAAGTTGCCGGTGAAGATGGAGTCGTCACCGTCGAGCAGGTGTTTGGTGATGACAGCGCGGGGCGTCATGCCGCGGAGCTGATTGAGGTCGGCGAGGGGCTTGCGCAGGTCCTCGAAGTCGGTGCCCAGCTCGTCCTTGAGTTGCTGGCTTGCGCCGTTGGCGTATTCCTTGACCTGGCGGATGGACTTGGTGACCCAGCTGATGGCGCCGGGCAGCCGGTCTGGACCGAGGATGACGAGTGCTGCTACCAGGAGAATGACGAGCTCTCCCCAGCCGATGTTGCCGAACACGCCTGCCAGCCTAGTCCGAAACCGGGGTGACCGACACATCGACGAGTCTGCCGGACCGGACCAGCTGAACCGGCGTCGACTGGCCGATTTCGCTCGATTGAACGGCAACGACCAACTCGTCGGCACTGGTCACAGCGCGGTCACCGACCTTGGTGATGACGTCGCCCTCGACGATTCCGGCTTCCTGTGCCGGCCCTCCCGCACGCACGTTCGCCACTTCGGCACCGGATGTTGCGTCGTTGATCACCGATCGAGCGTTGATGCCGATGTCCGGGTGTTTCATCTCGCCGGTCCGGATCAGCGATTGAGCCACCTCGGTGACGTCGTCGATCGGGATGGCGAAACCGAGGCCGACCGATCCGCCGCTCTCGCTGCGGATAGCCGAGTTGATGCCGATGACGCGCCCTTCGGCGTCGATCAGAGGTCCTCCGGAGTTACCCGGGTTGATCGCGGCGTCGGTCTGCACTGCGTCGATGACGGCGTCGGTGTCGGTGCCTTCGCCGGACAGTCGAACGGGCCGGTCGAGTGCACTGACGATGCCGCGTGTGACGGTCTTGTTCAGGCCGAGCGGCGAGCCGACGGCGACGACGTCCTCCCCCACCTGGACGTCGGCGGAGTTGCCGAGCTCGGCCACGGTGAGGTTGCCGACGTCGGCCTTGAGCACTGCGAGGTCGGTCTTGATGTCGCGGCCGACGATGTCCGCGGGAACCTTGGTGCCGTCGGAGAACGTCACTTGCAGCGTGGCGCGATCGGGGTTGGTGGCCGCCATCGAGATGACGTGGTTGTTGGTGACGATGTAGCCCTCGCCGGCGATGACGACGCCGGATCCGGTGCCTGCGTTCTCGCCGAGCGTGACCTGAATGGACACCACGGACGGCAGGACGGCGTCGGCGACGCGTGCCACCTGCCCTTGGGGCAAGTCCTCGCCGGTCGACTGCGTCAGATTCACCTTCTGGCTGGTCAACGCTCCGGTCACCTCGGCTGTTTCGCGCCCGATGAGGCCGCCGACGAGACCGATGGCCAGTGCGACGACGCCGAGAACGACGAGAGCTTTCGGGGCGACCTTCTCGCCGAACAGAACCTCACGGACACCGAGCTTGGGGCCGAAGGGTTGAACTGCGGGCTCGGGGATGTCCTCGGCTGCGGCGCCGAGCCTGACGGTGGAGTTCGGGTCGCGCCACGGGTCCTCGGGTTCCGGTTCTGCCTCCGGGGGGCCGGTGGGAGCTTCAGGATCGCGCTGCAGCGATTCCTGCGCGTCGGTGGGCCTGCCGAAAGCCTCGGCGAGAACAGGGTCGGGGGCACGCGAGGTGATTCTGGGCGACGGCCCGCCACGACGTGCCGCGGGGGTGAAGGAGCCTTGGACGTCGCTCGGACGACCGAAGGCGGCAGTGGCGGCAGGATCGACCTCCGGCCGGTAGACCGGACGCGGTGGTAGCCGCGGCGCCTCCGGGTCAGTGTCGGTGCTGCGATCTGTATTGGTGCTCACGCGTTCCCGGTACCCCTCGCTCACGTCGGTCACAGCGGCCAAGATTACACAGGGCGACCCTAACGGCGTCTGCGACGAAGGTTCACGACCGACGTCACGATGACGCGTCGGCGTCGCTCGACCTCTGCTTTGACCTCGGGCGGCTCGCACATCGGGATCTGACTGAGCAGACCGAGCAACGAGTTGGGCATGGACATCTCGCCCGAATCCTTCAGGGCGCTACGCGCCTGTTGCTGGGCATCGACCTCGGCTGCGCACTCCGGGCACTCCGCAATGTGCCGAGCAGCACGTAGGTACGCGTTCATACGCAGCTCACCGTCGGCGAATGCAGCGATCGCTTCGCTGGCCAGATGTTCGGTAGAGCTGAACCGCCGTGGCTCTCGGGCCTGCGTCATCCAACCCTCCTCGTAGCTACTGAACACTGGCGTGAGAAGTGTCTACCTTCCCGTTCACTCGAAGGTACTCCCGTAGCGCCGCGCGTCCACGATGGATACGACTACGCACCGTCCCGAGCTTGACGCCCAGTGTCGCACCGATCTCCTCGTAGGACAGGCCTTCGATGTCGCACAGCACGATCGCTGCACGGAACTCGGGCGCCAACGAGTCGAGCGCGGACTGAAGATCCGGATCCAGCCGGGCGTCGTGATAAATCTGCTCGGGGTTGGGTGTCTCCGACGGCACACGGTCGTAGTCCTCGGGCAGCGCCTCCATGCGGATGCGGTTGCGGCGACGGACCATGTCGAGAAACAGGTTGGTGGTGATGCGGTGCAACCAACCCTCGAACGTTCCCGGCTGGTAGTTCGACAGGGAACGGAACACCCTGATGAACGTGTCCTGCGTCAGATCCTCGGCATCCTGGGCGTTACCGGACAACCGGTAGGCAAGACGGTAGACGCGGTCACCGTGCTCACGGACCAGTTCGTCCCAGGACGGCATGGTGGCGTCCTCGCCGCTGGCATCGAAAGCGGCGGTGCCGCTCAGTTCGGCGGTGTCTAGATCTTCTTTGATCTCGTAGATGGCTGGATCCTCCTGCTCAGGAACACGTACCAGTACAACCAGCGACACCGCCGGGATGTTCCTGTTTCGCGTTGCTCGTCGATCAAGCGATCACAAGTAGCTTCTCCCACTCGCGTGTGGCCGACGTGTGAATAACCTGAGGTGCCGCTGAGAAACCTGTCCGCTCGGAAATTCGTCCGGGTCACGTTAATGTCGCAGGGTGCCGACTAATGCCGAGAGATTGCTGTCGTATGCCGAGGAATCCGCTCAGGAGGACGACGTTCTCGTCTCGGCCCGCGAACGCGCCGAGGACCTCGGTGCAGCACCCGTGCCGGCCTCCGTCGGCGCGATTCTCAGCATCTTCACTCAGATGCTCGGCGCCAAGACCGTCGTCGAGATCGGGACCGGCGCCGGCATCAGCGGCCTCTGGTTGCTCGACGGGATGCGCGAGGACGGCGTACTCACGACCATCGACACCGAACCGGAATACCAGCGCGCGGCCAAGGAAGCGTTCCGAGCCGGAGGTATCCCGCCGTCACGTACGCGATTGATCAACGGGTGGGCGCTCGACGTCCTCCCTCGCCTCGCCGACGACACCTACGACCTCGTGTTCATCGACGCCAGCCCCGTCGACCATCTTCATTTCGTTCAGGAGAGCGTCCGACTACTACGCCCCGGCGGTGTACTGGTGCTACACAACGCACTGCTGAACGGCCGGGTGCCGGACTCGACTCAGCGCGACGCCACCACCGTCGCAGTCCGGGCAGCAGCCCGAGCCATCGCCGAAGACGAGCGTCTCACCACCGTCCTGCTTCCGCTCGGCGACGGACTGATCTGCGCTTCGCGCAGCTGACCTCGGGTCTCCGCAGGCTCCACTCCCGTCAGATCCAGACGCCCTTGCCGACGGAGACGACGCCGCCTGCGGAGACGTTGAAGCGTTCGTTGTCGCGTTCCATGTCGACGCCGATGATTTCGCCGGGCCCGACGACGACGTTCTTGTCCAGGATCGCCCGGCGAACCACTGCGCCCTTGCCGATGCGTACGCCTGGCATGAGGACGCTGCCTTCGACGGTGGCACCGTCGTCGATCATGACGTTGGAACTGAGTACCGAATTGCGGACGGTCGCGGCCGAGAGAATGCATCCGGCGCCGACGACGGATTCCTGCGCGAGCCCGCCCTGCACGAACTTGGCGGGTGGGAGGTTCTCGGCGGCGCCGCGGATGGGCCACCGGCGGTTGTAGAGGTTGAAGATCGGGTGCACGGACACCAGGTCCATGTGTGCGTCGTAGAAGGCGTCGATGGTTCCGACGTCGCGCCAGTATCCGCGGTCGCGTTCGGTGGCGCCGGGTACGACGTTGTCGTTGAAGTCGTAGACCGAGGCGACACCGGCTTCGACGAGTGCGGGAATGATGTCGCCGCCCATGTCGTGGTCGGAGTCGGAGTTCTCCGAGTCCGCTTTGATGGCGTCGATCAGCACTTTCGTCGTGAAGACGTAGTTGCCCATCGATGCGTAGGTGACGTTGGGGTCGTCGGGTGTGCCCGGAGGCTGAGCGGGCTTTTCCAGGAACTGGGTTATCTTGCCGTTCTCGTCGCTGTCGATGCATCCGAACGCGAAGGCCTCGCTGCGCGGCACCCTGATCCCGGCGACGGTGACGCCTGCACCGGAGTCGATGTGCTGCTGGACCATCTGCTCGGGGTCCATGCGGTAGACGTGGTCGGCACCGAAAACGACTATGTACTCGGGGTCTTCGTCGTAGACGAGGTTGAGCGACTGGAAGATGGCGTCGGCGCTGCCGGTGTACCAGCGTGGGCCGAGGCGTTGCTGCGCCGGCACCGGGGTGATGTACTCGCCGGCGAATCCGGACAGCCTCCAGGTCTGGGAGATGTGGCGGTCCAGTGAATGGGACTTGTACTGGGTCAGCACGCACAGCCGGAGGTATCCGGCGTTGACGAGATTGCTCAGAACGAAGTCGATCAGTCGGTAGGCGCCGCCGAACGGTACGGCTGGCTTTGCTCTGTCCGCGGTCATGGGGTAGAGCCGCTTACCCTCACCGCCGGCAAGCACGATCCCTAGAACATGCGGTTGTGTCCTCACAGAGCCAACCTATCCGCACTGGGTGAAGCTTGCTAGCAGTACACGCGTTTCACCGCGGGAATGTAGGTTTACAGATGTGCGCGTGGCGATGATGACTAGGGAATACCCGCCGGAGGTCTACGGAGGCGCCGGGGTGCATGTCACCGAACTCGCGGCGCAGCTGAAAGCGCTGTGCGAGGTCGACATCCACTGCATGGGTGCGCCGCGGGACACCGCGCACGTCCATGATCCCGATCCGGCACTGAAAGGCGCCAATGCGGCGCTGACGACCCTGTCGGCGGAGCTGCGAATGGCGAACGCCGCGGCGGACGCGGACGTGGTGCACTCGCACACCTGGTACACCGGTCTCGCCGGCCACCTGGCCGCGGAGTTGTACGACGTTCCGCACATCCTCACCGCGCATTCGCTCGAGCCTCGCCGTCCGTGGAAGGCCGAGCAGCTGGGCGGCGGCTACCGCATCTCGTCGTGGTCCGAGCGCAATGCCGTCGAGTACGCCGACGCGGTCATCGCCGTCAGCGAGGGCATGGCCAAGGACGTCCTCGATGCCTACCCGCGCCTGGACCCGCAGCGTGTTCATGTGGTGCGCAACGGAATAGACACCGAGAACTGGCACGCCGGACCCGCCGCGGATCCGTCGGATTCCGCGTTGGACGCCATCGGTGTCGACCTGGATCGGCCGATCGTCGCGTTCGTCGGGCGGATCACGCGCCAGAAGGGCGTCGGGCATCTGATCGCGGCCGCGCACCATTTCGATCCGTCGATTCAGCTGGTGCTCTGCGCGGGCGCTCCCGATACTCCGGAGATCGCCGCGGAGACCGAACGTGCGGTTGCCGAGCTGTCCGCTGCGCGCGACGGCGTCCACTGGGTGCGCGAAATGCTTCCCACCGAAAAGATCCGCGAAATACTTTCTGCGTCACAGGTTTTCGTCTGCCCGTCGGTGTACGAGCCACTGGGCATCGTCAACCTCGAGGCCATGGCAGCGGAAACCGCGGTGGTCGCGTCCGACGTCGGCGGCATCCCGGAGGTCGTCGACGACGGTGTCACCGGTCGCCTCGTGCACTACAACGCATACGAACCGCAGGCGTTCGAGCAGGCTCTGGCCCGGACGGTCAACGAGGTCGCGCTGGATCCGACGCTCGCGGCATCGATGGGCAAGGCCGGTCGTGCCCGTGCCGTCGCCGAATTCTCGTGGGCGGCCATCGCTCAGCAGACGCTGGACGTCTACTCCGCGGCGCTCGCCCGTCGCTCGTAGGTTCCGACGACGACCGACGCGGTCACGACCACCGGCTCGGACAAGGATTCAATTGCGGCACGCCTGTCCGCTTCGGTAGTGTGCCGAACGGACGGACCCATCCCGACGAGGCTGCCCACCTCGGTGTGGGTGAGCTCCATGCGGTATTCGACGGCTGTCCGGTCCACCTGGTCGAACCCTCCGGACAGGGAATCGCCGAGCCGCCTGGCCTTGTCCTCGTCCACGCCGATGAGGCCGAGCTCGCCGATCAGTTCCTGTTGATGCCGGACGGTGGGGGTGACCACTACCAGCCTGCCTCCCGATGCGAGGACCCGCCTGGATTCTGCGGCGTTGCGCGGCGAGAAGACACAGGTGATCGCGTCGAGCGAGCCGGAACGGACGGGTAGACCGTTCCAGACGTCGGCGACCACGGACCCGATCGCGGGATGAGCCTGCGCCGCACGACGAGCCGCGGCCTTGGACACGTCGATGCCGATTCCGCGTCCACCGGTGCGATCGAGGACGGCCGCCAGATAATGACCGCTGCCGACGCCGATCTCGAGCACGGTGCGAGACGCACCGACCGCGTCGACGAGGGCCGCCGTCACCCGGTCGAAGTGGCCGGTGCTCAGGAACGCGGTGCGGGCCGCGATCATGTCCGGTGAGTCGCCGGTGATCTTGCCTGCGCTGCCCGGTTGGAGACTGACGTATCCCTGACGTGCGACGTCGAACGAATGCCCTCGATCGCACAGAAGAGTGCGGTCCTCCACGTCGAGGTCGGAGCCGCAGTGCGGGCAGACGAGCAGGTCGATCACGTCGGCGAGCACGACACACCCCGCCTACCGCGCACCCCGACCACCACTAAGCCCCACCTGCCGGAATCGGCAAGCGGGGCTGGGCACAGAAACGAAAAACAGTTAACCGGTGACGCCTTTCAGCTCTTCACCGAGGGCGGCTGCCTCGTCAGGGGTGAGCTCGACGACCAGGCGTCCTCCGCCTTCGAGCGGCACCCTCATCACGATCCCTCGTCCCTCTTTGGTTGCTTCGAGGGGACCGTCCCCGGTCCGGGGCTTCATCGCCGCCATCCTCTGCTCCCTCCAGATCTGCGCCACCCAGCTCTGCGCTTCGGCCAAAAAAGTGTTCTCGCCGTGAGCGAGAATGGTTCTTGCGCTCCATTCTTCCCTATCGGGACCGATACCGGGAACTGGAGTCGGTATTCGGGGACTTCACCCAACATCCCGTCAGGTGATCGTCGACCATTCCGGTGGCCTGCATCAATGCGTAAGCCGTGGTCGGACCGAAGAACCGCAGCCCACGACGCTTGAGCTCCTTGGCCATCGCGGTGGATTCGGTGGTCACCGCAGGTACGTCCGATATCGAATCGAGACGCTGTCCTCGCGGGGCCGGAGCGAACGACCAGAGCAGCGAATCGAGGTCGGGGTCCAGGTCGAGGATCACCCTCGCGTTGCCGATGGCTGCGTCGATCTTGGCGCGGTTGCGCACGATCGAACTGTCCTGCATCAGCCGCTCGGTGTCCGCGGCGCCGAATGCCGCCACCTTCTCCGGATCGAATCCGGCGAAGGCGCGACGGAAGTTCTCGCGCTTGCGCAGGATCGTGATCCACGCCAATCCGGACTGGAACGCTTCGAGACACAATCGTTCGTACAGGGCGTCTCGGCCGTGGAGTTCACGACCCCATTCGGTGTCGTGATAGGTCCGGTACAGCTCGTCGTCGGTTGCTCCCCACGGGCACCGCAGCTTGCCGTCGGGGCCGGGTACGGCCGTCACTTGTCCACGTTCGTCGTATCGTCCAGGCGCGACCGGAGCAGGTCGATCTCCGCGGCGAGTCGTTCCAGGGCCCAGTCGACTTCGCTGGGCTTGTAGCCACGCAACGTCTGCTGGAACTTGAGGTCTTTCACGTCGTCGCCGGTCACGCCCTCGGCAGGTAGGACGGTGGCCGTCGTCCCCTCGGGCAAGGGTTCGAGCTCTTCACCGCGACCGAACACGGCACTTGCGACGAAGAAGAGCAGGGCTGCGATGACCGCGATGACGACGACGTACAGCAGAAGCGTCAGCATCGCAGAATCTTCTCACAGCCCTGCTCTCGAACGGTTCTGCGCGTTACACGTGCAAGGTGTTGATGGCGGGTCGATCGGCCAGCGACACCTCGGTGGAGAACGGCACGAAGGAATCTCCGTCGACGCGGAACTGCATCAGTCCGGCCCCCGAGTCCACCATTCCGCAGCGGTTCAACATGGTGCCCACGATCTGACGGCTCATCGCGCCCAGTTCCACCAGCGGGCGGTTGCGGTGTTTGCGGACACCGAGATTGACCTGACCGATCGCGCCGAGTCCCAGTTTGTCGTAGGTGTCGAGCAACAGCCCGATCTCCACGCCGTAGCCGGGCGCGAACGGCACCGCGGAGAGGAGCTCTCTCGTTCCCGCGTACTCCCCGCCCAGCGGTTGGATCACGCCGGTGAGCTCCGGGCGCATGGCGGCGAGCATCGGCCGGGCAACCAGTTCGGTGACCCTGCCACCGCCGTTGGCGTCCTCGGTGCCGCTGGTGCGCAACGGACGTCGGTAGTAGCCCTTCACCAGATGGATACCGTCGCCCATCAACAGGGGGCCGAGAAGCTTGGGTACGAACGCCGGGTCCGGGTTGATCAGATCGGAGTCGACGAACGCGATCAGATCACCCGTCGAGGCAGCGATCGCTCGCCACAGCACTTCACCTTTGCCCTTGACCGGGTCAAGTCCGGGAATTGCTTCCTCGCGACTGATCACTCGCGCGCCGGCGGCCGTGGCACGTTCGGCGGTGGCGTCGGTCGACCCGGAGTCCAGGACGATCAGTTCGTCGACGAGACCACCGAGCAACGGGTGGATGGTATCCACTACTGCCGCGACGGTGTCTTCCTCGTCGAGCGCAGGCAGTACGACGGAGACGGTGCGGCCCGCCTTCGCTGCCTCGAGTTCGGCGATGGACCACGACGGGGTGTCCCACGTATTCGTGTCCGCCCATGAATCCAGGACGGTGGTTCGGTCCGCAAGCGTCATGCCAGCCCCCTGACGGTCCGCACCGGAGCCCTGTTTCCCTGTATCGCCGCAACCATGTCTACGACTCTTCTGGTCGACGCAACCTCGTGCACCCGGAACATTCGGGCGCCGCCTGCTGCGGCCAATGCTGTCGCTGCCAATGTTCCCTCCAACCGGTCGGCGAGTTCTACACCTAGAGTCTCCCCGATAAAATCCTTGTTGCTCAGCGCCATGAGCACTGGCCATCCGGTGTTTACAAGAACGTCCACGCGACGCAACAACTCGAGCCCGTGGAAGGTGTTCTTGCCGAAATCATGGGTCGGATCGACGAGAATCGAGTCGCGACGCACACCCGCGGCAACAGCTTTCTCGGCCGCGGCTGTCACTTCCTCGACGACATCGGCAACGACATCGGTATAGCGAACACGGTGTGGTCGGGTACGCGGTGTGGCACCTCCGGTGTGCGAGCAGACAATGCCGACGCCTTCCTCGGCGGCCACCCCGACGAGGCCAGGGTCCGCCCCGGCCCACGTGTCGTTGATGAGATCGGCACCGACACCGCACGCAAGCCTCGCCACGTCGCTACGCCAGGTATCGACACTGATCAGCAGATCCGGGTACTCACCGCGGATGGCCTCGACGAACGGAACGACGCGACGGATCTCCTCGGCAGCGTCGACGAGCACACCCGGGCCCGCCTTGACGCCGCCGATGTCGACCATGTCGGCACCCTCGGCGACGGCGCGATGGACCGACGCCATCGCCGCCTCGTCGGTGAAGTTCGCACCCTTGTCGTAGAAGGAATCAGGAGTGCGGTTGACGATCGCCATGACGAGCGCGCGATCGTCGGCCACCGGCTTGCCGCAGAGAGTGCTCATGCTTTCAATACTGGCACGGGCATTATTTGCTGCTGGGCGCCTTACCTGCCGCGACCTCGTCGACGTAACCGTCGTACGCCTTGTCGTAACCGCCGGACTTGCCGCGCAGCACGTAGAGCTCGCTCTCCCCGTCCTCCTCGTAGCCGAGCTTGCGGAGGGCGACCTTCTGGCTCTTGAACGTGGACGTCTGTTCGAGGCTGTCGACGACGCGCACGAACAACGGCACGGCGTACGTCGGAAGCTTGTCGTACAGATGCGCTGCGACGGCTTTGCCGTCGAACGACTCACCGTCGCGCAACGTCACCGCAGCCATGCCTGCCTTGCCGTCGGCACCGTCGATGTCGACGCCGTAGACGACGGCACCGTCGATGGCGGAATGGCCGCCGAGGGCACCTTCCACCTGTGTGGTCGCGACGTTCTCACCCTTCCAGCGGAACGTGTCGCCGAGGCGGTCGACGAAAGCGACGTGCAGGAAACCCTGCTTACGCACGAGGTCGCCGGTGTCGAACCATGCGTCGCCGTCCTTGAACCCGTCGCGGACGAGCTTCTTCTCGGTGGCCTCGTCGTCGGAGTAGCCGTCGAACGGGGCGCGATCGGTGACCTTGGAGAGCAGCAGACCGACCTCACCGTTCCCGACCTTCCGCAGCTTGCCGTTCTGACCGCGCTTGGCCTTGCCGGACTCCTCGTCGTACTCGACCACCGCGTACGGCAGCGGGCAGATTCCCGCGGTCTTCTTCATGTTCAGCGCATTGATGAAGGCGATGTTGCACTCGCTGGCGCCGTAGAACTCGGCGACGCGTTGGATGCCGAACCGTTCGGTGAACTCCTCCCAGATCTCCGGGCGAAGGCCGTTGCCGACGACGAGCTTGACCGTGTTGTCCCGGTCGGTCGCCTTCTTCGGCTGGGTGAGCAGGTACCGGCACAGCTCACCGATGTAGGTGAACGCCGTGGCCTTGTTCACCTTGATGTCTTCCCAGAAATTGCTGACCGAGAACTGCTTGCCGATCGCCATCGTCGCACCACCGGCGAGCACCGAGGACAGCGTCACCGTCAGAGCATTGTTGTGATAGAGCGGCAGGCAGCAGTAGATGACGTCGTCGCTACGCAGACGCACACCCATGTTGCCCAGACCGGACATCGACTTGAGCCACCGGAAATGGCTCATCAGGCTCGCCTTCGGCATTCCCGTCGTGCCCGAGGTGAAGATGTAGAACGCCTTCTCCTTCGCCAGGATCTCCGCGGTGACCGACGGATTCTTCGGCGACGCCTTCTGCGACAGCTCGTCCAGTTCCTTCAGCGGCAGCACCGAACCGGCCTGCGGAGCAGCCTCGAGCGAATCGAGTGCCTCCTGCGTGTTCTCGTCGAATACCAGGACCTTCGCATCGAGAATTCCCAGGCTGTGCTCGAGCACGTCACCACGCTGGTTGTAGTTCAGCATTCCAGCCGTCGCACCGAGCTTCACCGCAGCCAACGCCGCGAACAGAGCCTCCGGGCGGTTCTTGCTCAACACCCCGACGACATCCCCGCGCGTCACACCCCGGTCAGCGAAGACAGCAGCGTAACGATTGACGATCGCGTTGGCGTCCGCGTAGGACGTGGACTCCCCTTCGAACCGCACGAACGGCCTGTCACCGTTCTTCGCCGCAGCATCCTGGAACACGAGGCCGATCGACGCCTTGTGATGGGGTTTGCGGGTGAACCCGGCGACACCCCGAAGCAGGCTGGGCACCTCCGTCACCATTTTCGGCAACGCGACGGCGACGTCGGTCACCTTGATCTTCTGACGGGCATCGACAGCCATGAACTCCCCTTAGTCCGATGTGACCTTGCTAACCTTACTCCAGAGTAACGTCCGATTTCGAGGTCACTCCGCAGGCTCCGCTCCCGGCCGTTTTCGAGGTCACTCCGCAGGCTGCGCTCCCGGCCGTTTTCGAGGTCACTCCGCAGGCTGCGCTCCCGTCCGAATTCGAGGTCACTCCGCAGGCTCCGCGCATGCATCCAGTGCACCCCGGACGGTGTCGGTTCTGACCAGCGCGTCCAGGGCCCGCTGTTGCACGAATCCCGTCGAGGACAGGCTGTCGATCCACTGCAGGAGTCCGTCGTAGTGACCGACCGGGTCCAGCAGAACGATCGGTTTGGCGTGCATTCCCAGGTAACCCGCTGTCCAGGTCTCGAACAGTTCCTCGAGCGTCCCGATGCCTCCCGGCAACGTGATGAACGCGTCGGCGCGGTCCTCCATGATCTTCTTTCGCTCGCGCATGGTGTCGGTGACGATCAGTTCGTCGGCGTCGACGTCGGCGACTTCACGGTGGACGAGCGCCTTCGGGATCACGCCGACGGTGTTCGCGCCTGCCGCACGGGCTGCCTCCGCGACGGCGCCCATCATCGACACGTTGCCGCCGCCGGACACCAGCCCCCATCCTCGGCGTCCGATCTCCGTGCCCAGCTCGCGCGCCAAGTCGATGAACGGCCGATCGACGGGCCCCGACGCGCAGTACACGCACACGTTCCAACTCATGACTGCTCCCCCGTTGTGCTTTCGATGATCCGCACGGCTTCCTCGACGCTGTCCGTGCAGTGGATGAGTTCCAGGTCGGACGGCGAGACCTTGCCTTCGGCGACGAGGGTGTTCTTGATCCACTCGATCAGACCGGACCAGAAGTCGGTGCCCAGCAGGATGATCGGGAACCTGGTGACTTTCCGGGTCTGAACGAGGGTGAGTGCCTCGAACAGTTCGTCGAGGGTGCCGAATCCGCCGGGTAGGCACACGAATGCCTGGGAGTACTTGACGAACATCGTCTTTCGGACGAAGAAGTAGCGGAAGTTGACGCCGAGATCGACCCAGTCGTTGAGTCCCTGCTCGAACGGCAGCTCGATTCCGAGGCCGATGGAGAAGCCGTCGGCGTCGGATGCGCCGCGGTTGGCTCCTTCCATGACGCCGGGCCCGCCACCGGTGATGACGGCGAATCCGGCCTCGGCGAGGCTTTGTCCGAGCTGCCGGCTGCGCTCGTACTCCGGGTGATCCTGCGGGGTGCGGGCGGAGCCGAATACCGTTACGGCCCTTGGCACCTCGGCGAGCGCACCGAACCCTTCGACGAATTCACTCTGGATGCGGAGCACCCGCCACGTGTCGGTGTGGATCCAGTTGCCGGGGCCGCGTTGATCCAGCAGACGCTGATCCGACGTGGACGTCTCGGAGTTGCGTCCGCGCCGCAACACCACCGAACCCTTGTGCCTAGCTGCCTTGTCGTCGTCCATGCGGACAGGCTATCCGGCGGCCCTTCACGACTTCGAGAGATAGGCACGAAGGACTGCTGCGACGTCGGTGATCTGTGCTGTCGGCACCCGCTCGTCACGCTTGTGCGCCAGATTCGGGTCGCCCGGCCCGTAGTTCACGGCGGGGATACCGAGAGCGGAGAACCTGGAGACGTCGGTCCACCCGTACTTGGCGCGGAACTGGCCACCTGCGGCCTCGATCAGCGCAGCCGCGGCAGGAGCTCCGAGGCCGGGCAGTGCACCGGGCGAGGAGTCGGTGACCTCGACGCCGACATCGAGCCCGGCGAACACGTCGCGAACATGACCGACGGCCTGCTCGACGCTGCGGTCGGGGGCGAATCGGAAGTTGACGTCGAGCTCGGCGGCGTCGGGGACGACGTTTCCCGCGACACCTCCGGAGATGCGCACCGCTTGCAGTCCTTCGCGGTAGACACAGCCGTCGATGTCGACCTGCCGGGCTTCGTACGCCGCCAGTCGGTCCAGCACTGCACCGAGTTTGTGAACGGCGTTGTCTCCCAGCCATGATCGGGCACTGTGCGCACGGGTGCCACTCGCCGTCAGGCGCACCCGCAGAGTGCCCTGGCAGCCGGCCTCGATGAACCCTCCCGACGGCTCACCCAGAACGGCGACGTCCGCCTGCAACCACTCCGGTAATTCACGTTCGATGCGGCCGAGCCCGTTCTTGGACGCCGCGATTTCCTCGCAGTCGTAGAAGACCAAGGTCAGGTCGTGGGCAGCGTCGACGGTGGCCGCCAGGTGCAGAAAGACTGCGTCCCCGGATTTCATGTCGACCGTGCCGCAACCGTGGATCACGTCGCCGTCGGCGTGGTCGCGTTCACGACGGCTCGGCACGTTGTCCGCGATCGGAACGGTGTCGAGGTGCCCGGCGAGCATCACGCGAGTGGGCAGGCCGCGGTGTGTCCGCGCGAGTACAGCGTTGCCGTTCCTGACGATCTCGAACCCGGTTGTCTGCTCGCGCAGTGCGGCTTCGACGGCGTCGGCGATCACCGACTCGTCCTCGGAGACGCTGGGGATGTCGACGAGTGCGGCGGTCAGGTCGATCGGGTCGGCGTGCAAATCCAGGCGGGAAACACTCATCGGACGATTTTAAGCTCTAGCCGAGGTCGCGGCCGCCGGGGATCTCGTACACCGACCCGTCGAAGCCCGCCCGGAACAGCCGTCCGCTGGAGAAGCCCTGCTCGCCCCGTCCGTAGATCACGACGCTCGAGGTGGGGATTCCGCTGCCGAGGACGCAGTACTGCCCGGGCGCATCGATTCGGACGATCTGGCCTCGGGTGTTCAGCGGCACGACCGGACGGCCGGCGGAATCGAGGGTGAGCCCGTCCGGTGCGCTGAGCGAGTCGAGTCCGTTCAGGTCGAGAATGCTCTCCGGTGCGGACGGGTTCGCGATGGGAATTCTGCTGACGCCCGAGTTCACGAACGTTCTGGACACGTACAGGTACCGACCAGCCTCGTCCAGCACCGCGCCGTTGGCACTGGGTAGCCGCGCCCACGCGGGGTTCACCGTCCCGTCCGTCGCGACCTGGCCGACCAGGCTACCGAAATCGTTTGTCGCGTACACAGTTCCGTCGTCGGCCACGGCAAGACCGTTGGCCGCACTGAGGCCGGTGGCGAACGTGCTGGTCTCGAGCGTGTCGATATTCAACCGCACGATCCCGGCTGCCTTGACGATGTCGCCGACGATGACGGTCGGGTTGGCTCCGTAGCCGACGAGCAGGGTGCCGTCGGGCATCCAGGCGAGCGCGCCACCGCCGCCGGGGACACGCGCGATCTCGTAGGCGGGAAGCCCAGGTGCGTCGATCCGGAAGACGCCTCCGGTGATGATGTCCGTCGTGTAGAGCCTGCCCGCCGAGTCGACGGCGAGTCCTTCGAGCGCCGCGCCGCCGACCGAACCGACTCGGACCGGTGCCGCAGCGGCCGCGCAGTCCGGTGCCGCGGACGCGGCCGGTGTCCCGACGAGCACCGCGCCCGTGGCGGCAACCGCCGCCGCGGTCACTGCTGTCACTGCTGTCCGAATTCGTTTCGCTACGCGCACGTTCGTCCCCCACACGTCGATGGCTCCCCGCTACCCACGTTCATGTCTACACCCCGGCGGTGACATCCATCGGCCGTGTCCACACCCTGCGGACCCACACCGTATTCTCGATACCTGTGAGCGCACAGGGAGCATCTGCAATCGGTCTTGCCAACATCACCACCGGCGGAGTCGTACTCGACACCTGGTACCCGAGCCCTGAGCTCGGGGACTACACCGATTCCGGCACCACCCGACTCGACGGTGCGGACATCCCCGCCGAGCTCGCGGCACTCGTCGGCCCGGACGAGGCTCGCGGCGTCGACGTCGTGGCCGTGCGCACCACCATTGCGTCCGTCGACGATGCACCTGTCGATGCGCACGACGTCTACCTTCGCCTTCACCTGCTCTCTCACCGGCTCGTACAGCCGCACGGTGTCAACCTCGACGGCCAGTTCGGATTCCTCGCCAACGTCGTGTGGACCAACTTCGGCCCGGCTGCGGTGGAGGGCTTCGAGACCGTTCGCGCTCGCCTTCGTGCCCGCGGCCAGGTCACCGTGTACTCGATCGACAAGTTCCCCCGCCTCGTCGACTACGTCGCCCCCTCCGGCGTGCGGATCGCCGACGCCGACCGTGTGCGCCTCGGTGCACACCTGGCCAGCGGTACCACCGTCATGCACGAGGGCTTCGTGAACTTCAACGCCGGGACGCTCGGTAACTCGATGGTCGAGGGTCGCATCTCGGCCGGAGTCGTCGTCGGCGACGGCTCCGACGTCGGCGGCGGCGCGTCCATCATGGGTACGTTGTCCGGCGGCGGAAAGAACGTCATCTCGGTGGGTAAGAGCTGCCTGCTCGGCGCCAACTCCGGTCTGGGTATCTCGCTCGGTGACGACTGCGTGGTGGAGGCCGGTCTCTACATCACCGCGGGCACCAAGGTGTCCGGTCCCGACGGCACCGTGGTCAAGGCTGCGACGCTCAGCGGAAAGAGCAATCTGCTCTTCCGTCGGAACTCCGTGTCCGGTGCGGTGGAGGTCGTTCCGTGGAAGGGCACCGGCGTCGAGTTGAACGCTGCTCTGCACGCGAACGACTGATTTGCCGGTTGTATACTGACCCCCGCGCTTCCGCTTGGGAGCTTCCCGCGGCTTGACGCTCGGCCCGGACGTTGCACCGAATCTGTCGAGAAGGCGCTCCATGAGTGTGACGTTGGTACTCGGGGCGTGCGGCGGGGCCGGGACCACGACGACGTCGGTCGGTCTTGCCAATGCTCTTTCGCTGCACGGGAAGTCCGTGGTGGTCGTCGACGCGACCGTCGGCGGCGGTGATCTCGTCGAACGCGCCGCCGACAACACTGTCACCGCAGCGACCGTCGAATCGGGGTATGTCGGCGTCGAGTTGTCGACCACCAGTACCGGGGCACAAGTGCTGGGTCGGGCGTGGCCGGACTCGATCGACCCCGACTTCGGCCGTCTCGATTGGCATCTGACCTGCACGACCGACGCGGCGATCTACGATTTCGGGCACGGAAGTGTGGAACGCGACAGTGCGAGCCCACTGCGGAGCGGGCCGTCGGCAGCTGTGGTGCTCGTGGTCCCTGCGAGGCCCGATGCCGTTCGACGCTCGAGGGCTGCGCTCCACACGATCGGGTTGGCTGCCGGTGAGAAAGCACTGCGCCGCACCACTGTTGTGGTCGCGCAGTGCACTCCAGGACCGAACACCTCGGCGGTCGACGACGTGCGGCGCGACCTCGACCGAGTCTTCGACGTTCTCGAGGTGCCCTACGATCCGCACCTCTCGTCCGGATCCACTGTCACCGCAGCTGATCTGTCGCCTTCCACGACACAGGCTTACGCGCGCATTCTCACATCGACCATCCGCTCGGTATGGGGCACACTGTCGGCGTGACAATTCCCAAACCTCGATTCCGCCTCCCGATAGTGGGTGACATCCTCAGCATCGATGCGGCAAAACCGACCCAGCGTGAACTGAAGATGGCGTCGGAATTGGGACCGATATTCGAACGGGAGATCCTGTCGCACCGCCTTGTCGTGGTCAGCGGTGCTGATCTGGTGGCCGAGCTGAACGACGAGACACGGTTCGCCAAGTTTCTCGCACTCCCGCATCGCAAGCTGCGCGCACTGGGTGGCGACGGCTTGTTCACCGCGTTCAACTCCGAGCCCAACTGGGGTGCGGCACATCGAGTTCTGATGCCAGGATTCAGCCGGGATGCAATGCAACGTCATCACCACGTCATGCAGGGCGTGGCGAACGAGCTCACCTCGCACTGGCGGACGCGCTCCGACCAGTCGATCGACGTGACGGCGGATCTGACCAAGCTGACACTGGAGAACATGGCCCGCGCCGGGTTCGGCTACAGCTTCGACTCGTTCCGACGAGACGACGACGCATTCGTATCCGCGATAGTCCGCGTGCTCGGTCACGTGAACCGGACGTCGAACGACCTGCCGTTCATGCGGTTGTTCGACAGGAAAGCTCGGGTCCGGAACGAGCGCGACATCGAGTACGTGCACGGCGTGGTCGACGACGTCATTCGGAAAAGGATGCTGGACACAGAGACTCGTCACGACGACCTGCTCGATCTCATGCTGCACACCCCCGATCCCGAGACCGGGGAACTGCTCGACAAGGTGAACATTCGCCACCAGGTTCTGACGTTCCTCGTCGCGGGAAACGAAACCACCGCGGGTACCTTGGCGTTCGCGTTGTACTTCCTCGCGACACATCCCCATGTCGCCGCCCGAGTCCGCCAAGAGGCGGACCACGCATCCGACGTGGTGAGCTACGCGGACGTCTCCAAGTTGCGCTACACCCGCAGCGTCGTCGACGAGACGCTACGTCTCTGGCCGTCGGCTCCCGGTTACTTCCGTAAGGCGCGTCAGGACACGTCGTTGGCGGACGGCAAATATCCGATGAAGGCCGGTGAGTGGGCATTCGTACTGACACTCGGGTTGCACCGCGACCCGATCTGGGGCCCGGATTCTCACGTCTTCGATCCTGATCGTTTCTCGTCGGCCCGCTCGAAATCTCGCCCGGCGCAGGCGTACAAGCCGTTCGGAACCGGAATGCGCGGCTGCATCGGGCGTCAGTTCGCGCTGCACGAATCTGTGCTGACGCTCGCGCACTTGGTGCGGTCCTTCGACTTCGACCTCGAAGACGGCTACGAACTGGACATCCAGGAATCGTTGACGCTGAAGCCGCAGAACATGCGCATGAGGGTTCGGCAGCGCTCGATCACCCCGAGCGCCGGCGATGCCAGGTGCGCGCTCTAGCCGATCGAGTTCAGCGATACCAGGGTTCGTGTGACTGCCCGTGCCGCCTCGACGCCTTTCTTCTCGAGGTGGTCGGCGAAGAAGTCGGTGTGATCGGCGTGTTCGTGGAAGTGGTGCGGAGTCAGCACCACCGAGAAGACGGGAACGTCGGTGTCCAGTTGGACCCGCATGAGGCCGTCGATGACGGCGGTTTCCACGAATTCGTGTCGGTAGATTCCGCCGTCGACCACCAGGGCTGCGGCGACGATGGCCGCGTAGCGGCCGGTCCGTGCGAGTCGCTGGGCGTGCAGCGGAATTTCGAACGCGCCCGGTACCTCGAAAATCTCGACGTCGGCACCGAATTCGGCGACGAAACCCTCGCGTGCGCGATCGACGAGTTCCTTGTGCCAGGTGGCTTGCACGAATGCGACGGTTCGGGGCTGCTCGGTCATGGTCATAATGCTAGACGCCTCCGTGAGTCGATGACGCCGGTATCGAAACCGGCAAGGTGAAGTCCGCCGTGGAACCGTGCGTGCTCGATCTTCAGGCACTTGTCCATCACCACGGACAGTCCTGCGCGTTCGGCGTCGCGCGCGACCTCGTCGTGTACGAGTCCGAGTTGCAGCCAGATCGTTTTCGCTTGGACGGCAATTGTTTCCGCCAACACGGCCGGCAGGTCGTCGTGTTTGCGAAAGACGTCGACGAGGTCCGGTCTCACCGGGAGGTCGGCAAGTGTGGGATACACCGGCGTGCCCTCGATCCCGGTGATCGTGGGGTTGACGAGGTAGATGTCGTACGCGCTCGTCGACGACAGATACTTGTTCACGAAATAGCTTGCACGCGATGGATTTTTCGATGCGCCGACGATCGCGACCGACGTGGTCTGCTGAAGGATCTGCCTGATGGTCATGACCGCTCCCGTCCCGTTGCCGCCGTGAGCGCCTGGTCGAGGTCCCACTCGATGTCGTCGACGTCCTCGAGCCCGACGCTGATGCGGACGGCCTCGGGCCGGACACCGGCCTCGTGTAGTTGATCGTCGGTCAACTGGCGGTGTGTCGTACTGGCCGGGTGAATGACGAGTGTGCGCACATCGCCGATGTTCGCTACGTGGCTCGCGATTCGGAGGTTCTCGACGAATGCTCGGCCGGCGTCCCTGCCGCCGTCGACCCCGAAGGTGAACACTGCACCAGGTCCCGACGGAAGGTATTTCGCGGCACGCTCGTGGTGGGGATGGCTCGGCAGACCCGAGAACGCGACGTAGTCCACTCGCGGATCGGCGTCGAGCCAGGCTGCCACGTCGCGGGCGTTCTGCACGTGTGCCTCCATCCGCTGCGGCAAGGTCTCCACGCCCTGTATCAGGGTGAACGCCGACTGCGCGGCCAAGGACCCACCGATGTCGCGGAGTTGTTCACTGCGAAGTTTCGTCAGGAAGCCGTACTCGCCGAAGTTCCCCCACCAGGACAGGCCTCCGTACGACGCGACGGGTTCGGTCATCTGCGGGAATCGCCCCGAGCCCCAGTCGAATCTGCCGGATTCGACGACCACTCCTCCGAGCGTCGACCCGTGACCGCCGAGAAATTTCGTCGCCGAGTGGACGACGATGTCGGCGCCGAACTCGATCGGCCGGCACAACACCGGCGTTGCCATGGTGGCGTCCACGACGAGCGGGATTCCGTGCTCGTGGGCGACGACGGCGAGGCCTTCCAAATCGGCAATGTCACCCGACGGGTTGCCGATGACCTCCACGTAGATCAGCTTCGTCCGGTCGGTCACCGCTGCTGCGTAGTCCGCCGGGTCGGTACCCGGAACGAACGTGGTGTCCACACCGAACCGTCGCAGCGTGACGTCGAGTTGTGTGATGGTGCCGCCGTACAACCCGGCTGCCGCGACGATGTGGTCACCGGTGCCGGCGAGCGCGGCGAACACTGCGAACTCCGCAGCCAGGCCGCTGGCGAATGCGACCGCCCCGATGCCGCCTTCGAGGCTGGCGATGCGCTCCTCGAAGGCGGCGACGGTGGGATTGGCGATCCGGCTGTAGACGTTTCCGTACTTCTGCAGAGCGAAGAGGTCGCCGGCGTCCGCCGAGTCCTCGAACACGTAGCTCGCGGTCGAGTAGATCGGTACCGCCCGCGCGCCGGTCTCGGAATCGGGTCTGGCACCTGCATGTATCGCGCGCGTTCGGAGACCGAACGACCTCTCGCTCATCCGTCAGGCCGTTTCGAGGGTCGTGTGCACCGGCGTCCGGTTGCGTGTGAGATCGAGGACCGGGCAGTGCGCGTCCACCGCTTCCTGCAGTTCCTCGTAGCGCTCACGCGATTCCGGCCCGGTGACCTTGACGATCACTCGGACCTCGCCGAACCCGGCCCGAACCGAGTCGTCGAAGCCGAAGAAGCCCCGAACGTCGAGGTCACCCTCGGCACGCGCGGTGATGTCGTCGACCGCGATACCGAGCTTGTCCGCCCATACCCGGTAGGTCACGACCTGGCAGGACAGCAGAGACGCCAGGTAGTACTCGACGGGGTTGGCCGCGGTGTTCTCGCCGCCGAGGGCGGGCGGTTCGTCCACCTCGACACTGAACTTGCCGAGCGTGACCGTGCTGGCGACGGCATCGTGCGCGGCTGCGGATGCACGGAAGACGACGAGGGCGTTGTGTGGATCGGCGTCGACTGCGTTCTTGGTTGCGCTGGTGACGGATCCGAGGTGCGACAGAGCTGTGGACATGACTGTCCCCTTCGTGAGGTGTGTTGGGTGCTGACCTGATTGGTTGGATCAGGACGCGCAACAACGCGAAGAGCAGACCAGTCCGAAATCGACGGTGCGACGCCTCACCAGCACATCGGCTGTCACGTGGGTCGCGGTCACGAACGCGACAGTAGCAGCTTCCGGTCGACGGGCATCGCGAGAGTGGTGAGGTCGCCGCTGTCCGCGGAGCGAATCACCACCGGGTACTCCGGACCCGACACGTCGATCATGACGTCGGGGCCGAGCGCTGCCACGACGGCCGGGTACAGGGTGGTCACGGCGAACGCCATGTCCACGTCGGGTCCGGACACGGTTGCATCCATGTCGGACGTGGTGAAATCGATGTACTCGTTCTCGGTGTCGAGCATGGACAGCAACGTCGACTTGGCGACGACCATCCGGGTGGTGACGTCCGGCAGCGCGCCGAGCATTGCGCGGTAGTCCGGAAACTCGGCCGCAAGGATGCGGGCACGGTCGTCGCCCGGCCGGAAGGTCACCGCCGAGGGGGTGCGATCCACCTGCACTCGATGGTGCTGCCTGATGGATTGGACCGCGGACCGCAGATCGTCCCCGTCGACCACTGCGGTCCATTCGGTCTCGGTTGCAACCGCTTTCGCGACCAGCGACCGGGACACCAGCCTGAATCGATCGGTCGCGGTCATGGTCAGCGTGTCGTCCCGCCATTCCAGGGACACCCCGGCGAGGACGGGATGCTCGGGGTGATGCGACGTCGCGGTGAGGGTCTGATCGAGTGCGGCGGCGAGAACCGGGCCGTTGACAGTGAACATTGGCTTCCTGCTTTCGGTGTCGAGTGTTGCGTGTACGGCGGTGGCGGAACGGGCCGCCAGCCGCGCGTGATCGGTCAGGGTGCCAACGTGCCGATCGATCGGTGAGGCGTCGCCGGCGAGGACCGACTCGATCATGTCCAACGGCATGTCGATCTGCCGCAGGCTCCGGATCACCTCGGCCTGCTCGAGCTGCCCCGGCGCGTAGTAGCGGTAGCCGGTGGTCTCGTCGATCCTGGCGGGCTCCAGGAGAGACGAGTCCGCGTAGAAGCGCAGGGCACCGGGGGTCAACCCTGTTGCGCGGGCGAATGCGCCGATTGTCATCAATTCCGATGTGGTCACGAGCCCATCCTGGGGTCTCCGGTCGGTCGAAGGTCAAGCGTGGTTCTTCACCGTCGGCTCGAACGGACCTGCCGGTACATTCGAGGAATGAGCATCGAGGTCCCCACCGCCCCGCAACGCGGTCGCCGACGCGTCGGCCGCTGGTTCGTGGCGTTCGTCGCGGTCGTCGTGGTGGTGGCGGGCGCCGTGCTGTGGTCGGCCCCGAGCCGGTACCTGCCGTGGGACACGACGCCGTTTCCTGACGTCGACACGTCCACGCTCACTGCCGAGCAGGCGGCCGTCGTCGACCTCACTCGGGCGGAGCACGAACGGCAACGCCCCGGCACCTTCTATTCCGAGGGCGTCGATGAGGCCTGGTGCGCGAACTTCGTCAGCTGGATCATGCGTGAAGCGAGCCGCCCGCTGAGCAACCCGCATTCCGGCAGTTGGCGCATCCCCGGGGTGTACACGTTGACCGAGTACTACCAGCAGCAGGGCTCGTTCGAGCCCAAGGGTTACGTTCCCTCCGTCGGCGACGTCGTGCTGTACGACAACAGCAGCTGGGTCGGCCAGCACACCAACATCGTCGTGGCGGTCGACGGAGACACCGCAACGACGGTGGGAGGCAACGAACTCGGAAAGATTCGTGTGCACTCCGTCGACGTTCTGTCCGATTCCGCGATAGTCGGTTTCGGCCGACTTTCCTAGCTGAGCTGCTTCTTCTGCACTTTCCCCATCGCATTCCGCGGGAGCGAATCCACGACACGAATTTCCCTGGGCCGCTTGTGGTTCGACAATTCGGACGCCACCAGGTCGATCAACACCGTCGGCTCCACACCCGTCCCGACGACGAATGCAACGATTTTCTGCCCCAGGTCTTCGTCCGGAAGCCCCACCACGGCCACCTCGTCGACCGTCGCGTGACCGAGCAGTACCGTCTCGATCTCCCCTGCCCCGACGCGATAACCGCCGGACTTGATCAGATCCGTCGACGCGCGGCCGACGATTCGGTGGAAGCCGTCGGGCTCGATCACCGCGACGTCCCCGGTGTCGAACCAGCCGTCGGCAGTGAAGGACTCGGCCGTTGCCTCGGGGTTGTTCAGGTAGCCGTCGAACACCATCGGTCCGCGGACCTGGAGCGCACCGATGGAGTCACCGTCGTGCGGCAGCACCGCGCCGTCCTCGCCCACCAACCGGGTTTCGACGCCGGCAACGGGAAGACCCACCGATCCCGGCCTGCGTTCTCCGTCGGCACGCGTCGACAGTGTGATCAGCGTTTCGCTCATGCCGTACCGCTCGACCGGTGCCTGACCGGTCAACTCGCGCAGTTTCTCGAACACGGGTACCGGCAACGGCGCGCTCCCCGATACCAGCAGACGAGCACCGGACAGTGCGCGAGCGGAGTCGGCGTCCGCGGCGACCCTCGACCAGACAGTCGGAACTCCGAAGTAGAGCGAGCCACCCGCGGCGGCGTACAGCTCCGGCGTCGGCTTGCCGGTGTGGATCACGGGGCTTCCCACCCGGAGCGGTCCCAGCAGACCGAGAATCAGTCCGTGTACGTGGAACAGCGGAAGACCGTGCACCAGTGTGTCTTTCCACGTCCATTGCCAGGCCTCGGCGAGGGCGTCGATTCCCGCCGCGATGGCCTCACGCGAGAGGAGCACGCCTTTCGGTGGGCCGGTGGTGCCCGAGGTGTAGAGAACGAACGCCGTCGACGACGGATGCGGGTCCGGGTAGCTGTGCCACGACCGAGCGTGTTGACGCACGGGCAGCACCTGTAACCCGGCGGTGTCGTCGGGAGCGGCTCCGAGCCACGCCTGGGCACCGGAGTCTCGAAGAATGTGAGCCCGTTCCGCCGGCCCCGCGTCCGGGGGCACGGGAACGATCGTCACGCCTGCGATCAGACACCCGACCACTGCCAGCACCGTCTTCACCGACGGCGTCGCCAGCACGGCAAGCCGGTCCGCCTGGGCGACACGCTCCGCCACCGACGTCGCCGCCCCGAGAATGTCTCCTCGTGACAGCGAGACTCCGTCGATGGTGACGGCGTCGGGAATATCGTCTCCGCGCGCAACGGCGAGTGGGTTCAGTGAACGAAGCAGCACATGGTTACCGTACATACATGGACGCCGATGGAATCGACTCCGGCGACTACGCCGAGTATTTGACGGTCCCGGCCGGCAGCTTGCAACCCGGGGTGTACCTCATCGGCACCGACGCCGAACAGGACGTCGATACCGACGAGGAGTCGGACGAACTGGCGGACGACACCGCCGACGACGACGATCTCGACTTCGACCATGTCACCGACAGTGCGCCGCGGCTTGTGTATTCGGTGCAGTCCGACGATTTCTGGACACGCGTCGAACTTGCCGACCTTCGGGCCGGGCAACTCTACGAGGAGCAGTTCGCCCGCAACCCGTCCACGAACACCGAACCGAAGAGGTTCACGACGGTCGAGGCGTTCGGCAGCACCGAGCTGGTGTACATCCTGCGTATCAGGCGCGGCGGCTGGGATGTCGGTTAGCGGCCAGAACCGCGGTCAACTCCTCGGCGTACGCCAGCTTCTTCCGCAGGTTCGCGCACGCTGCCTCGGCCCTGGCATGGCATTCGTCGACGAAAGCGCCTGCCTCCTGGGCGTCGTCGCCGCCCGACTCGATGGTGTCCAGCGAGGCCAGTAGTCTGCTCATCTCGTCGAGCGTGAATTCGAGTGGTTTCATGCGCCGAATCACCAGCAGTCGCTCGACGTCCGTGTCGGTGTACAACCTGAACCCGCCGGCGCTGCGCTCCGACGGCGGCACCAAGCCCACCTCGTCGTAGTGGCGGAGCGTTCTGATGGACAAGCCGGTACGTTCGGCGACTTCACCGATCTGCATGTGCGCAGCCATGATTCAGCCTTCTCCGCCGAGGCGTCCGGTCAGTCGATCATGCCTTTCCTTGCTTGCCCCGGCCAGTCCGACGATGGAGACGTGCGTGCCGTACTTGGCGTATTTCGTCGTCACGGCATCGAGGGTAGCAACGGTCGACGCATCCCAGATGTGCGCGTCGGACAGGTCGATGACGACGTTGGCCGGGTCTGTCGCGTAGTCGAACTGGTGGATCAGGTCGTTGCTCGACGCGAAGAACAGTTCGCCGCGTACGCCGTAGACCCGAGTGTCGTCGTCGGGATGCGCGATCTCGACGACCTCCGTGACGTGCGCGACGCGACGTGCGAACAGGATCATCGCGACGACGACACCGACGATGACGCCGTAGGCCAGATTGTCGGTGGCGACCGTGACCGCCACCGTCGCCACCATCACTGCGGTTTCGCTGAGCGGCATGCGGCGCAGGGTTTTCGGCGCGATCGAGTGCCAGTCGAACGTCGCGAAGCAGACCATGATCATGACGGCTCCGAGAACGGCCATCGGTATGCGCGCGACGACGTCGCCGAAGACCACCACGAGGACGAGCAGGAACGCTCCCGCGAGGAACGTCGAAATCCTCGTCCGGGCTCCGGAGATCTTCACGTTGATCATCGTCTGGCCGATCAATGCGCACCCGCCCATGCCTCCGAACGTGCCGGTCACGATGTTCGCGACACCGAGCCCGGCGCCTTCCCTCGTCTTGTTCGACGGTGTGTCGGTCACGTCGTCGACGAGTTTCGCGGTCAACAGGGATTCGAGCAGTCCCACGAGCGCCATGGCGAAAGCGAAGGGCGCGATGATCTTCAGCGTCTCGAGGTTCATCGGAAGGTCCGGGAAGAACAGCGACGGCAGCGACGACGGCAACTCCCCTTCGTCGCCGACGTTCGGGACCTGAACTCCGAACACGATGGTGACGACGGTCAGAGCCGCGACGGCAACCAGCGGCGCCGGAATCGCGGTGGTGAGTCGGGGCAGAACCACCATGATGACGATCGCGGCCGCGGCGATCGGAAACACCAGCCACGACACGTCGACGAAGTATCGGATCTGGGCGATGAAGATCAGGATCGCCAGCGCGTTGACGAATCCGACCATGACGCTGCGGGGAATGAACCTCATCAGCTTCACTGCCCCGAACGCGGTGAGGACGATCTGCATCAGTCCACCGAGCAAGACCGTCGCGACCAGATAGTCGAGACCGTACTTCGGGACGATCGGGGCGATGACCAGTGCGACGGAACCCGTCGCGGCGGAGATCATTGCGGTTCTGCCGCCGACGATCGCGATGGTGACGGCCATCGTGAAGGCGGAGAACAGACCGACTCGCGGATCGACACCGGCGATGATCGAGAACGAAATCGCCTCGGGAATCAACGCCAAGGCAACGACGAGTCCGGCGAGGATCTCGGTTTTGAGGATCTTGGGTGAACGCAGAGCGCTCAGTACGTCGGTCGGCACGTAGCGCTACTCTACCCTCACGTGAGGGTAGAGTTCGACGTCAGGAGAGCAACCGCTCCGCTGCCGCGTGGATTCTCTCGTCGGTGGCCGTCAGCGCAATGCGCACATGCTGGGTCCCGCCCGGGCCGTAGAACTCCCCCGGCGCAGCAAGGATGCCCCGTTCGGCGAGCCAGTCGACCGTGTCACGGCAGTACTCGCCGCGCGACGCCCACAGGTACAGACCGGCCTCGGAGTGGTCGACGGTGAATCCGGCCTTCTCGACGGCAGACTTCAGTTCGGTACGGCGTGCACGGTATCGCTCACGCTGCTCGTTCTCGTGCGCGTCGTCGTTCAAGGCCGCGGTCATGGCCGCCTGCACCGGAAGAGGCACCATCATGCCTGCGTGCTTACGCACTTCGAGCAGATCCTTCACCAGCACCGGGTCACCGGTCACGAACCCGGCACGGTAGCTGGCCAGGTTCGACGTCTTGGACAGCGAATGCACCGCCAGCAAGTTGGTGTGGTCTCCGTCGGACACACGCGGGTCGAGGACGGACACGGCGTCCGCCTCCCACGTCAGACCGAGGTAGCACTCGTCGGACACGACGACGGCACCCCGCTCCCGCGCCCACGCGACCACCTTCCGCAGGTGATCGACCGGCAGCACTTTGCCGGTGGGGTTGGACGGCGAGTTCACGAAGACCAGGGACGCGTTCTCGGGCCCGAGACGGTTGAGCCCGTCGGCCCGGGTGACGCGCGCGCCGGCGAGCAGAGCGCCGACCTCGTACGTCGGGTAGGCGAGTTCCGGGATCACCACGAGATCGTCGGCGCCGAGGCCGAGCAGCTTCGGCAACCAGGCGATCATTTCCTTGGTACCGATGGCCGGGAGCACCGCGGACGGGTCGATACCGGTGACTCCGTAGCGGCGAGCCAACGACTCGGCTGCTGCGCTCCGCAGCGCATCCGTTCCCAGGGTCGTCGGGTAGCCGGGCTGGTCCGAGACCGAGTTCAGAGCGTCACGGATGATCGGAGCGACGGGGTCGACCGGATTGCCCACCGACAGATTGACGATGCCGTCCGGGTGCGCCGACGCCTTGTCCTTGGCCGCGGTCAGCGAATCCCACGGAAAATCCGGGAGTCCAGCGGCAACGGAGATGCGCGCCAACGTCAGTTCTCGGCCATGGGGGGAAGTGCCTTGACGAACGGCGAGTCGTGGTCGACTCGGCCGAGCTTGGCCGCGCCGCCGGGCGAACCGAGTTCGTCGAAGAAGTCGACGTTGGCGCTGATGTAGCCGTTCCACTGATCCGGAACGTCGTCCTCGTAGAAGATGGCTTCGACCGGGCAGACCGGCTCACAGGCACCGCAGTCGACGCACTCGTCGGGGTGGATGTACAGCATTCGGTTGCCCTCGTAGATGCAGTCCACCGGGCATTCTTCGATGCATGCCTTGTCCATCACATCCACGCACGGTTCCGCAATCGTGTAGGGCACTGCTGCTCTCCCTCCCTTTCCGCAAAGTCGGCGCCACGATCCGATCGAACCTGGCGCCCTGAAGATCCTAGTATCGCGCCGGAGAATTCCGACAACCAGCGCAGGGTGTCCTCACTTACGCACAGTCACTTTCGAGCCTACGTGGCTCGCGTCGTTCCGGTGCGCACGGATCCACTGCCTCCCCTGTTCCGCAGCCCGGGACAGGGCACCACGTTCTCCCAGGTATCCGGCGACGCCCCCGACGACCGGGATGGCGGAGAGCACCCGGAGCACACCCCGGCTACGTGGGCGTTTCGCCAGCTCGCCCGACACATCGCGCAGCACGTTCGCCACGTCCCACATTCCGCGCAACAACGCGAAAGGACCGCGACCTCTCGGTGTGGCAGGACGCTCGGGTTCGGGGGCGGAGAGATCGATCTCACGTTCGCACAGCACCGACGCGAGCATCCGGACGTGATCCGCTCGGTCGGTGACGCCGCTCTCGCGCGCCACCGCGACCAGGACCATCGCCTGGTTGGCGAAACCGAGCAGGTCCTGCAGCGGAAGCCGGTTGACGAGAACGCCGAACACTCCGGGGAACGCGACCGCGACGGTGTTCAACGCGCCGATGCGCGCCACCCACCACTGCGATCGCGCGTCCTCGTCGAGAGCCTCCCACCCCTTGGTCCCCGGAAAGTCGGTCGCATCGAGCGCCGACGCCAGTGTGTCCAGAACCTTGTCGAGCGCCGTGTCGGTGTCCGTCGATGTCCTGAACGTTCTGCCTTTGAGTCCCACCGGGTCCCGTTGGGCCAGCAGGTCGAGTACGGGGTCGATGATGGCGACGGCGCGCCCCAGAGCCGCCGCTACGGTGCGATCCTCCATGTCAGACCAGCTCCACGGCAGGGACACGGTCGACGAGTTCGTAGGTCGTCGTGCGCTCGCGTGCCTGGCGCCCGATGCCGTTAGCGATCTCGTGCAACTCGGCGACGGTCTTCTCCGACCCGTTCTGGCTGCCCGCCATCCGCGAGATGGTCTCCTCCATCAGCGTTCCGCCGAGGTCGTTCGCTCCGCCGTTCAGCATCACCTGAGTTCCCGTGATACCGAGCTTGACCCAGGACGTCTGGATGGAGTCGATCCGTCCGTGCAGCATGATGCGCGCCAACGCATGAACAGCGCGGTTGTCCCGATTTGTCGGGCCGGGACGCGACGCACCCGCCAAGTACAACGGCGAGGACTGGTGCACGAACGGCAGCGGCACGAATTCCGTGAATCCCCCGGTCTTGTCTTGAATCTTCTTGAGCACGTTCATGTGTCCGACCCAGTGCGACGGGTTGTCCACGTGCCCGTACATCATCGTCGAGCTCGAGCGCAGTCCCACTTCGTGGGCGGTGGTGACGACCTCGATCCACTCGGCTGCAGGCAACTTGCCCTTGGTCAACACCCAGCGGACCTCGTCGTCGAGAATCTCGGCGGCGGTGCCGGGGATGGTGTCCAGGCCTGCCGCCCGGAGTTCCGTCAGCCACTCACGGATCGATTGACCGCCGCGCGAGGCCCCGTTGACGATTTCCATCGGAGAGAACGCGTGCACATGCATCGACGGCACCCGCTCCTTCACCGCACGCACCAGATCCGCGTAGCCGGTGACCGGCAACTCCGGATCGATGCCGCCCTGCATGCACACCTCGCTCGCCCCCGCGACGTGCGCCTCCCATGCACGATCGGCGACTTCGGACGTCGACAGCGTGAAGGCGTCGGCGTCGCCCTTACGTTGCGCGAACGCGCAGAATCGGCAACCGGTGTAGCAGATGTTGGTGAAGTTGATGTTCCGGTTGACGACGTAGGTGACGGTGTCTCCGTTGACCTGCTTGCGCAGATCGTCGGCCAACGCCGCAACGGCATCCATGCCAGGGCCCTCGGCCGTCGCCAACGCGAGATACTGCTCGTCCGACAGCCCTGCCGGGTCTTTCTCCGCCGCATTCAACGCCGACACCAGGTCTCGGTCGACCCGCTCGAGGCCCGCCAGGTCACGAACCTGCTCACGGATCGACTCCCAGTCACCGAACGCGTTCGCGAGATCGCTTCGAGTGTCGGTGTTTCGGCCTTCGGTGTCGATCTCGGTGTTCAGGTCGACACGTCCCGACGATTCCCACTCCTCGTCCGGCTCCTGCCACGGCTGCCCTTCCGGGATGACGCCTTCGCGCGCCATCCCGGTCTCGGGGTCGGCCAGCGCCTTGACGTGCGCGGAGATCCTCGGATCGATCCAGGGCGCGCCGGCGAGGATGTACTGCGGCTGCGCCGCGGTCCGCTCGACGAGGGTGTATCCCGCGGCCTGGCTCAGCTCGGCGAGGGTGTCCAGATTCGGCCACGGCCGCTCGGGATTGACGTGGTCCGGCGTCAACGGTGACACACCGCCCCAGTCGTCGACGCCCGCGCCCAGCAACGCAGCCGTCTCCGCTGCCTCGACGAGGTTGGGCGGAGCCTGAATTCGCATGGCCGGCCCCAGCAGGATCCGGGTCACCGCGATGGTCGCGAGGAACTCTTCCATGCCGGCATTCGGCGCCTGGCGCATCGCGGTGTCCGGCTTGGCGAGGAAGTTCTGCACGATGATTTCCTGCACATGCCCGAACGCCTTGTGCACCTTACGGATTGCCATGATCGACTCCGCGCGGTCACGGATGGTCTCGCCGATACCCACGAGGATTCCCGTGGTGAACGGAATGTTCAACCGGCCCGCGTCGGTCAGCGTGCGCAAGCGCACCTCGGGATCCTTGTCAGGGCTGCCGTAATGCGCCTGCCCCTTCTCCTCGAACAACCGACGGGACGTGGTCTCGAGCATCATGCCCATCGACGGCGCGACAGGCTTGAGACGCGAGAGTTCCTGCCACGACATCACACCCGGATTCAGGTGCGGCAGAAGACCGGTCTCCTCGAGCACCTTGATCGCCATGGCACGCACGTAATCCAACGTCGAGTCGTAGCCACGCGAATCGAGCCATTCCTTCGCCTCCGGCCACCGCTCCTCGGGACGATCACCGAGCGTGAACAACGCCTCCTTGCAGCCCAATGCCGCACCCTGCCGAGCGACCTCGACGATCTCGTCGGGATCCATGAACAGCCCGTGGCCTTCTGCCTTCAGCTTTCCCGGGACCGTCACGAACGTGCAGTAATGGCACTTGTCCCGGCACAACCGCGTGATCGGCACGAACACCTTGCGCGAATAACTGACGGTGGCTTCCCGCCCGGCCGCAAGAAGACCGGCGTCGCGAACCCGAGACGCCGACGCCATCAGGTCCACCAAGTCGTCACCGCGAGCATGCAGCAGCACAGTGGCTTCGTCGACGTTCAGGCTGACACCGTCACGCGCGCGCCGGAGCACCCGACGCATAGCGGACGGTGCAGGAGCTTTCTCGGCTGCGGAAGCTTTCTCTGTTGCGGACGGCACGGAAACGGGATCGGGCAACATGGTCACTAGTCGATCATGCTCCTCCGACACACGGACGTGCCACCGGGACCGCTTCGCGGGTGAATCGTCACGACAACGACCGGATCACCCTGCAGGGGTTTCCCGCTGCAAACGTGCTCGGCGCAACATCCCTCGTCACCGCACTCCCCGCGCACGTTCCGTTCCACCGCGCAGGTTGCAACCCGCGCTCCCGCTACAACCCGCGCGGCCAGGGTGTGCGGATAGGGTCTGTAGGCATGATCACGATGACCGACCCGGCGTGGCGTCCGAGTCCCCGTGCCAAGCAGTTGTGGGCGATCAATGCGACGTTGATCTGGATTCCGGTGTTCGTCGCACAGGTCGTGTGGGCGGTGGTCGTTGATACGTGGACGACGTGGCCGCACGTCACGGTGTTCGGGGTGTCGGTTGTGCTCGCGGTACTGGACATCGTGGTGACGCCGATCTGGCGGTATCGAGTGCACCGCTGGGAGATCAGCGACACCGCGGTCTACACCCGCACGGGGTGGTTCAACCAGGAGCGACGTGTCGCCCCGATCAGCCGGGTGCAGACAGTGGACACCGAGCGTGGTCCGATCGATCGCCTGCTCGGGTTGTCCACGGTGACGGTGACGACGGCGTCCTCCGCGGGTGCTGTCAAGATCACGGCCCTCGACAAGGAGGTTGCAGACAAGACCGTCGCACAGCTGACCGACATCGCGGGACGGACGTTGGGCGACGCCACATGAGCAACGAACTTCTCGCCGAGGAAGAGCAGCAACCGTGGTTGCGGCTCGACAAGCGGATGCTGCTGGTGCATCCGGTCAACGAGGCAGTGAAGGTTCTGCCGGTCCTGCTGGTGTCGTTCATCGTCGGTAGTCAGAGCGGCAATCATCTGTGGGGCTTGATCATCGTCGCGGTGGTCGTCGTGTTCGCGATTCTGCGCTGGTTCACCACGAGTTACCGAATCGGCCCGGTGCACGTGCAGCTGCGTACCGGCGTTTTTCAGAAGAAGCTCCTGTCGGTGCCGCGCAGCCGCATTCGGTCCGTGGACATCGAGGCCGGTGTGCTCCACCGCGTGCTCGGTCTGTCGATCCTGCGCATCGGCACGGGTCAGCAGGCGGGCAAGGGTGAGAAGTTCGAGCTGAACGCACTCGACTCGAAGGTCGTACCTGCCCTGCGCGAAGAGCTGCTCGAGCGAGTCACGAGACGACCGGACTCTCCGAACGAAGCGCCACCGGCAGAGAACGAGATCGCGCACTGGCGGACGTCGTGGGTGCGCTATGCACCGTTCTCGTTCACCGGCGTCGTCACCATCGCCGCAGCGATCGGTGTCCTGTTCCAGTACGGATTCGCGGAAACGATCACCGAGTCCTCGGTCGTCACCGACAGCATCGACTCCGCCGAGCGATTCGGGATCGCAGTGGTGATCGTGGTCGGACTCCTCGTCCTGCTGGCGATAGCGAGCGTGTTCGCCTGCGTCCGCTACCTGATCGCGTACGGCAACCTGACGGTCACCGACGACGGCACTCGACTGCACGTCGCACACGGACTGCTGAGGACCCGGTCGACGACACTGGACCGTAAACGTCTGCGCGGGACGTCACTGTCCGAGCCGCTGCTGCTGCGGGTCGCGAAAGGCGCGAAGCTCGACGCCATCATGACCGGTGTCAGTGCGGAGAAGAAGGAGTCGTCACTGCTGCTCCCCCAGGCTCCCGCTGTCGAAGCCAGACGAATGATGACCGTCGTCCTCGGTGACGCGGGACTTCACGGGGACGCCAGAAAACCTTTGGTGGTGCACGGCCCGGCTGCACAGCGTCGGCGTTACACACGGGCGGTGCTACCTGTCGCCGTCGTCGCAGCAGGCGTCGGCGTCGCGGAGTATGCAGGTGCACCGATCCCCATCCTCGTCTGGGCCGCACTGGCCGTTCTGTTCGTCGGCGCACTCCTGGTTGCCTGGGACCGCTGTCGGGGTCTCGGCCACGCCGTTCTACCGGGTTGGCTGATCACGCAGCACGGTTCGCTGGATCGCAAGCGCCACAGCCTCGAGGCTGCAGGAATCATCGGGTGGACCGTGCGCCAGAGCTTCTTCCAGCGCCGCGCCGGGGTCGCGACCATCGTCGCCGCGACTCCCGCAGGTGTCGGGCACTACGAAATCCTCGACGTACCCGTCGACCAGGCGTGGTCACTCGTCGAGGCGGTGACTCCGGGAGCCGGTGACAAGTGGGCTCGATGACCCCACGAGACATTCCTCAGCTCGACGCGGCGGTATCGCAGTGCAGGGCCTGCCGACGCCTGGTGAACTGGCGTGAAAAGGTGGCCGTCGAGAAGCGGGCGGCGTTCCGCGACGAAACCTACTGGGGCAGAGCGGTCCCTGGATTCGGGCCGGCGGATGCACGCGTTCTGATAGTCGGGCTCGCGCCCGCAGCTCACGGAGCCAATCGCACCGGGCGCATGTTCACCGGCGACCGAAGCGGAGATTTTCTCTATGCGGCGCTGCACGCCGTCGGGCTGGCCAACCAGCCCACGTCGACCCATATCGGTGACGGCCTCGAGCTACGAGGTGTACGGATCACGGCTCCCGTGCACTGTGCTCCCCCGGACAACAAGCCGACGGTCACCGAGCGTGACCGGTGCCAGAAGTGGCTCGATATCGAACTGCGCCTGCTGAAGCCGACACTGCGATCGATCGTCGTCCTCGGCGGCTTCGGCTGGCAATCACTGTTGCCGATGCTCGAACGAAACGGGTGGGAAGTCCCGCGACCGCGGCCGAAGTTCGGGCACGGCGTGCACGTCCAACTCGACGGCGTCCGCTTGTTCGGCAGCTACCACGTCAGCCAGCAGAACACGTTCACCGGGAGGCTGACCCCGACGATGATCGAGAATGTGCTCCGGGATGCGGGTGAGCATGCGGGGCTGCTGTGAGGCGTTGCAGCCTCCAGCTGAACAGCAGGACACCCGGTGGAACGAGTCCGCCGAGAAGCAGTACCGCCGTGCGCCAGTCCGCCAGGAGCAGGACGTCTCCGCCGGGGCCACCGAACATGCACAGCAGGACGGCCACGAACCACGCGATCAGCGGCGACGCGACGGCAACCGGTTCCTCGGCGACCTTGCGGGCCGCGAACAGCAACGCAACGTTCGCAGCCCCGGCAAGGAGCGCACTCACCGGGAACGGCACCGAGCCGAGGTAGGTGGGAAGAAACAGGATCGACAGAACGCCGCACAGAAAACCGTCGAAGATCAGTACTGCGAGAGTTGCCCTCGACACGAGGACGACAGCATTGGATGCGGCCTTCGAGATCATGCGTCCAATACTGACGTATCGAGATCGATCAGGAGACCGGCGGGTATCCCAACGAGGTCAGTAGGTTGCTCAGCGCCGACGCGATATCGGTCAGTCCCTGCTGGTAGAGCATTTCCTGCCGCGGAAAGTCCGGCATGAGCGAGTTGACGAACGCGACTATGGCGTCCTGCACGATCCAGTTGTACATGTGTGACCCACCCCAGATGCAATCAAATTAGTGATTCACGCCATATCCTAGTACGCCGGCGAACAGATCCGTTTCCCTACCCGACGAATCGAGGTCCGCCGGCTCGCCGCGGACCAGCACGTACTGCTCGTCGGCGAGGATGGGTTGCACGATGTTGTTGGACAGCGCGTACTCGACACCCGACGGCGCCACGGTCACCTGAGTGGCGTGGGCACGCAGGGCATCACGCTTGAGGTCGAAGACCTCACGCACATCGATCGACGTCGTCACGACACTCTCCGGAACCGAGGGGAGTTCACCGTCCTCCGGCATCCTCCAACCGTCGGGCACCTCGCCGATCGCGTCGATACCGTCGTGCAGCTGCTTCTCGCCGGTGACGGTCCAGTAGAACTTCCTCGGCGTGCAGGGCGCACCCGCGTCCGGATAGTGGTCCGTTCCCGCCAGGTCGAACGCTTCCGTCACCAGAGAATGCACCTGCTGGTGATCCGGGTGACCGTAGCCGCCCTCCGGGTCGTAGCCGACGATCACGTCCGGCTGCACACTGCGTACCACCGACAGCATCGCTTCGAGCGCCTCGTCTCGATTCGCGTTGACGAACGCCCGCGGATTGGCCGCCGCCGCCGTTCCGGCCATTCCCGAGTCGCGGTACTTCCCTGCTCCACCGAGGAATCTCGGAGGCTGTGCACCGAGAACTGCCAGCGCCCTGTCCAATTCGAGGATGCGGTATCCACCGAGCTGGTTCGCTTCGTCGACCACGAGGTGTGCCCACGTGTCTCCGATGACCTCGCCCTCCTCGCCGAGCGAGCACGTCAGGACCGTCACTTCCACGCCTGCTCGCGCGTAACGCGCGATGGTGCCTCCGGTGGTGATGGTCTCGTCGTCCGGATGTGCGTGAACGAGTAGCAGTTTCACTTGGTCGGTGTCCTCACCCATTTCGATGCGTCGCCGAAGATCCCCGTTTCGATGGGACCGGTCAACGACGCACCTTCCACGCCGGTGCCCGCTGCGACGACGGAAGAATCCTGCATGATCGGGAGCACCGCGGCCAACTCCCAGAGCTTCGGCTCGGCTTCGGCGACGAGGCGGTCGACCGGTAGTTCCCCTCGAAGCGCGCGGTCCACCGAGCCTTCGAGCTCCGGCACACACAGCCCGGACAGATTGCTCGGTGACGGCAGAGGCGCGTCGTCGCCCTCGGTCTCCACTTGCGCGGGCGCGTCGGTCTGCGTTGCCGGGCAACCGAATCGAGACGCCATGACGGTTGCCGGATCCACTCCGGCCGCGGACCACCCGACGATCGCGTCGACCTCGCTGTCGGTCAGAGCGGTGCTGTACAACTCCTCCGCGGGCAGCGCAGTGACCGTTGCCTTGATTCCTGCGCCGGACAGCTGGTCCGCCGCGGTGTTCGCGACGGCGATCGACACCGTGTCGTTCTCCACGGCACCGATCACGAAATCGAGAGGCACACCGGCTTTTCCGAGAGACCCGTCGGCCAAGGGAACGTACCCGGCCTGTTCCAGCAGCGTCACCGCGGCCTCGCGAGAGATCGGAGCCGGCGCGGTGGCGTCGTAGCGCGTGTCCGACGGAGAGGTCAGATGCGCACGGGCAGGATGATCGGCAGATCCGGATCCTGCTGCGACGGTGGACAACAGCGAGGAGTCGAGCAGACCCAGCATCCCTCGCCGCACGACCGGGTCGGCCAGCACGGGCGTGCGCCCGTTCAGCGTCAGATCCAGAACGCGGGGTTGGAACCGAATGCCGGTGCGAATACCGGGGATTGCCGACAGTTGCGCTTCCGTAGCCGTTCCTGCTCGGACCTGCGCAGCCTGTGCGTCGCCCGAACGCAGCGAATCCGCGAGCTGAGCTGGAGTTCCGCCCCGGCGAAGCAGAATCTGGAACGGCAGGGCGGGCTCACCCCAATAGCGGTCGTTGCGCTCGAGCAGGATTTCGTCGCGCCCACGGTCGATGGACTTGATGTTGAACTGACTGCCGGAGACGGGAACGTTGTCGCTGAGGCCGGTCTCGAAGCCGCCGGGCGAGTCCTTGAGCAGATGACTCGGCAGCAGGTCGGTGAACAGTCGCTGCCAGTTCGGGTACGGCTGAGACAGGGTGACGTCGACGGTCTTGCCTCCACCGGACGAGGCGACGTCCTCGATCAGCGCGTATCCAGCGGGATCGACGACGCCTGGCTGCGAGATCATCTGCTGCCACAGGTATCTGAAGTCCTCGGCGGCGATCGGCGCACTGTCGGACCACTGTGCGTCGTTGCGCAGCTGGTATCTGACCGTGAACGGGTTCTGCGACGTCACCTCGGCCGACACGAGGACAGTCGAATCCAGAGCCCAGACGGTGCTCGCCGGATCGTTCGGATCGGCGATCGGACGAAAGGGGCTCGGTAGGACGAGGGAACTGACAGCAGAATTGGCCGGCGACTGATCCGAGAGCAGGTGGGGATTGAAACCGATCCCCACGTCGTCGATGGCCACGACCACCCGATCGCCGGTTTCGGTCGGCGCCGGAGTGGTCGTCGTGGTCTCGGGAGTGGGTTCGCTCTCGACGGGAGGCGGCGGATTGGCCGTGCAGGCTGCCAACGCCAGTGCAATGGCTGCGACTGCAATGCCACTCTTCGTCCGCCGCACTATGGCCGCTCCTTCGTCGTCACAGCACCTGTCCACTCCTCGAGCTCCACTCCTGTCACGAGCGTGGTGGCCCTCTGCAGGGTCACCACGCTCGAACCTGAGACATCAGCCCAGAATTTACCGAAACAGGCTGATTACAGAGCAGCCTTGTCGCGGGACTTGCTACGCGAACGCTCGCGAGCGCGCTCGTTGGAGTCGAGGTGCACCTTGCGGACGCGAACGACCTCGGGGGTCACCTCGACGCACTCGTCGCCTGCACAGAACTCCATGGCCATTTCCAGGTCCAGCTTCTTCGGCTTGGCCAGGGTCTCCATGACGTCGGCGGAGGACTGACGCATGTTGGTCAGCTTCTTCTCGCGGGTCACGTTGATGTCGAGGTCTTCCTGACGCGGGTTGATACCCACGACCATGCCCTCGTAGGTGTCCGCGCCGGGCTCGACGAAGAACGTTCCGCGGTCGGCCAGCTGAATCATGGCGAACGGGGTGACGCTTCCGCTGCGGTCCGAGACGAGCGAGCCGGTGTGGCGTGCACGGATCTCGCCTGCCCACGGTGCGTAGCCGTGGAAGACGGCGTTGGCGATACCGGTGCCGCGGGTGTCGGTGAGGAAGTCGGTGCGGAAACCGATCAGGCCTCGCGACGGGACGATGAACTCCATCCGAACCCAGCCTGCGCCGTGGTTCGTCATCTGCACCATCTTGCCCTTGCGTGCCGCGAGGAGCTGGGTGACGCTGCCGAGGAATTCCTCGGGGGTGTCGATGGTGAGCTCCTCGAAGGGCTCGTGGATCTTGCCGTCGACCTGGCGGGTGACCACCTGGGGCTTGCCGACGGTCAGTTCGAAGCCTTCGCGGCGCATCTGCTCGACGAGGATGGCGAGGGCGAGCTCACCACGACCCTGCACCTCCCAGGCGTCGGGACGACCGATGTCGAGGACCTTGAGCGAGACGTTGCCGACGAGCTCGGAATCCAGACGGCTCTTGACCATGCGAGCGGTGAGCTTGTGGCCGCTGACGCGTCCCACGAGCGGGCTCGTGTTGGTGCCGATGGTGACCGAGATGGCCGGCTGGTCGACAGTGATGCGGGGCAGGGCGACCGGGTTTTCCAGGTCGGCCAGGGTGTCACCGATCATGATGTCCGGGAAACCGGCCACAGCGACGATGTCGCCCGCGACACCCTTCTCGCCGGGGACGCGCTCGACACCGATGGTGTTGAGCAGCTCGGTGACCTTGGTCTTCTGGACGACGGGCTCGCCGTCGACTTCACGCATCCAGCTGACGGTCTGGCCCTTGCTGAGCGTGCCGTTGTGGATACGGACGAGCGCGAGGCGGCCGAGGAAGGCCGACGCGTCGAGGTTGGTGACGTGCGCCTGGAGCGGCGCGTCGACGTTGCCCTTGGGCGCGGGAACGTAGTTGAGGAGGACGTCGAACAGTTCGTCGAGGTTCTCGGCGTCCGGTGCGCTGCCGTTCTCGGGCTGCACCTTCGATGCCTTGCCCTCACGGCCGGAGGCGTACAGAACGGGAAGGTCGAGGGCGAGCTCGGCTGCCTCGGACGCTTCGTCGTCGAGGTCCGACGCCAGATCCAGCAGCAGGTCGTGGCTCTCGGAGACGACCTCTTCGATGCGCGCGTCGGGACGGTCGGTCTTGTTCACGACCAGGATGACGGGCAGCGACGCGGCGAGCGCCTTGCGGAGCACGAAGCGCGTCTGCGGCAATGGGCCTTCGGACGCGTCGACGAGCAGGACGACGCCGTCGACCATCGAGAGGCCGCGTTCGACCTCTCCACCGAAGTCGGCGTGGCCGGGGGTGTCGATGACGTTGATGACGGTGATGGTGCCGTCCGGGTTGTGGCGGTGAACGGCGGTGTTCTTCGCCAGGATGGTGATGCCTTTTTCCTTCTCGAGGTCACCGGAGTCCATGACTCGGTCCACGAGTTCGGCGCGTTCCTCGAACGCTCCCGACTGCCGCAGCATGGCGTCGACCAGCGTGGTCTTGCCGTGGTCGACGTGTGCAACGATGGCTACGTTGCGGAAGGTTGTGGTGCTGTCGATGTTGTCTGCACTGCTTGGGGCGCTCACGCGAAAAATTCTCCTGGGTCGAATGCGGGCTCTTGTTCGCTAGCGGGCTTATGTCGCTAGAGAAGCGCGCTGCACCGCGAGGTTCTCGCGACCGATCGAGTTTACCCGCTCGCACAGGGTGACCTGCACCACGCAGTACTGTTGGGTAGGAATTCACCTTCGAGTCGAGCAAAGCGGAGCCACCAAAATGGGCAAGGTCAAGGCCAAGGACATCTCGGGTCTGAAGCCCAAGAAGAAGTGTTGCCGCAAGAAAACACGGTGCTTGAAGTGCCCCGTCGTCATCATGCGTATGAAGAAACTCGAAGATGCTGGCGCCACCGGCAAGGACTTGAAGAAGGGCCTCAAGAAGGCCCGGGCTGCCTGAGAAAGGCACTCAATTCGGGGACCCAGGCGCGATCGGCGTCGACGAGGTCCATTGTGGACAGCGCCGACGCATCCACCCAGCGAAGCGCGGAGTGATCGAGCGGTACCGGGTTACCGGAGATCAACTCGACGCGGTAGGCGCGGAGCACACGGCCTTCGGCCAGACCGACATCACCGGTCAACGCATCGCCTACGGCGGTCTCGACGCCCAGTTCCTCACGCAGCTCGCGCGCCAACGCCGCCTCGGGGGTTTCGCCCGGCTCCACTTTCCCGCCGGGAAGCTCCCACAGGCCGGCGAGTTCGGCGGGCCGCGAGCGCTGCGCGAGCAGCAACAATCCGTCGGAGACGATCGCTCCTGCCACCACGAGACGCTTCTTCGTGCCACCATCGTCAGTCATGGACGACCTACTCTCCGATTCCGATGTCGACGACGCCCTTCGCGCCCTCCCCCAGTGGCGACGGGTGGACTCGTCGATCGTCCGCACCGTCGAACTTCCGACCTTCCCGTCCGCGATCGAGTTCGTCTCCAGTGTGGCGGCTGCCGCGGAGGCCGCCGACCATCACCCGGACATCGACATTCGATGGCGCAAGCTGACGTTCGCTCTGTCGACGCATTCGGCGGGCGGGCTCACGCAGAAGGATGTGGATCTGGCGCATCGGATCGACGCCTTGCTGCCCGAAGACTGAGCAACTGCTCGCGCAGGCGATCTCGACCGAGGTAGACGACCCAGCCGTAGACAAGCACGATTCCGACGATGTCGACGGCACCGAACCAGGCGAGCACTCCGGGCCGGGAGACCAGCCAGATCGATTCCTGAAAGAAGCTGAGTATCCACGGCACTCCGACGAGCGTCGTGAGCAGCCAGTATCCGGCGACGATGCGGGTTCCGATTCGTCGGCGGTCGGGGCCGTGCAGCAACCACACGAGCATCGGCATGACCCAGACCCAGTGATGGGACCAGGAGATGGGCGAGACGGCGAGCCCGAGCAGTTGGACGATGATCAGCGTGCCGAGGAGGTCACCGGGGGGCAGCGCCCGCCACGCAGCGACCGCGAGGGCAGCGATCACCAGTACGCCGGCGATCCAGGCGACGGACGATTCGACGTCGTATCCCGCGATGCGGCTCATCGCCCCTCGGAGCGACTGGTTCCACACCGATCCGACGGGACCGATGCGGTCGGCGTCGCCCAGCAGAGTCGTGAAGTACGTGCCCGCCTGGTGTCCGAGGACCGCGTAACTGACGGCGACAGTCGCCCCGAACGCGACGGCCGAGAATGCAGCGGCCTTCCATCGTCGGGTTGCGAGGAAGAACAGTCCGGTGATCGCGGGCGTCAGCTTGATGCCGGCGACGAAACCGACGATGCCGCCTGCGACCCACCATCTGGAGCTGCGTACCGCGAGCACGGCCCCCAGGGCGAGGAAGACGTTGACCTGCCCGTAGTCGAGCGTGGTGCGTACCGGTTCGGTCCACAGAGCCAGCGCGGTCCACGCCATGGCGGGTCGCACGGTTGCCGCGTCGTCGCCGAGGATCATCTCGAGTGCGAGCTTGATCAGCAGGCACAGTGCGGCCATCGTCGCGAGCTGCCAGCACACGCCGACGAACGTGAAGGGCAGGTAGTGCAGCGGGAAGAACACGAGTGCCGCGAACGGCGGATACGTGAACGGAAGCGGAAAGTCCGGAGTCTCTTCGGAATACGTGAAGTCGTAGAGGTCGTCCCGCAGCAGCGCCGCGGATCCGTCGACGTAGACGTGCAGGTCGACGAGGTTCATGCCGTTCTCGGTTGCGAACGCCCAGACGAGACGCGCGATCACCGACACAGCCAGCAGGAGAGGTGCGAGCCGGAGGAGCGACAGACGGGGCGGGGGGTTCACTGAAGTAACTGCTCCCGTTCGATTCGACCGCGATTGACGCCTGAGCCTATAGGCCGCCGGATCCGGTTCCGAAACAGCCGTTCACAACAATTCCGCGGCCTCGTGTTGGGTTGTCACAAATAACAGTTTCATCACCAGTAACACTATTCACTTCTGTAACAGGCTAATCTACGGTGGCAGTCTGGCATCGGCATCGGCTGTACAACGATGGGCCGTATACATAGAGTGACCCCTCGAGCCAGCAACAGTTCCACGGCCCGCTTTCGATGAGGATGGGGAAATCAAGTGCTTCGTAACGGGGTAACGCGCAGGACCGTCACCGCAGTGGCTGTGACAATCGCTGCCGCGCTGGCAGTGCCGGCCACCGCATCGGCCGAACCTGCACTGCAGGCCCCCACCGCTCCCGAGTCCCCGACTCCCGGGACGCAGGTACCTCCCTTCTTCCTCCCTACTCCGGATCAGCCGCTTCCCGATTACGCACAGATCGAAGCTCTCGCCTCGTTCGCGCCGGCCATTCTCGGCGCTGCAGCCGGTCCGACGGATGTCGCCGCCGCACCTCAGGCGGATCTTCTCGCCCAGGCGCGCGCGCTCCTCGAGAACTCGGCTCTGCCGGATCAGGTCAAGTCCACCCTCGAGCGGGTCATCACGTTCCTCGACGGTTCCGGCGGCGGTGGCCCGGAGCTTCCTCCCGCGGACGGTCCGGTCATCGCGCAGTTCCTGTACCCCACCATCGGTAAGGGATGCATCTCCGACAGCGCGGACTCGGTCGGCACAGCACTCGCAGTACCCGGCCCGGCAACGCTGCCCCCTCCCGGTCCGCCCGCCGGCCAGGCAGGTTTCGTCTTCACCGCGCTCGGCACCGCGCCCATCGCGCAGGTCCAGGAAGCTCCGCTGACGGTCACGTGGCTCAACCTCGACAACCGTCGAACAGGCACCACGGAACTCACCGGGGCATCGAACATCAACCCGGACGGACCGGCCACCGTCTCGGCTATCGCCGACACCGGCCCCGGCCGCGTGCTCGCCGTCGTCTCGGGTTCCATCACGACGCAGTCCAAGGAAGATCCGGCCGCTCCGGCACGCACGTGCGGATTCCTGCCGACCATCGGGACCGTGTTCGTTCCCTGATCGACCGAGCCTGGTCGTTCCCTGGCCGGCATTGCCCACTAAGGTTTGCTGGTGAGCAAACCTGTTGCATTCGTAGCGATCACCTACGCGTTCACGATCGCGATGATGGGCACGACGATGCCCACCCCGGTGTACTCGCTGTACCAGGCCGAGTTCGGGTTCTCGGTGTTCGTCGTGACCGTGATCTTCGCGGCGTACGCGCTCGGCGTCCTCGCCGCCCTCCTGGCGTTCGGACGTTGGTCCGATTCGCTGGGTAGGCGCCCGCTCCTGCTTGCAGGCATTGCGCTCGGCATCGCCAGCGCACTGGTGTTCGTCTTCGCCGGGTCCCTCGCTGCCCTTCTCGTCGGACGTGTCCTGTCCGGCCTGTCCGCGGGCATCTTCGTCGGCACGGCCACGGTCACCCTGGTGGAACTGGCTCCCGATCCACGTCCGAGGCCTGCAGGTTCGAGCGCCTCGACGTGGAAGTCCCGGGCTCCCGCGATAGCCACGGCAGCGAACATCGGCGGACTCGGGCTCGGACCGCTCGTGGCGGGACTGCTGGTCGAGTACCTCCCCGAGCCGACGCAGCTGACGTTCGTCGTGAACCTCGTCCTGCTGGCGGTCGCAGGCGTCGCCGTGTTCCTGACTCCGGAGCCGGTGACCGTGCTGCCCGGAGCGCGTCCGCACATGCAGAGGTTGTCCGTGCCCGGCCCGGTCCGGGCCACGTTCGTCCGGGCATCGATCGGTGGGTTCGCCGGCTTCGCCGTTCTCGGGCTGTTCACGGGCGTCTCCCCCGGCTTCGTCACGCAGATTCTGGGAGTGCAGAACCACGCCGTCGTCGGCGCCGTCGTCTTCGTGACGTTCGCGTCCTCGGCGGCCGCGCAGATCGCCCTGCGCGGTCTCGACACCACCGTCGCACTACGCGGTGGGTGCGTCACGCTGATCGTCGGCGTCGGCGCTCTGTGCCTGGCTCTGGCCACCGCATCCCTGCCCGTACTGTTGGTCGCCGCGGTGGTGTGCGGCATCGGTCAGGGCATCACGTTCAGCAAGGGATTGGCGTCGGTGACCGAGGAACTACCCCCGGACCGCCGCGCCGAGGTGACGTCGACGCTGTTCGTCGTCCTCTACATCGCCATTTCTGTCCCCGTCATCGGCGCAGGTGCTGCAGCGACGGCGTGGGGTCTGGTCACCGCAGGTGTCGTGTTCTCTGCGGCGGTCGCAGCATTGGCCGTCGTGTCGTTGATTCTGCTGTTCGGAAGAACGACAGCGAATCAGGAGCCGAGCGAATCCGAGAGTAGCTGATAAAAATACGCCGCGATCGAATAAATGACATCGATGAGATTCATTGCGGAATTCTTTCCGGTTCAGGCCAACGACCACTGGCCGTAATCGGGCTTCAGAATTACATTCAGGTCGATGCCGATTCCGTCGATTTTCGCTTTGTCGATCTGAACCTGATGCAAATGCGCAGCCGGGTGGCGGAATCCTTTCGGAGTGCCCCAGTTGTGCTGCCAGTACCACTGACCGAGCCCGGCGATGGACGCCAGTTCGATCGTGGGCGAATTGGCGTAGATGCCGGTGTTCTCCGGGCCGACGATCGATTCCCAGCCCAGGATGTACGGCGCGATCAGGGTCGCGAACTGCACCGCGGTGGGGTTGTCGTCGATGGAGACGTAGATCGGGCGATTCTCCGGTCCCCCTGCTGCTCGGTGCAGTTCGAGGCCGCGCTTCGCATGCTTGACGCCGGCCGCGAATCCGCCCTTCCAGTCCGAGGTTTCGCCCTTGCCGAACTGGTAGTTGGACACCACTTCGAGGCCTGCCTCGGTGAGGGCGTCCGCCTCGTCACGCTTCATGGGCTTGCCGAGCATCCATTCGGCTCCCGGCCTACGGTCCGACACGTATCTGATCGCGCCCAGGTGCCCGGCAGCGCGGATGGACTCCGGCGACGGAACCCCGCCCGAGTAATCGATCAACGTCCCCAGCCCGTCGGCGCGTGCCGCCTGGGTGGACACTGCGGCCAGACCGACGGCGGCCGCCGATCCCACAGCGGCGTACTTGAACAAGTCTCGACGCGATACGTGCACGTAAGTCCCCAGATCGATAGTTTCGCTCGGCGTGTCGCCGACGCGCACGCCGGCCGCCCTGATAACTTTTTCGGTTTCGGTATTTCACCACAATCACTCCAGCATCGCTAGTCACACCCTCCCCTCTCTTCACCACCTACTGTGGAGAGCAGGCAATTCATCTACGAATGAAGGAGTAAGTGAATGGGCGTCACCCTGGCCAAGGGCGGAAACGTATCGCTGTCGAAGGAAGCCCCGAACCTGACTGCCGTGACCATCGGATTGGGCTGGGATGTGCGCAGCACGACGGGCGGGGATTTCGACCTCGACGCCAGCGCCATCGGACTCGGCGCGGACAAGAAGTCCGCGGGCGATCAGTTCTTCGTCTTCTACAACAATCTCCGTTCCCCCGACGGCGCCATCGAGCACACCGGCGACAACCGCACCGGTGAAGGTGAGGGCGACGACGAGTCGATCGACATCGACCTCGTCGCACTGTCCCCGCAGATCGATTCCATCGTCTTTCCGGTATCCATCCACGACGCCGACGCGTTGGGGCAGAGTTTCGGCCAGGTCATCAATGCATTCATTCGTGTCGTGGACCGGGCCGACGGTCGTGAACTCGCGCGATTCGACCTGACCGAAGACGCCTCCACCGAGACCGCGATGGTGTTCGGCGAGCTCTACCGCCGCGGCCAGGAATGGAAGTTCCGAGCTATCGGCCAGGGTTATGCCTCCGGCCTCGCCGGCATTGTGCGTGACTACGGAATCAACGCAAGCTGACGCACCGAACTCCGCGTAGGCGGACGTTGCAATTGCATAACCGTGAACTCCTGGGCTTGAGAACTTCGTAAGAATTGTGGTCCTATCACCCCATTCGTAACTTTAACCTCATGAGTCCCAGGAGTCACATATGTCTCGTCGCCTCAGCCGTTTAGCGGGAACCGTCGCATTGTCGTGCGCGGCTCTACTCGCGGTTCCCGCGACCGCGGCGGCCGATCCCGGCCCCGCGTCGCCTGCACCCGCAGCTCTCGATGCCGTGTCCCAGGCTGCTGCCGACGCCATCGCGGCGACTCGCACGGAGGTCGCCGAACCGACCGGCGCCAATCCGCTCGCTGCACTCGACACGGTGAACGGCATTCTGACTGAAGTCGGCATCACGCCGTTCTTCTACCCGACGGCTGCAATCAACTGCGCCGCCGCGCCCGGCGCACCGCTCGGCATCGTGCCCGGTGTGGCAGGCGGGGCCGCAGGCCCGTGGCCCAACCTGACCATCCCCTCGCCCGTCCCGCTGCCGGCACTCAATGCGGCCGAGGCCGGAGAGACACTGTTCGCATTCGTTCCGGCAGGCATCGTCGACGATTCCGGCGACAAGAGCGGCATGCAGGTGGCGTGGTTCAACGTCAACACCCTGAAGGGCGGCTTCGCGGACTTCGGCGGCGCGACATCGACTCTGGTGCAGTCGATTCTGGACAACCTCGACGTCAACCCGGCCGTCAAGGAATTGGTTCGCGGACCACTGACCGACGCACTCGCCGTGCTGCCCGCTGCAGGCGCGCGGGCCGTCCCGGTCGAGACCGGCGCCGGCACCGTACTCGCCGCGGTCTTCGGCACCGTGAACCACAAGGCAGTCGACGGTAGCGACAAGAGCTGCTTCTTCTTCCCGACGGTCGGGCTGGTGAACGTAGCCTGACGTCTCTCACGTCGTCCACGCACCGGTCACCTGCCGCAGCTGGTCTCGGCAGGTGACCGTTCGTCTGCATCCCACCGATGCCCAGACGTACTGGATGTCCGCGAAGATTCCCAACGATCAATTTCTGTTGTACTGCTTCGACACCGACTCGCCTGCGGAGTCCGTCCGCGAAGAACTGCTGCGCCGCGCGGAACAGATCAGCGACCTCGGTATGCGGATCGTCGATTTCCCACTCTCGCTTCGCTATCCGAGTCTTCTTCGGGCACCCGACACAACGGACCTCGTACACATCCGGGAGACGGGCCGCACGTGGAGGGACTGCCTCGACACCGTTGCCGAGGCATTCACCGATCAGCTCGACCCCCACCGATCCGTCTGGCGTCTGCACCTTGTCGGTGGCGTCACCGGCGCTCCGCGGTGCGACGGCCCGGCACTCGTTGCGATACTGCAGATCTCACATGCGCTCGGCGACGGCCGTGTCGCGTCGAGCCTGGCCCGAAGACTCTTCGGAGACGACCGGTCCGCGCCGGCCCCCATCGCCGACCGGACCCGAATCGGCCCGCGCGAATTCTTCCGAAGAGCTACTCGCGCATACGATCTCGAACGACAACTGGCAGCCGACACCGCCGCGGGAACCGTCCCCGCTTCTGCGCCGGGTAGGCCCAGGATCCGAGTCAACGTCGCACCGGCGGGCCGCACGTCCGTGCGATGCCTCGTTCGTGATCGCAGCGACTTCACCGCCCCGGGCATCAGCGTCACGGTCGGTGCCGCAACCGCGATATCACTCGCCCTGGAACGCTACCTCGCACACCACGGAGACCCGGTACCTCCCGAGCTCGGTGCCGAGGCGACACTAGGCAAGCACGGTGAACGCCGGGCGCGCAACCACTTCGGCAATGCCGGAGTGGACCTACGCCCCGACATCACCGATCTCGCCGCCCGAGCGCACGCCATCTCCGAGTCACTGCAGGCTCGTCGTCGCCGCGCAGCCCATCCCGCAGCCGAGGCTCAGTCGCTCGCATCCGAAGCCGTTCCAGCTGTACTGCTGCACTGGGGTGTCCGCCAGTTCGACGCCACCGCCGTTCCGGACACGGTCACCGGAAACACGGTCCTGTCGAGCGTCGCGCGTGGTGCCGCGGACCTCGAGGTCGGTGGCGGACCGGTTCGTTTCACCGCCGGCTTCCCCGCGCTGTCTCCGATCATGGGCCTCACGCACGGAGTCCACGGCATCGGCGACGCCGTGACCGTCAGCGTGACATCGGCGGCGTCGGCGATGCCGGATCCCGACGTCTACTGCTCGTTCCTGGACCGCGCGATCGACGAGGTCTCGACCGCGCTTCGCCGGAGCTGCGCCCGGTAGCGGTCGTCTTCCCAGAGATTTCACAGAATGCCGCGTCATAGTCGAGGACATGACCCAGCTGACCGTTCTCGCCGTAGGTGGAACCGGAGAGTCCCGACCGGACGACCACCGTACTTTCGTCACGGGACTGCTCGGCCACGTCACCGGCGCGCTGGACGATCGGTTCGCCTGCCGATGGGTGGGATACCCGGCGTCGTACGGTCCCGTCGCGGTCGGTGGGCTGAGCTATCGGCACAGCACCGCACTGGGAGTCCGCCGACTCATCGCTGCCGTCGAAGCGACCCCAGGCCCGGTCGCACTGATCGGCTACTCGCAGGGCTGCTCGGTCATCCGCGAAGTTCTGGGACAGATGGCTTCCGGGGCGATCCACCTGCCCACGGTGACGGCAGCGGGGCTGATCTCCGATCCTCAGCAACCCGCGGGTGCCGTCGACGGTTGTACCGGTCGCGGAGTCGCGGGCGTCGGCCCGAACGTACCGGCCGAGGTCGAGACGATGTGGATCGGGCACCCACACGACATGATCTGCAACGCCAGCGAGGACAGCTACATCCGCGACATCGCCGATCTCACGAGGTGGATGTCGTTCCGCACGACCCGGTTGTGGCTTCGACAGGTGTGGCATCTCATCCGCACCAACGGTTTTCAGAACGCGTCGAAGACCAGCTTCTCGCCGCGGCAATGGAGAAAGGATGCCCGACGCGTACGCGTCGCCCTGCGGGAACTTTCGGGGTACCTTCCGAAGACCCTGGCGTGGCGTCGTTGGTCGGTGGCCAATCCGTCGGGCGACCGCCACATCGCGTACGCGACCGAACCGCTCGACGCCGCAGATGTCGACGGAAGCGGCCTCACCGGCTGCCAGCTACTCGCGCAGTGGCTGCAGGTGCACGCCGATCATCGGTCACCCCGCAGTCACGAACTGGTCGCCTGACCTTCCGCCCGTGCTTTGAGCTGAGCCAGACCCTTGTCGAAGTCCTTCCCCACGACCTTGTCCATCGGGAAGATCTTCCCGAGAAGAGTGAAGAAGAGGTTGTTCTCGCCGGTCATGGACCAGGTGATCTCGGATCCGTTCGCGCCCGGGTCGATGGTGAACGTGGTGACGTTCTTCGCCTTGAAGGGTTTGGTGAACACCAGGTCGAGGACGACGATCTGCCCCGGCTTCGAATCCGTGATCGTCATCGATCCCGCTCCTGCCTTGCGGTTGCCGGACCAGGCGTAGGAGGCGCCGACGCCACTGCTCGGACCCGTGTAGGTCCGTGACAGATCAGGATCGGCGCCTTCCCACGGTGACCAGGTACGCCACTCACGGAAGTCGTTGATCAACGGGTGGATCTTGTCCGGCGACGCGTTGACCACCGTAGTGCGTTGTACCAGGAAGGAACTCATGCGCGAATAGTAGTCACCCTCTGCGGCACAGGCAGAACAGATGGCCGACAGGATCCCGGAACACGGCGAAGCCGGGGTGGTTCTCGTTGCCCTCGACCTTCGTCGCGCCGATTTCGAGAACGTAGTCCTCGGCTTCCTTCATGTCGTCGACGACGAAATCCAGGTGGATCTTGATGCCGTCGGACGGCCAGTCGATCGGTGTGAACTCGGGGGCTCGTTGGAACGCGAGGCGAAGTTCCCCCGGTCCCTGAATCACGACCCAGTCGCCGTCGTCACTCGTGGGCTTCCATCCGAGAACCTTCGCGTAGAACCCGGCGAGTGCAGCCGGGTCCGGGCAGTCCAGAACGGTGTAGTCGACCTCGATCTTGGGTGCAGTCATGCGTGCACGCTAATACGAGGGAATGCCTACTGTCCCAGGGACGGTGCGAAGGTGGTGAACCACGCGTCCTTCAGGTGCTCTTCCCAGAAGTTCCACCAGTGCGTTCCGACTCCGGTGATGCGCACCTCCGGGTTGTTGCCGGTTGCGCGGAGAGCTCCGACGTAGGCGCGACTGGACAGACCCGACGCAGTCTCGAGTGGAACCATCTGTGCGAACTTGACCGGGTCGAAGCTGGCGCTGACCGGGTTGACGGTCGGGTCGGTCAACGGCGAACCGGTACCGGCCGAGACGAACACCTTGGTGTTGCGGAGCTTGCCGACGTTGAGCAGCGGATCATTGGCGAGCCACGACGCCGACGGCCATGCGCCCCACATGTTGCGCGCGTTGCCGCCCATCTCGCCGACCGACACCTGGATGCCCTGCGCGTAGCCGGGGCTGCTGGCCGTCGGGTAGCCGCTGAACGATGCAACGGCCTTGTAGAAGTCGGGGTGGTTCGCGGCCAGGTTCAGCGCGGAGGTGCCGCTCATGGACAGACCGGCGACTGCATTGTTGACGCCGTCACTGCCGAACTGCGCGGACATGACCGGCGGCAGCTCCTGCGTCAGGAAGGTCTCCCATTTCACGACGCCCAGCTTGGGGTCGGGGCGCTCCCAGTCGGTGTAGAACGTTCCGCCGCCACCGAACGGGATGACCACGTTGACGTGCTTGTCGGCGAAGAACTGCTCCACGTCGGTCTCGATGAGCCAGCCGTTGTTGTCGTCCGGCGCGCGCAGGCCGTCGAGCAGGTAGATCGTCGGAGCAGGACCCTCACCTGCAGCCTTCAGGACCTTGACGGGGATGTCCTTGTTCATTGCATCCGAGTGGACGTAGACCAGAGCGGAATCGGCCTGCGCAACACCCGTCCCCACGAAGGTGGCGCCGAATGCAGCGACCAGCACGGTGACGAGACCCAACAGCAGGCGGGAGCGCAGCCCCCGGAGCACGCCGACCGAGCTACGAGCACGAGAAAACATCAACGAGTCCCTAACGTCCGAATCCGACGACCTTCGGGAGGCAGGGTAACAGGGATATAACGCCTGCGCCTCTTCGCCGATTCTCAGACGATCCACCACGCGGCGTACGGCGGGACCCACAGCGTTCCGCCGGGATCGTGCAGTCCGTGCTCTGCCAGATCGTGGCCGGACAGCACTTCGCGGACATCGACCGACCCCAGGTCCGCCAACCGGGCACGGGCGAGTGGTCGGTGATCGGCAGTCACGTTGAAGACACCGACGAGAGTCCCGCTCGGGTGTCGACGCTGTACGACGAGGAGGCCGTCGTCGATGTCCGCGTCGGTGAGGACCCGCGTCGGAGCCTCGGAATGAAGCATCGGCAGGCCGGCTCGGACACGTGCGATGTGAGCTACACCGTCGAAAACGCGTTGGGCGTCGGAGCCCTGTTCGTGGCGGCGGGCTCGGTCGGCGTCGGTCATCCGCGGCCGGTGAACCCAGCGGTTGTCGGCGGAGTGTCCGTCCTCCGACGCCCACTCGGGGTCGCCCGGTGACCCGATCTCGTCGCCGCTCCACACGACGGGAATGCCTCCCCATGCGGCGACGACGGCGTGCGCGAGGAAAATGCGCGCGAACCCGCCCGCGGGATCCTTCCTCGACGGGCCGAGACCGGTGAGGGCCGCGGCCGTGCCGCTGATCCGCCGATCACCGGTCTCCCTGTTGTGTTGGAAGACAAGCCCTTCCGCCCACGATCCGTCGAACTCGCCGGAGTACCAGTCCGCGAGGAACTGCCGATGCCCGACGCCGGTGACACCCCGGGCGGAGGCGTCGGAATCATCGATGGCCCAGCCGATGTCGTCGTGACAGCGGACATAGGTCACCCAGGTACCGCCGGGCGGTGTCGGCGGCAACCCAGCGAGCGCGTGCCGGGCCAGATCGGTGGAGCCGGACGCCAACATCGACCACACGTGCACCATCAGGCTGTTGTGATAGGCGATGTCCGACACGCGTCCCGCATGGCGCCCCTCGCCCAGATAGGGCATGAGTTCGCGGGGCCCGACGATGGCCTCGGCCTTGAACAACGTCGCAGGAGCGGTCAACCGGCAGGTCGCCCGCAGCGCCTGCGTGACGGCGTGCACCTCCGGCTGGTTCTGACAGTTGGTCCCGAGCCTCTTCCACAGAAATGCGATGGCGTCGAGGCGCAGCACCTCGATTCCCAGGTTCGCCAGATGCACCACTACTTCGGCGAATTCGAGCAGCACGGCGGGATTCGCCCAGTTCAGGTCCCACTGCCACTCGTTGAACGTCGTCCACACCCATTCGCCGTCGACCTCGGTGAAGCTACCGGGCGCGAAGTCCGGGAACACCTCGGGCAGGGTGCGCTCGAACCTGTCGGGAGTGTCGCGATCGGGATAGATCAGGAAGTAGTCACGATACTTCGCGTCACCTGCGCGCGCGGCGACCGCCCAGTCGTGTTCGCGAGCAACGTGATTGAGAACCAGGTCGACGACGGGGCTGATTCCGCGGCTACGCAACGTGGCGGCCAATTGCGCCAGATCCTCGTTGGTACCGAGATCCTCACGCACCGAGGAGAAGTCCATGACGGCATATCCGCCGTCGTTGTCACCGGGACGAGGCTTCAGCAACGGCATCATGTGCAGATACGTGACCCCCAGGTCGGTCAGATGATCGAGCCTGTCCCCCAAGCCCTTCAACGTCTTCGCGTACCTGTCGACGTAGCAGGCGTACCCGAACATGTTCGGCCGCTGGAACCAGTCCGGCTGCAACAACCTGCGTTCGTCGAGCCGGTGCAACTCGTCGGACCGCGCGGCGAACCCCCGGGCCGCGACGGTGACGAGAGCCGACGCCACGTCGTCCGGTGCGGAATACAGCGCGGTCACCGCGTCGAGCAGATCCGGCCCCCACTGCTGCAGACGCAGCTCGAACGTCTGACGTCTGTGCGCAGGTAGATCCGCGAGCAGATCGCGTGCCTCCTCGGAGAGAACCATGCTTGCATGATGACACGGTGGGGTACGAAGGACGCATGGTCTCCGTGACGCGCATCCTCGACACCGTCCTCGATCGAACCGTCGTACCCGGTTACTCCCGCATCGGGTCGACGGTGCGCAGCAGGTTCTGGGCGTCGGACCCGGCACCGTTTCCCGAACCGATCGACGTCGTCGTCACCGGCGGCAGCTCCGGGCTCGGGGCCGCCACAGCGACGTCCCTCGCGAAACTCGGCGCCCGGGTACACCTCGTCGGGCGATCGGCCGAAAGACTCGAGAAGTCCGCCGGGATCATCAAGACAGCTGCATCGGAAGCGTCGATCGTCGTCCGAGAATGCGATGTCAGCGATCTCGATTCCGTCGCACGGCTGGTGACGGACCTGACGTCGGAGCTGACCGGGCTGCATGCCATCGTCCACTGTGCGGGCGTCATGCCCGAGGAGCGCACGTCGACAGCACAGAACCACGAGGCCGCATTCGCGACCCACGTCCTCGGCCCCGTCGCCCTGACCGTCGGCGCCAGGGAACTGTTCGACGCCGGATCCCGAGTCGTCTTCGTCTCCAGCGGCGGCATGTATCCGGTGCCGTTGCACACGCGCGACTTCGAGTTCGCCTCCGGAAAGTACTCCGGCATGACGGCGTACGCCCGCACCAAACGTATGCAGGTGGTCGTCGCCGAGCAGCTGGCTCAGCGAATGACCGAAGAACACGATCCGGTGGTGCACAGCATGCACCCCGGCTGGGCCGCGACACCGGGAGTGACCGATTCGATTCCGATGTTCGGCACGGTCATGAAACCCATCCTCCGCACACCCGACGAAGGCGCGGACACCATCGTCTGGCTCGCCGCCGGCGACGAAGCGCTCACCAGCACCGGAAAGTTCTGGCACGACCGAGCCATTCGGCCGACCCACTACCCGTCGTGGCGCAAGGACTCCCCCGACGCCAGGGATGCCCTGTGGTCGACGGTGGTGGAGGCAACCGGAATCGAGTTGTAGACGGAGCTGTACGGGCGAGCATCTCGACACGTCATCGGCGTGCGCCGCTTCTGATCGGCCTCGTCACCTGTTTCACGACGCACGACGGTATGCCTGCCGCGTCTCCGGCCGCACGTCGCTTGTAGACGCTCGGCGACATTCCCACCAGCTCGGTGAAGCGCGTGCTGAACGTGCCGAGCGAGGAACACCCCACTTCGAAGCACACGTCGGTGACCGAGAGATCTCCTCGTCGCAGCAGCGCCATTGCACGTTCGATCCGGCGAGTCATTAAGTACGAGTAAGGAGATTCGCCGTAGGCACGCTTGAACTGCCGACTCAGGTAGCCGGCCGACACGTGCACACCGCGCGCCAACGCCTCGACGTCCAGCGGCTGAGCGTAGTCGCGATCCATCCGGTCGCGCACGCGTCGCAGCCGCGCGAGATCCTTCAAGTTCTGCGATTCGTCCACGCACGGATCGTGCCATGTCGGCCCCGCGAGGCACACTGTTCGGATGAAGATCACCGATGCACAACGCCGCGCCCGGTTGGTGTCACGGCAGTTCGCGGCGGCATCGACGCCGGAGGCCGTCGTCGAGTCCGTGTTGGCCCTGCACGCCACCGATCCGGCGACGGTCTACCTGTCCGTTCTCGCGCGTGCCCGGTCGCTGGGCATCGACGACGTCCGCGCCGCGATGTACGAGCGTCGGACATTGGTCCGCTCGATGGCGATGCGCCGCACGCTGTTCGTTCTCGCACACGACGACCTACCGCTCGTCCATGCCGCAGCGAGTCTCGGCGTCGCACGAACGATGCGCAAACGGCTGCTCACCCAAGTCGAGAAGGGACCGACCGATCCGGTGGTCGAGAACCCCGCGGCATGGATCGCGCAGGTCGAACAGGAGACCGAGACACGCCTGAAGGCCGTCGGCACAGCAACGGGAGCCGAGTTGTCCGCCGCGGTTCCACTGCTCAAGACCGCGTTTCTGCCCACGACCGACAAATCGTACGACGTCAGGCGCTACGTCACCTCCGAAGTCCTGGTGATGACGGCAGCCGAAGGAAAAATGGTGAGGGTCGAACCTCGCGGCGCCTGGACGTCACGGCGGCACGCATGGGCTCCGATCGATCACTGGTGGCCAGGCGGCATCCCCGCCGTCGACGAGACCGACAGTCGCCGAGAACTCGTGCGCAGGTGGCTCGAAGTGTTCGGTCCGGCCACCATGGACGACATCCAATGGTGGACCGGATGGAACAAGACCCAGACACGTGCGGCGGCGGCAGCCATCGACACGGTCGCCGTCGAACTGACCGCAGGCGAAGGCATCATGCTGCCGGATACAGACCTGTCCGGCTGCGCGCGCGGCGTCGTGCTGCTCCCCGCCCTCGACCCGACGCCGATGGGCTGGAAGCACCGCGACTGGTACCTCGGTGACTACAAGCCACCGTTGTTCGACACCTTCGGCAACATCGGTCCGACCATCTGGCTCGACGGCCGAATCGTCGGCGGATGGGCAGTCACTCCGGCAGGCGAAGTCGCGACCGAACTGTTCGAGGACATCGGATCCAACACCGCCGACGTCACCGCCGAAGCCGAGCGGATCACAACACTCCTCGACGGCACCGCCGTCGTACCGTCCTTCCCGACGCCGTTGGAAAAACGACTGCGCGGTAGGTAAGCGACTCGATGCGAAAGTGCACCCAGTACAGTTTTAAACCATGCCGATCAGTCTCGTTTCCGTCATCGTGCCGGTCTACAACGGCTTGCCGCACTTGGACGTGCAGCTCAGGGCCCTGGAGGCTCAGGATTACAAGGGCGCGTTCGAGGTGATCGTGAGCGACAACGGCTCGACCGATGGTACGCGTGAGTACGTCGCCTGCCTGTCTTCATCCCTCACAGTCCGTTGCGTCGACGCGTCCCGGATCCGGGGTGTGTCGCATGCACGAAACGTCGGCATGGACGCCGCCCGAGGCGAGTTCATTGCCATCGTCGACCACGACGATTCGGTCCATCCCGGTTGGCTGACCGCCCTGACCCGCGAAGCGGAGAACTTCGACGCAGTAGGGGGCCCGATCGAGCTGTATTCACTGAATTCCCCCGAGGTCGCGTCCTGGCCAGGCGCCCCCACTCCGGAACAACGCCTCGACACCTTCCACCTTCCGTGGGCTCAGGGCAACAACTTCGGTATGTGGCGCAACGTCGTGCAACAGGTCGGTTACTACGACGAAGAATTGACCAGCGGCGGCGACGACGTCGACTATTCGTGGCGGATTCAAGAGGCCGGATTGACGCTGGGGCACGCACCGGAAGCCGTCGTCGCGTACCGCCTGAGGACTACGCTCGGTGGATGTTTCGCACAGGGACGCAAATACGGTGGGGCAGCCTGCGTGGTTGCCGTCAAGCATCGGTCGCGTGGCTGCCCGCAGTTGTCCCCGTTCGTACAGGTTCCGGCACATCTGGCCAGCCTTGCGTTCATGTTGGTCGCTCGAAATCCGTGGTTGCGCAGACGATCCCACTCAGTGCCGCGCGAGATCTGGGCTCAGCACCTCGGCCTTCAGTACGGCGCGATGGTGATGCGTCTGCGCCTGCTCAATCCGCGTGTTCGAACCGAAATCGAGGGACAATGGCAGGAATCGTGAGCGCCTCATGACCCAGCGCGCACTCGCATCCATTCGAGACGAGACATTGGCGGTCTTGCGCAATCACGTCGCTCCCGGCGAGGGTATTGCTCTCTTGGACTTCCCCATTCACGACAACGCAGGCGACTCGCTCATCTATGCGGGCGAGATCGATTACCTGTCGCAACTGAATGTTCGAGTCGATTTCATCTCGGATCTCGTCACTCATGACGACAGTCTGTTTCGACAGCGAGTGGGCAGCCGAACGATCTTGTTGCACGGCGGTGGCAACTTCGGCGACCGATGGCCTGCGCATCAACGGTTTCGTGAGGGGATCGTAGAGCGCTTCCCGCACAACACGATCGTGTGCCTTCCGCAAGGAATCGACTACGCCGATCCCGCGGCACTGAGGCGGACGGCGGACCTGTACTCGAAGCATTCCGATCTGACGCTCTTGCTCCGTGAACGAAAATCCTACGATCTCGCCATAGCCGCATTCCCCGACAATCGGGTCGAATACTGCCCCGACCTGGCCTTCGGCGCGCAGATCGACAGCAGTCCAGGCGGCTCGGCGGTGGATGTCGTGAAGCTGCTGCGCGTCGATTCCGAGGGCATCGACCACGGCGCCCTCGACCTCGGCGCGTCTTCAGTCCAAGCAGATTGGGGTCTACGCGGACCGGATCGCGCGCTGTGGAACGCGATCACGCTGCCCACCAGAATTGCGTACAACGTGCCACGAACCACCCGGATTCTCTGTCCGGCTCTCGCCCGGTCCTACCCCTTCGCCGCGCAGCTCAATCTTCGTGTTGCTCAACGCATTCTGAATCAAGGTTCCGTCGTCCTGACGGACAGACTTCACGCGGCCGTATTGGCCGCGATGATGGGAAAGCGAGTGGTTGCACTCGACAACGCGAACAAGAAGGTGTCCGGCATCTACAGCGCATACCTACATCGGTTCGACACAGTGCGACTGGCGTCGACAGCGGCAGAGGCTGTCGAAATGGTCGAAGACGCGGTGACGCGAAGCCGATGATGGGCTAACCCCGATCGCTCCAGAACCCACATTGGTGCGCGTCGTAGTAGTTGCCCACGACGGTGTCCGGGTTGCCGAATTCCAACACCGGACCGCTGGCGTCCGTTGTCTTCGGCCAGCCCTCCCCCGGGTCGCCGGATCGTGCGAACTCGGACCAAGCCTCGATCATCTTCTCCGACAGGTCTTTCTGGCCGGGACCGGTGAGAAGGTCACTGCCGTTCAGGTCGAACGTGTACGGCAGATCGGTCGCATGTGCAGCGCCCTGAGCCAATCCCGTGGCCGATACACCGCTCACATCCGGGGCTGTCTCGTCGGCGAATTCGTAGGACCACACGTCGGCGTTCGTAGAAAGCAACGCGGACGTGTTCAGCATCGGGCACGACCAGGCCGCATCGGTGACCAGGGTGGACCATGCCAGCGCTGCACTGTCGAATTCGGTTCTCGGGTAGCGCTGTTCCACCTCGCCCGCACGCGTGCCGAATGCCTGCTGGATGAGCGACCTGTAGGTCTCGTCGGTGACGGACGTCGGATCTGCCAGCAATGCACCCCCGACGAACGATCGGTGCTCGTCCGCGTTACCACCCATGATCACTGGGATCGGCATCGTGCGTCCGTCTCGAACTGCGTCTGCCGGATTTGTCGGTTGTAGGTCCGTACCGTAGGCCAGACCATTGCCGAACGACGACGATTGCTCGACAACCTTCTCGACGGGCAACTCCCGCAGGCAACGCAGCCGATCGTCGGTGCAGCCCAGAGCGTCTGCGATTGCACTGCCCGTTGCTTCGCTTTCGGCAAGCGGAGCGTACGGCGTCAACTCGGGCAGCCCCGGGTAGAGAGTTCCGGCGGGCCAGTCGATCAGGCACGACCCCGATTGGATGATCGCTTTGTCGACGAGCCCCTCCGCAGCAGGGGATCCCAGCGCTGCACAGGCAGACATTCCTCCGGCCGACTCCCCCATCACGGTCACGTTGTCGGGATCGCCACCGAACGCCTCGGCATTGTCGTTCGCCCACTTCAGCGCAAGGAGCTGATCGGCGAGCCCGAAGTTACCGGAGCCCTCCAGGCCGGGAAGACCGAGATAGCCGAGCATTCCGAGCCGATAGTTGACCGTCACTACGATCACGTTGCCCTGTTCGGCGAAACGCGTGGCGTCGTAGTCCGAGCCCGCGCCGCTGGTGAAACCGCCCCCGTGCCACCACACGACGACCGGGAGCTGACCGTCACCCGCGTCCGAAGGAACCGTCACGTTCAGAAACAGGCAGTCCTCGTCGGTCTGCACATCCGGACCTGTCCCCTGCGGGCACCGCGCGCCGAACGACGTGGCGTCGACGGTGTCCTCGGTGTCCGGAGCAGCTTCCGGCAACGCCCACCGCAGATCACCGACTGGTGGCTGCGCATATCGAACTCCGAGAAACTGCCGCGTGCCACCGACCTCGCTACCGCGCAGCAGGCCCGTCGTGGTGTCCACGGACAGAGGGTCCCGTGGTTCGGGCTGGTTGTCCGTCGCAGTAGCGCATCCGCCTACCAACAGCACACACGCCACTGCCGCCAAGGTCTTCTTCATCGATCGCCTCGTCCGTGATCACCGACCGCCGTACGTTCCGTTCTCCGAAAGGATATTCGAAGCGGGTTAGGCGTTGTCTAGACGTTGAAGCGGAATTCGACGACGTCGCCGTCGACCATGATGTAGTCCTTGCCCTCCATACGGACTTTGCCTGCGGCCTTGGCCGAGGCCATGGAGCCGGCTTCGATGAGGTCGTCGTAGCTGACGATTTCGGCCTTGATGAAGCCACGCTCGAAATCGGTGTGGATGACTCCCGCAGCCTGGGGAGCGGTGTCGCCCTGGTGGATCGTCCACGCGCGGGCTTCTTTCGGTCCTGCCGTGAGGTAGGTCTGCAGACCGAGGGTGTGGAAGCCGGCGCGGGCGAGAGCATCGAGGCCCGGTTCGGTCTGGCCGACGCTCTCGAGCAGTTCGGCGGCCGATTCGGCGTCGAGTTCGAGGAGCTCGGATTCGATCTTGGCGTCGAGGAACACCGCGTCTGCGGGTGCGACGGATCGTGCGAGCTCGCCGACGCGTGCGTCGTCGGTGAGGATCGATTCATCGGCGTTGAAGACGTAGAGGAACGGCTTCGTGGTGAGCAGCTGGAACTCCTTGAGGAGCTCGAAGTCGAGCTTGTCCTTCGCGGAGAACAGAGTCTTGCCGTCGTTCAGTACTGCCTGCGCAGCGATGGCGGCGTCGAGTGCAGGCTTGCGGTCCTTCTTGATCCGCGCTTCCTTCTCGACGCGCGGGATGGCCTTTTCGAGCGTCTGGAGGTCGGCGATCGCGAGCTCGGTCTCGATGACCTCGATGTCGGCGGCGGGATCGACGCGGCCGTCGACGTGCACCACGTCGTCGTCGGCGAAGACGCGCACCACCTGGCAGATAGCGTCGGCCTCACGGATGTTGGCGAGGAACTTGTTGCCGAGGCCAGCGCCTTCGGACGCGCCCTTGACGATGCCGGCGATGTCGACGAACGACACGAGCGCCGGAACCTCCTTCTCGGAGCCGAAGACCTCAGCGAGCTTGCCCAGCCGCGGATCCGGCAACGGCACGACACCGACGTTGGGCTCGATGGTCGCGAACGGGTAGTTCGCGGCCAGCACATCGTTCTTGGTCAATGCGTTGAAGAGGGTGGACTTGCCGACGTTGGGCAGTCCGACGATTCCGAGGGTGAGGCTCACGGTCTATGGAGTCTACTTTGACGTCGGGACCAGCACCGCGTCGCCCAGGATCTTCGTCGGAGGACGTGACGACGGGAGAATCATCGCCACCCTAGGTGAGGGCGCGTGCCGCGTGGGCGAGGGTGGTCACGGCGTCCCAATCTTCGGCAGCGAGAACGGGCGCCGGGGTGATCCATGACCCTCCGACGCATCCGACGTTCGGCAGCGACAGGTACGTCGACGCATTGGCCGTGGAGATCCCGCCCGTCGGGCAGAAGCGGGCCGCTGGAACGGGTGAGTGGATCGACTTCAGGAAGTTCGCGCCGCCCGACGCCTCGGCCGGGAAGAACTTCAGGTCGGTGTAGCCGGCTTCCAGCAGGGCGAGCACCTCGGACACGGTGGCGGCACCGGGTAGGTGGGGCAGACCGGTGTCGCGCATCGCCTGTGTCAACCCTGGTGTGCTGCCGGGTGAGACGAGGAACTGCGCGCCGGCGTCGGATGCCTGCTTCGCCTGGCCGGGCGTGACGATCGTGCCCGCACCGAGAAGGATCTCGGGCACCTCGGCGGCAATGCGTTCGATCGCGTCGAGGGCCACCGGGGTGCGCAGGGTGAGTTCGATGACGGGCAGGCCGCCGGCGACGAGGGCGCGGGCGATCGGCACGGCGTGGTCGAGATTTTCGACCACCACCACGGGGATGACGGGTACGCGGTCCAGCAGGGATTCGGTCATGTGTAGTCCTTCTTCTGTGCGTCGGGTCTTCTGAACGGCGGAACTGTCAGCGCATCACGAACATGGCGCCTTCGTCGGCGGGGCCGACAAGAGCGCGCATGCCGGAGAACAGGTCTCGGCCGGTGGAGACCCACTCGTCCTGCGCCGGCGCCCGGCCGGTGACCACTCTGACCTCGAAGTCCGCAAGTGGCACGTCGATGTCGAGCGTTCCGGCGACGGAGTCGAGGGTGATCATGTCACCGTCCTCGATCTTCGCGATCGCACCCCCACTGGCTGCTTCGGGCGTGAGATGAATTGCTGCAGGAACTTTCCCGGACGCTCCGGACATGCGCCCGTCGGTGATGAGCGCGACGCGGTAGCCGCGATCCTGCAGGATTCCCAAGGCCGGCGTCAGCTTGTGTAGTTCAGGCATTCCGTTGGCCTGCGGCCCCTGGTAACGCAGCACTGCGACGAAGTCGCCTTCCAGATCTCCTGCGTCGAACGCTGCAAGGAAGTCCGCCTGGTCGTCGAACACCTTCGCGGGCGCGGTGACCACGCGGTGCTCGGCCGCCAGCGCGGAGGTCTTGATGACGCTCTTCCCGATCGGGCCGGTCAGCATCTTCAGGCCGCCGTCGGCGCTGAACGGTTCGTCGGCGCCGCGAAGCACACTGTCGTCGTGGCTCATTCGCGTACCGTCTTGCCACATCACACCCTCGCCGTCGAGCTTGGGTTCCTGCGTGTAACGCCGAAGACCGAATCCCGCAATGGTTTTCACGTCGTCGTGCATCAGACCGGCATCGAGAAGCGAACCGATCACGAAACCGAGGCCGCCTGCGGCGTGGAAGTGGTTCACGTCCGCCTTGCCGTTGGGGTAGATCCGTGCCATCAGTGGCACGACAGCCGATAGATCCGACAGGTCTTGCCAGGTCAGCGTGATACCGGCGGCGCGGGCGATCGCAACGAGGTGCATGGTGTGGTTGGTCGAGCCGCCGGTGGCCAGGAGTGCAACACAGCCGTTGACGATCGCCTTCTCGTCGACGATTTCGCCGACCGGTGTGTAGTTCTCACCGAGATCGGTCAGACCGGTGACGACATGGGCGGCTTCGCGAGTCAGGGCGTCGCGCAACGGGGTTCCGGGATTGACGAAGGACGAGCCGGGTAGGTGCAGACCCATGACCTCCATCAGCAACTGATTGGAATTCGCAGTTCCGAAGAACGTGCACGTGCCACTGCCGTGGTACGACGCCGCCTCCGCGTCCAGCAACGCTTCTCGTCCCACCTTGCCTTCGGCGTAGAGCTGGCGAGCTTTCGCCTTCTCGCCGTTGGGAAGTCCGGAGGTCATCGGGCCCGCGGGGACGAACACGGCGGGCAGGTGGCCGAAGCTCAAGGCGCCCATGAGCATTCCTGGCACGATCTTGTCGCACACGCCCAGCATGAGGGTGGCGTCGAACATGTCGTGCGACAGCGCAATTGCGGTGGACATCGCGATGATGTCACGACTGAAGAGCGAGAGTTGCATCCCGTCGCGGCCCTGGGTGATGCCGTCGCACATCGCGGGCACTCCCCCGGCGAACTGCGCGATTCCGCCTGCTTCGATGACAGCGGCCTTGAGTGCAGCCGGGTAGGTCTCGAACGGCTTGTGCGCCGAGAGCATGTCGTTGTACGCGGACACGATGGCGATGTTCGGCTTCACCATGCCGCGCAGGGCTTGCTTGTCGGCTTTTCCCGACGCGGCGAAACCGTGGGCGATGTTGGCGCAGGCAAGCCGCCCGCGAGCGGGGCCTCGACTTCCTGCTGCGGCGATGCGATCGAGGTAGGTGGCCCGGGCGGACTGGCTGCGGGCTGCGATGCGGTCGGTGACCTGACGCAGGACCGGGTGGATGGTGTCCATGAGGTGTCTCCCTGTTCGGTCTTTCACGATTCAGACTAGAGGCACTTACGCGTCACGACAACCCAACTTACGTTTTTCAAAGTCCTAAGTCCGCGATCTTGCGTTGTTGCCGCAAAGGTTGCGGATTGGTTGAATGACGTATATGCGAATGTCACGTGCAAGTGCTCCACCTGCGACAGCAGGTGAGATGTTCGCGCTGATCCGTGACGGTGATGCCGACACCCGAGCGGACCTCGGAAAGACGACCGGCCTGTCGCGATCGGCCGTCGCCGCACGCGTCACTGCGCTCACCACACTCGGATTGATCGTCGAAACCGAGGACACTCTCTCGACCGGGGGCAGGCCACCTGCCCGGTTGTCGTTCGACGTCGACGCGGGAATCGTGCTCGCTGCAGCCATCGGCCGAAGTCGTTCACAACTGGGCGTGTTCACCCTCGGTGGCGAATTCCTCCTCGGCGACACCGTCGACCAGGAGATCGGCATCGGACCGGACGAGTTGATGCCGCAGATCACCAAGCGACTGGAAGCGCTCGTCGACGACGCTGCACGCAGTGATCACCGCATTCTCGGAGTCGGCCTGTCCATCCCCGGCACCGCGGACACCGCTCGTGGGTGCAGTCTCGACTCCCCGATCATGCACGGCTGGGACGGAGTTCCCCTCGCACCGTTCTTCGCCGACACGACCGACGCGCCGGTCTTTCTCGACAACGACGCCAACGCGATGGTGCTGGCCGAACGCCGCGACAACCGGCATCGATTCACGAATGCGCTGCTGGTCAAGGCGTCGACGGGTCTCGGCGCGGGGATTGTCGCCGGCGGCGAACTGCAGCGCGGATCGCTCGGCGCAGCAGGAGAATTCGGCCATACCAAAACCTCCGCCGCGGCCGGAGTCGCATGTCGATGCGGAGACAGCGGCTGCCTGGAAGCCATCGCAGGCGGCTGGGCACTGGTACGCGCATTGCAGGAACAGGGCAGAAGTGTCGGCCACATTCGAGGCGTCGTCGACCTGGCGGTGAGCGGCGACCCCGAGGCGCGTCGGCTCATTCGCGACAGCGGCCGCCACATCGGCGAGACGCTGGCAGGCGCCGTGAACCTACTCAACCCCGAGGTCCTCATCGTCGGCGGAGACATGGCCAAGGCCTACGACATCTTCGTCGCCGGGTTACGTGAGACCGTCTACGGAAATGCGACGGCACTGGCCACCAAGGCCTTGACCATTCAAGCGACAACACACGGCGACTACTCCGGTGTCATAGGTAGCGCGGCAATGGTATTGGACCAGGTACTGAGCGCGCGAGCGGTCGACGACGCACTGGGCGGCTGACGTCCGCCCACGGCGCTTCTCCCGTTCGGCGCAGGATCGGAACCATTGACCGCAGCTACACCGGAATGTGGCCGGGCTGTCACCAGGAGCGTCTAGGGTGATCGCTGTCACATTCGCGAATGCTGAAAGCGGTCCCCATGGCTTTGAAAGCGGCAGACGATCCGAACATCGAGTTGTTGAAGACCGATGCGGATCTGCCCCCGGTCGGAGTAGTCGACAAATCTCCGATGACTCCCGCCAAACGCGTCCTGTTCGTCCTCATCGGATTGCTCGGTGGTGTGGCCTGGACGGTCGTCGCGATCGTCCGAGGCGAGAACCCCAATGCGGTGTGGTTCGTGATCGCAGCGGTCTGCACCTACATCATCGCGTTCCGGTTCTACGCACGGTTGATCGAGCGTAAGATCGTCTTCCCTCGCGACGACCGAGCCACGCCTGCCGAGATCCTCGAGAACGGCAAGGATTACATGCCGACGGATCGGCGGGTGCTCTTCGGTCACCACTTCGCCGCGATCGCCGGTGCAGGCCCCCTCGTCGGCCCTGTTCTGGCCGCTCAGATGGGCTACCTTCCGGGCACGATGTGGATCATCATCGGCGTCGTGTTCGCCGGTGCCGTGCAGGATTTCCTCGTCCTGTGGATCTCGACGCGACGCCGGGGCCGCAGCCTCGGCCAGATGGCCCGCGACGAGCTGGGAGTGGTCGGCGGCACCGCGGCACTCATCGGCGTCTTCGTCATCATGATCATCATCATCGCCGTGCTCGCGCTGGTGGTCGTCAACGCTCTCGCGGAGAGCCCGTGGGGCGTCTTCTCCATCGCACTGACCATCCCCATCGCGTTGTTCATGGGCGTCTACCTGCGCTACCTGCGTCCCGGCAAGGTGTCCGAGGTGTCGTTGATCGGCGTCGTGCTGCTGCTGTTCGCCATCGTCGCCGGCGGCTGGGTCGCCGAAACCGAATGGGGCACCGATTGGTTCACTCTCTCGAAGGTCACCGTCGCCTGGTGCCTGATCGGATACGGCCTCGCCGCCTCGATCCTGCCGGTGTGGCTGCTTCTCGCTCCGCGTGACTACCTGTCCACGTTCATGAAGGTCGGCACCATTGCACTGCTGGCCGTCGGCATCCTCATCGCACGGCCCGAGATCCAGATGCCCGCGATGACGTCGTTCGCCACCGAGGGCAACGGTCCTGCGTTCTCCGGCTCGCTGTTCCCGTTCCTGTTCATCACCATCGCCTGCGGCGCCCTGTCCGGGTTCCACGCCCTCATCTGCTCCGGCACCACTCCGAAGCTGCTGGAGAAGGAAAAGCAGATGCGGATGATCGGCTACGGCGGCATGCTCACCGAATCCTTCGTCGCGATCATGGCGCTCGTCACCGCATGTGTTCTCGATCAGCACATCTACTTCGCGCTCAACGCTCCGGCGACGCTCACCGGCGGAACCCCGGAAACCGCGGCGGACTACGTCAACGGGCTCGGCTTGAGCGGCGGGGACATCACCGCAGCGGAATTGAGCCAGGCGGCATCCGACGTCGGCGAGGAATCGATCATTTCCCGCACCGGTGGTGCACCGACGCTCGCATTCGGTATGTCCGAGGTGCTGCATCAGGTCTTCGGCGGCGAAAGCCTCAAGTCGTTCTGGTACCACTTCGCGATCATGTTCGAGGCACTGTTCATTCTCACGACGGTCGACGCAGGCACGCGCGTTGCACGCTTCATGCTCTCCGACAGCATCGGCAACCTGCCCGGCTCGTCGGCCAAGAAGTTCAAGGACCCGTCGTGGCGACCCGGCGCATGGGTGTGCTCATTCATCGTCGTCGCAGCGTGGGGCGCAATCCTTCTCATGGGCGTCACCGACCCGCTCGGCGGCATCAACACGCTGTTCCCGCTCTTCGGCATCGCAAATCAGTTGCTCGCCGCGATCGCCTTGACGGTGGTCCTGACCATCGTGATGAAGCGCGGCCTGTTCAAGTGGGCCTGGATTCCCGGTGTCCCCCTTGCCTGGGATCTGATCGTGACGATGACCGCGTCGTACCAGAAGATCTTCTCGTCGGTGCCCGCCATCGGATACTGGGCGCAGCACTCCCAGTTCGTCGACGCCAAGAACCAGGGCCTCACCGAATTCGGCAGCGCCAAGTCCGCCGAAGCAATCGACGCCGTCATCAGGAACACGTTCATCCAGGGAACGTTGTCGATCATCTTCGCCGTGCTGGTCATCATCGTCGCCGCAGCCGGCATTCTGGTCTGCATCAAGGCTGTTCGAGCAGGCGGACTCCCGGACAACGAAGAACCCGAGGTTCCGTCGAAGATCTTCGGACCCGCAGGCTTCGTCCCGACCGCGGCAGAGAAGGAAATCCAGGGCGAATGGGACAAGCTCATCGCCGACGGCACCGTCCGCGCACCGGGTGCGGCGCACGCAGGGCATCACTGACATGCGCGGGCTTCTGTGGTGGATCACTTCGGTGATGGGCGACAAGGACTACGAGCGCTACGTCGCCCACATGCAGCGGGTCCACCCCGACGAACCGGTTCCGTCCGAACGTCAGTTCTGGCGGGACCGCTACGCCGACGCCGACACGAACCCCGGCGCCCGCTGCTGTTGAGGTGAACTGGCGTCGTACATGCGTGTCCGATTCCCGCTAGCGACTACAGGGGGCGCGGTGACACAGTGGAGTCCATGGAATTGGACTTCGACCGGTGTTACCGCGCCGTCTCGGCACGAGACACCCGTTTCGACGGGCAGTTCTTCACTGCCGTGCGCACGACGGGCATCTACTGTCGCCCGTCGTGCCCGGCGACCACCCCCAAGGCACAGAACGTCACGTTCGTTCCGACCGCTGCCGCCGCGCAGCACGAGGGATACCGTGCGTGTCGACGCTGTCAGCCCGACGCCACTCCGGGCTCACCGCGATGGAACATCCACTCGGATCTGACGTCGCGCGCCATGCGCTTGATTTCCGACGGCGCGGTGGAGCGCGGTGGCGTCGACGCCCTCGCCGATACTCTCGGGTACTCGACCCGGCAGTTGACGCGGGTGCTGACCACAGAGATCGGCGCGGGCCCGCTCGCGCTGGCCAGGGCCCACCGCGCCCACACGGCCCGCACCCTGATCCAGACGACCGACATGTCGATGAGCGACATCGCATTCGCATCGGGGTTCTCGAGCATCAGGCAGTTCAACGACACCGTTCGGGAAGTATTCGCCGTCAACCCCACGACGTTGCGCGACGAAGCGAATCGCCGAAAGACCATCTCGTCCAACGGAACCGTGTCGGTGAGACTCCCCTATCGGCAGCCGATGGACACCGGGTGGCTCGAGTGGTTCCTCGAAGGCCACGCGGTACCCGGCATCGAATCGTTCGAGAACGGCCTCTACCGGCGGTCACTGCGTCTCCCCCACGGTCATGCCGTCGTCGGGATGCGCTTCGTCGACGGGTACGTCGAGGCAACGCTGAGCCTGATGGACATGCGAGACCTCGCCCCCGCCGTCGCCCGGATCCGTCACCTGCTCGATCTGGACGCCGACCCCGAAGCCGTCGACTCCGCGCTGTCCGAGGACCAGGCGTTGGCGTCGAACATCGCCGCACACCGCGGGATGCGAGCGCCCGGCAGCATCGACGGTGAGGAACTGTTGCTGCGCACCATGATCGGGCAGCAGATCTCACTACGCGCCGCCGCCACCCACACCGCGCGCCTGGTCGACGCGCTCGGCGACCACATCGAGGATCCACTCGGCGGCACCGTCACGCGGTTGTTTCCCAGCGCGGCCGTCATCGCCGAACGCGGACACGAGGTACTCACCGGCCCGCGTGCACGGGTCAGTTCGATCATCGGGGTCGCCGACGCGGTGGCGTCGGGCAAGATCGTCCTTCATCCGGCCCGGCCGGCCGAGGAGCTGGAACGGGACTTGCTCGCGCTCAAAGGGATCGGCCCGTGGACGGCGCGGTACGTCGTCATGCGCACTCTCGCCGACCCGGATGTATTGCTCGACACCGATCTCGTCGTCCGCCAGGGCGCCGAGGCACTCGGACTTTCGCTGAAGGACTCGGACCGCTGGGCGCCGTGGCGGTCCTACGTCTCCATGCACCTGTGGAACATCGCCCTGACAAGGAGAGCAGCATGACTGCATCGTTCGCCACCACCGACACCCCGATCGGCCCGTTCACGACCGTCGTCGACGACGCGGGGTCGGTGCTCGCCGCCGGATGGACGGACTCGATCGACAATCTGGGCCCGCTGATCCACGCAAGTCTCCGGCCTACCGATCTTCGGCAGGCCTCGACGCTCGGCAGCGTGACCGCAGCCGTCGACGCCTATCACCGCGGCGACGTGCACGCCATCGACGACGTACCGGTATCGCAACAGTCGGGAGAATTTCTGGTCCACGCCTGGAAGGTTCTGCGGACAGTGCCTGCCGGGTCGCCGGTGACGTACTCGCAATTCGCGGAAATGGCCGGGCGCCCGGCGGCAATTCGAGGGGCTGCGTCCGCCTGCGCGCGCAATGCTGCCGCACTGTTCGTGCCGTGCCACCGAGTGTTCCGAATCGGCGGCGCGCTCGGCGGATTCAGATGGGGTCTGCCGGCGAAGGAATGGCTCCTGACACACGAAGCAGGAGTGGAGCCTGCGGAATGACCAGGGAAGCAGGAGTGGAGCCTGCGGAATGACCAGGCACGCAGGAGTGGAGCCTGCGGAATGACCGGTGGAGGCAGGAGTGGAGCCTGCGGAATGACCAGGCACGCAGGAGTGGAGCCTGCGGAATGACCGGTGGAGGCAGGAGTGGAGCCTGCGGAATGACCAGGGGAGCGGGAGTGGAGTCATGAAACGTTAAGGTCACTCGGGTGGATCGAACGATGCACCGAGCGGCGGGGCGACGGAAGGAACGTGCAGCGTGACGGACAAGACAGCGCCCGAAGTGAAACCGGGGCGTGATCGTGGCGACCTCATCGGTGTCGGCGGAATCTGGTTGGCGAAATGGTCGCTGATCCTGGTGTCCGTCTCGGCGGGTGCCTGGGTTCTCGGCTGGCTCATCTCGGCGTTGTGGGTGGTGATCCTGCCGGCTCTGCTCGCGATCATCGTCGCGACGGTCCTGTGGCCACCGACCAAATGGATGATGCGCGTCGGGCTGCCTCCGGCGTTGTCCGCGACTGCCGCACTCGTCGTGTTCTTCCTCGTCATCGGCGGCATCATCACGTTGATCGTGCCGTCGGTGGTGGACTCGGCACCCGAACTCGCTGACAAGGCGACCGACGGCGTCGCGCAGGTTCAGGATTGGCTCAAGGGCCCGCCGGTCAACTTGCAGGACGAGCAGATCGACAACGCCGTGTCGGCGATCACCTCGCGACTGCAGGACAGTGGCACCGCGATCGCCTCGGGCGTGTTCACCGGCGTCTCCGCTGCGGGTTCGATTCTCGTCACGCTCGCGTTGGTGCTCGTTCTGTCGTTCTTCTTCGTCAAGGACGGCGTCCGGTTCATTCCGTGGCTGCACGGAATCGCCGGCGGCCGCGCTGGTCGCCACCTCGCCGAGGTCCTCGCGCGTATGTGGGCGACGCTCGGCGGCTTCATCCGCACTCAGGCCATCGTGAGTCTGATCGACGCCTTCTTCATCGGCCTCGGCTTGGTCATTCTGGGCGTGCCGCTGGCCCTGGTGATGGCGACGTTGACGTTCCTGGGTGGCTTCATCCCGATCGTCGGTGCGTTCGTCGCAGGTGCGTTGGCCGTGTTGGTCGCGCTCGTCGCGAACGGGCCGACTACGGCACTCATCGTGCTCGTCATCATCATCGCGGTGCAGCAACTCGAAGGTAATGTGCTGCAACCGATTCTGCAGAGCCGCAGCATGAACCTGCATCCCGCGATCGTTCTGTTGGCGGTCACCGGCGGTGGTTCCGTCTTCGGCATCATCGGCGCGTTCCTGGCTGTCCCCGCAGCAGCCGTGGCAGCTGTGCTGATCCGCTACGTGTCGGAACAGATCGACAGGCACTCCAACGAATCAGACCGAGTGGAGCTCGAGGAACAGGCTCCGGACACGGAGGATCTCGTCACCGACGAGGACGGTGTCAACAAGGATTCCAAGGAGAAGAAACAGAAGGATCAGGACGCCGCGAAGAGCTGAAGCCTCGATCCCTCTCGCTCACGAATGACGTGCAGGCGCGTCGGGATGCGTTGACGCATCTCGTCGACGTGGCTGACAATGCCCACCACCCGGCCGCCTGCACGTAGTTCGTCCAGAACTCCCATCACCGATTCCAGGGTGTCGGCGTCCAGCGTGCCGAAGCCCTCGTCGATGAACATGGTGTCCAGGACGACACCGCCGCTCTCCGCTGCGACGACGTCGGCAAGGCCGAGTGCCAAAGCCAGCGAGGCCAGAAACGATTCACCCCCGGACAGAGTCTTCGCCGAGCGCACGGCACCGGTGTAGTCGTCGCGGATGTCGAGACCGAGCCCACCGCGTCGACCCCGCGATTCCGCCTCGTCGGAGTGGACGAAATCGTATCGGCCCGAGGACATTCGACGCAGTCTCGCCGACGCGGATTCCGCGACCTCCTCCAACCGCGACGCCAACACGTACGACCGGAGGGACATCTTCCGCGAGTTCTGACCGCGTCCGGCCACTACGTCGGCGAGTGCCGCGAGTTCGTCGTGCTTGGTCTGCATGGGCGCAGCACGGTCGATGGCCGCCCACAAGCCTGCCGTCAACTCCTCCAACTGTTCGGCCCGCCGCTTGCACTCGGCGTGCTCGGCAACGGCAGCATGCAAGCGTACTTGCGCGTCCTCGACGGCGACCCGCGCCGCCGCGGTGTCGACGGGGTCGAGGTTCGCGACGGCCGCGATCGCGGGTTCGGCGAGCACTTGCTCGGCGTGGGCGCGGATGTCGTTGGCTTGCGCGAGCTGCTTTTCGATGGACTGCGCCCGCGCCGGAGACACCACGGCGGCCGCAGCCTCGCGGGCAGTCGAGAAGCCCGACTCCGCGATCAGCGCATCCAGCCTTCGAGTCACGTCCTCCATGTCGAGGAGCGCGCGCGAAGCCTCCTCTCGCCGCTCGACGACGACGGACGACAGTGAGATGAGCGTCTCCAGCCGCTTCACCTCGGCGTCGATTCCCTCCGTCCCGTCGACGGCTGCGGCAATCGTGGCTCTCATCTGCGCCACGTCGTCGGCCATCTGCGCGGCCCGCGCACTCAATCCTGCTGCCGCGGCCTGCTCATCGGCTATCGCGGCGGCGAGTCTCTGATCCTCGCCGCGCAGGTGCGTCAGCCGTGCGTCCAGGCTCTCTCGTTGCTCCGCGGCCGTCCGTGCGGATCGGAGCGCTACGGAGACCTTGTCCAGGGAAGCGACCAACTCTGCGCTGTCACGGTCTCCCGATTGCTGAACCAGCACGTCGCGGGTACGCAGCAGGGCGGTGACCTCCTCCGCCTTCTTCTCGGCGATGGTTCCCGCCCGACGCTCGCTGGCTGCGGCGTCCGCCTCGTCGTCCTTGGTGACGGTCGACTCCTCGGCGCGGGTCGGCGCGGGATGCGACAGTGACCCACACACTCCGCACGGCGCACCGTCGACCAGGCTCGACGCCAACTCGGCGGCCATTCCGGACAGCCGTTGCTCGCGCAGGTCCAGGGTGTGAGCGCGCGCATCGTTGAACGACGCGACCGCTACGTGATGCGCCTTCTCCGCAGCAACGAGCCGCTTCCGAGTCTTCGCGAGTTCGATCGCTGCTTCCACGGCGCTCGTGATACGAGACCACTCTGCCTCGAGCGCAGGCACTTCGGCAGCCGCGTGCACGGCCGCGCGCAACGACGATTCGGCCTGAGCGATCTGCTCGGGCAGGACGTTGCGATCGGCGCGGTGAGCGCTCGACTTCTTCTCGACGGCTGCGTGCTCGGCCAGAAGAGACCGAGCCGATCTGTCCGCTGCGTCGGCCTTGCGCGTCAGCACACGAAGCTCTTCGAAGGCCGCGACCTCCGTCGTCCACTGCCGTACTGCTGCCGCGACGACGGCCCGGGCCTCGGGCGTGTCCGAGGCGTCGGGCGACCGATCCACCGCCAGGGCGTCGAGCACGACGGTCGATCCTTCGGTGCGCTCGAACAGCGTTCGGACGGAGTCGAATTCCCGCGTCGCGGCCTCGCTCGCCGAGGTGATACGCGCGCAGTCCGCGGCAAGAGCTGCGATGGGGCCTGCCGCTGCGGATTGCTCCAGTTCCTTGGCGAGTGCGTCCCTCGCGGACGCGGCGGCGTGGAATTCCGCCAGCTGCTGCCGGGCCAGCTCTCTGCGTGTCTGCAGTTGCCGAGTTGCGTCCAGTGCCGCGAGTTCTTTGGTTGCCGACTCGGACACCTCACGGGCGAGGGCCAGCGTGCGCGCAGCGTCCACCGATGCGTGCCGCGCCGATTCGAGAACGTCGCCCGCCCACTCCACCGGCGGTCGATCCAGCTCCTCCGCCACGCCCGACGCCGTGGAAATCTGCCCCAGTAGTTTGTCCGTTGCAATCCGGCTCGATTCGAGAGCCGCGGCGCTGGTACGACGTTGCTCCGCGAACCATTCCTCGATGTCACCGAACCGTGCCGTGTCGAACAATCGCTCGAGCAAGTTGCCGCGCTCGTCGCTGTCCGCCCGGAGGAACCGGGCGAACTCACCCTGGGGAAGCAACACCACCTGGAAGAACTGATCCGCACTCATACCAAGAGCCGCGCCGACGGCGTCGCCGATCTCGTCCAGCCGCGTCAAGTTCTGACTCTTGCCGTCCAGCCACGTCATCGACGCCTTGGCGTTCTGCTTCGTGGTGCCCGTTCCGCGCTTCTTCGGGCGGTGGAACTCCGGGCTGCGAACGATGCGAATCCGCCTGCCGCCCAACGTCGCTTCCAATGTGACCGTGGGGACGGCGCCGATCTCCGCGTGATCGGACAGCAGACGCTTGCCTTCTTTCCTGGCACCGGGCACCGTCCCGTACAGGGCGAACGCAACGGCGTCGAGCACAGTGGTCTTGCCGGCGCCGGTACGACCGTGCAGCAGAAAAAGCCCGTCTGCTCCGAGAGCGTCGAAATCCACTTTCTCCGTACCGGCGAACGGCCCGAATGCAGTGATCTCCAGAGAATGCAGCCTCACGCGGACTTCCCGAACAGCTCGTACTGGCCGGTCGCCTCGTCGGCTGTGACCTCGTCTCGCTGAACGCTGGCCAGGGCGCGTTCGAGCAAGCGGATCTCCGACGCACTGGGCGCGCTGCGCATGTCCGTCACGAACGAGGCCATGATCTCGCTGTCGGTCCGGCCGCGCACGCGGTCACGGTAGCGAACAGTGGAATCGTCTGCGGGACGCTTCCATTCGAGGTGAATTGCATGGGGAAACCTCGTCTGCAAGGAACGCATCGCGTCGACCGGCCGTACGGCGTCGGTCAGCACGGCAGAGACGTAATGATCCTCGGCCTCGGTGAAGCGATCGTCGGTGAGCAGTTCCTCGACCGTCCCCTGGACCTGGCTCAGTCCGCGAACGATGGGAAGGTCCACGCGTTCGACGTCGGCGAGACCCTGAGCGTCGAGATCGAGAATCCAGACGGCCTTACGGTGGCTGCGCTCGCCGAACGAATACGGCAGCGGCGACCCGGAGTAGCGGACCCGGTCCGTCAGAGTCTGCGGAGAATGCAGGTGACCCAGCGCCACGTAGTCCACACCGTCGAACGCCGATGCCGGCGCCGTCTCCACCCCGCCGACGGAGATCGACCGTTCCGAGCCGGTTGCTTCCCCGCCGACGACGAACGCGTGCGCCAGTACGACCGACCGCACCGCATCACCGTTGCTGCGTCTCTGCTCCAGGTCTGCCGTCACTCGACTCATCGCGGCCTCGAGCACCTCGGCGTGGCTACGTGCGCCCGGGATGTCGAGCTCGCCGCGGGTGGTCTCCGGCTCGAGATACGGGATGCCGTAGAACGCGACGGGGCCGAACCGGTCCTCGAGCAGCACCGGTGTGCCCACCTCGGACACGCGGGTCATCAGATGCAACCCGCCTGCAGCGGCGAACGCGGACCCAGCGCCCAGGCGTGCAGGCGAATCGTGGTTGCCCGACGTCGCGACGATGACCGCTCCCGCGGCACGGATGGCCTCGAGCCCGCGGTTGCACACGAGCACAGCGTCGGCGCTGGGCACCGCCCTGTCGTAGATGTCGCCCGGCACGACGACGACGTCCACAGTGCGCTCGGCAACCAGATCTGCAATGGCGCTCAACGCAGCAGCCTGGTCGGCAAGCAGATCGGTGCCGTGAAACGTGCGGCCGATGTGCCAGTCCGACGTGTGCAGGATCCTCATGGAACAAGACGCTAACTTCACCTACCGACAAACTCCGTGACGTGGCGCGGCCTGTCGGCGGGAGTGGAGCCTGCGGAACGACCCGGGGGGCGGGAGTGGAGCGTCCGGCGGAACTGTGTGCCGCAATCGTCGGACTGCGGAACGACCTACAGGGTCGGGAGTGGAGCCTGCGGAGCGGCGGGTGTGTCGGTGCCCTCGTGCATCATCGGCGTCATGAACGCTCTGACTGCCCTCGGGATGATGCTGGCGCTGCTCGTCGGGGCCGCCATCGGGTGGCTGCTGCACGCGTCCCGCACCGGGGATCGCGCGGTTCGAGCCGAAGCGCAGTTGGCCGCGTTGCGGGACAACGAGGCGCTTCTTCGTCGGTCTCTCGCTGCGGTGAACGAGGACTCGGCACGCAGACACTCGGGAGCCATCGGCCAGCAGGTCTCGCACCTCGTCGAGCCGTTGCACGACGCTGTCGACGCGTTGACCGAGCACGTTCGCCAGGTCGAGCACAGTCGCATCCGCGCCTACGCGGGGCTCAGCGAGCAGGTGACGGGTATGCACCGTGCGTCGGTGCAGCTGTCGACCCAGACTTCGCAATTGGTCACTGCGCTGCGGGCTCCGCAGATCCGCGGCCGGTGGGGTGAGATGCAGCTGGAGCGTGTGGTCGAGCTGGCAGGCATGGTCAAACACTGCGACTTCGACACGCAGGTCTCCAAGGACGGGATTCGTCCGGACATGATCGTCAGGCTCGCCGGTGGTCGGCAGATCGTCGTGGACGCCAAGGTTCCGTTCGCCGCCTACCTCGACGCAGCGCAGGAGGAGGACCCGGAGCGGCGCGGCAAAGCGATGACGCGTCACGCACGCCACCTCAGGACCCACGTCGATCAGTTGGCGGCCAAGGAGTACTGGCGTTCGTTCGAGCCGACGCCGGAGTTCGTCGTTCTGTTCGTTCCCGGAGACCCGTTCCTCGACGCAGCGTTGACATCCGATTCGTCGCTTCTGGAGTACGCCTTCACCCGGAACGTGATACTTGCCACCCCGACCACTTTGGTCGCGCTGCTGCGGACGGTGGCGTACACGTGGAAGCAGGAATCACTCGCCGAGGACGCTGCTCGTATCCAGCAGCTCGGACGCGAGCTGTACACCCGGCTCGGCGTCGTGTCCTCGCACCTCGACAAGCTCGGATCGCATCTCGGCAAGGCCGTCGACTCCTTCAACTCGACGGTGTCCTCGGTGGACGCACGTGTAGGCGTCACCGCCCGCAAGCTTCACGAACTGGAACTGTTCGACGCGGACGTCGTGGACGTGAAGCGGATCGATCAACGCCCGAGAACGTCCGATTCGTCGCACTCTCGGGGGCAGTTCGGTCATGTCAGCGACGCGGTGGGGTGAACAGCCGCTAACCTCGAGGGGTGTCTACCTCCCAACGTGCCCGTTCCGGGGTACCGCTGGATCAACGTTCAGCTCTCGCTTCCGTGCCCGGCGTCCCTGCTTGGGGGGCAGTGGCCATCGCCGTCGGCGCGACGTTTCTCGGTGTCGCCATCGATGCTGCACGCGGATCGGAACTGACGTCGGCTTTCGCGTCCTTCTACATCGTCGGCACCGTCGCTGCCGTCGTGCTGGTGCGCTACCGCGGGTTGTTCACCGCGATGGTGCAAGCACCGCTGATTCTGTTCGTCGCTGTGCCGCTCTCGTATCAGTTCATGATCGAGAACGCAGGGACGAGCCTGCGCGACATTCTGCTGAACGTCGCGATTCCGCTGGTCAACCGGTTCCCGCTGATGCTGCTCGGCACGGTACTTGCCCTTGCCGTCGGCGGGGCACGCATCTTCCTGAAGAAGCAGGCGAGCCACGCACCGGCAGGCGCTGCCAAACGAACCATCCGTGACCGAGCGCAGGAAACCCGCCAGCGCGCCCGTGACAACCGTCAGACGGCACAAGACAACCGCCGGGCGGCCCAGGACAGTCGTCGGACGTCCCGAGACGGCGGCCAGCGGACGCAGACCAGAGCTGCCGGGCGCCGGGGCGCCGACACTCGCGCTGCCCACGGCCGCGGCGAAGCCGTGACCGCGACACGTGCCGATGCAGGCGAGGGTCGCAGGAGCCGTCGCGAACGCGTCGACCCTCTGCTCGATCGGCCGGCCGCTGATCCGTACCGGCCAGCGCGGACCGAACAGCCTGCTGCAGATCCCGCGCGCCGACCCGTCCCCAGGTCACAGCCCCCGCGGGTTCCTCGGCCACCCGAGGTGGACCCGTACTCGGCCCCTCGCGCTGCCACACCGAGGCCGGCAGCTACACCCAGACCGACTCCGACACCCCGACCCGCTTCGCAAGGCGGCGCGCACATCCCGCCGCATCCCGTACCGCAGGTGCGCTACCGCGATCGCGGAGACGCCTGAGGCGTCGCGATCGGGGCTGACCGGAACCGGCTCAGGCCTTCGCCGGGCGCAGCTCGCGGGGAAGGGAGAACACCAAGGTTTCGTTGGCCGTGGTGACCGGTTGAACATCCCCGAAGCCGTGCTCGGCGAGCAATTCGATGACGCCCTGCACCAGGATCTCCGGCACCGACGCGCCCGAGGTGATGCCCACGGTGGTGATGCCGTCCAACCAGGCGGTGTCCACCTCCTTGGCGTAGTCGACGAGGTAGCTGGCGCGAGCGCCTGCCGTCAGTGCGACCTCGACGAGGCGCACCGAGTTGGACGAGTTCTTCGATCCCACCACGATGACGAGGTCGCACTCGGGTGCCATCGCCTTGACGGCGACCTGACGGTTCTGCGTCGCGTAGCAGATGTCGTCGCTCGGCGGATCCTGCAGCGTCGGGAACTTCTCGCGCAGGCGAGCAACCGTCATCATCGTTTCGTCGACACTGAGCGTCGTCTGGGACAGCCAGATCACCTTGTTCTCGTCGCGCACGGTGACGTTGTCGACCGAGTCGGGGCCGTCGACGAGCTGAACGTGGTCCGGAGCCTCGCCTGCTGTGCCCTCGACCTCTTCGTGTCCTTCGTGACCGATCAGCAGAATGTCGTAGTCGTCACGGGCGAAGCGCTTGGCTTCCTGATGCACCTTCGTCACCAGCGGGCAGGTGGCGTCGATGGTGCGGAGCTGGCGCTCGGCCGCCGATGCGTGCACAGCCGGGGACACCCCGTGCGCGGAGAAGACGAGCAGAGAGCCCTCGGGAACTTCGTCGGTCTCCTCGACGAAGACGGCGCCGCGGTCCGCCAACGTCTCCACGACGTGCCTGTTGTGCACTATCTCCTTGCGGACGTAGACGGGCGCACCGTGCTTCTCCAGCGCTTTCTCCACCGTCTCGACGGCGCGGTCCACCCCAGCGCAGTAGCCGCGTGGCTCTGCGAGGAGGACTCGTTTGGCACCGGAGTACGCAGGTGCGCCGTCGCCGGACGGACGTGCGATACCGAGATTCAAGGGAACAGCCGAAGACATGTCCCCAAGGATACGTGCCCGGCTCGGCTTCACCGGCCGAGCACAGCATGTCGGCTACCCAAACACTCGGAATTCAGGCACTCTGGTGCGCATGACTCGTGTTCCGTTCGCCGCACGCGTAGCTGCCGGTGTGGCCGTGACGGTCGTCGAAGAAGCTCGCAAACTCCCCAGTACTGCGATCACGCTTCCGATGACCGTCGTCAGCGAAGTTCTGGCGAGCACGATGCGCTTTCAGCAGCAAGTGACGGCGCTGGCCATCAAGGGCGATCAGGCGATCTCGTCGCTTCCGCTCATCGGGACACCGGATCAGGAGCAGCCGTCCTGGGCGGTGTTCGAGGACGACGTTCCCGGGGCCACCGACGGTGACGTCGACATCCCCGATCACGACGATGTCGCCGGCGAGCCGGTCGCTGCGTCAGGGCGCTTCGCGCTGTACTCGACGCCTCCGGAGGAGATCCAGAAAGACGACGTGCCGACGGTCGCAGCCGACCGTCCGGAAATCGTCGAGATGGTGGATTACGACACCCTCGCCCTCGCTCAGCTGCGTGCCCGGCTGCGGTCGCTGTCTCTCGCGGACCTCGAGGCCCTGCGTGAGTACGAGGATGCGTCGCTGCGCCGCGCTCCGTTTCTGACCATGCTCGACAATCGAATCACCACCGCGAAGGCCAAGTGACCGCAAGTACTGCAGAGGAGCCGTGGCCTGTCCGAACCGTCGCCATGAAGGTGGCGGGATGGATCGACAAGCTCGGCAGCGTATGGGTCGAAGGTCAGCTGACGCAGATCAACGCTCGGCCGGGTACACGCACTGCATTTCTCGTTCTTCGTGATCCGTCCGCGGACATGTCGCTGTCGGTGACGTGTTCGCCTCAGTTGCTCGACCGCTCCCCCGTCCCGCTCACCGAGGGCGCGCGGGTGATCCTGTACGGCAAGTTGTCGTTCTACACGGGCCGTGGAACCATTTCGTTGCGCGCCACCGACATTCGTGCCCTCGGCGTCGGCGAACTGCTGGCACGCATCGAACGCCTGCGGGCCCTTCTCGCCGCCGAGGGACTGTTCGATCCTCGCCTCAAGCGCCCGTTGCCGTTCCTCCCCCGCACCATCGGACTGGTCACGGCCCGCGCGTCGGCAGCCGAGAAGGACGTTCTCACTGTCGCCCGACGGCGTTGGCCCGCAGTGCACTTCGAGGTTCGCCACACCCCGGTCCAAGGGCCGACCGCAGTACCGGCGATCCTCGACGCACTCTCCGACCTCGACGGCAATGTCGACGTCATCATCCTCGCTCGCGGCGGCGGCAGCGTCGAAGACCTCCTGCCGTTCTCGGACGAGGCCCTGTGCCGTGCCATCTCGAAGGCCACGACCCCGATCGTCAGCGCCATCGGACACGAACCCGACAGCCCGCTCAGCGACCACGTCGCCGATCTCCGCGCCGCAACACCGACCGACGCGGCCAAGCTGGTGGTTCCCGACGCCGTCGCCGAACAGAATCTGATCGCCGAGCTGCGCTCCAGAACAGCTGCTGCACTGCGCAACTGGGTCCAACGCGAAGCACGTGCGCTCGAGATGATCCGACACCGGCCCGCACTGGCCGACCCCGTCGCGGGCATCGACCGGCGCAGCGAAGAGATCACCAGACTCGTCGACGCAGGGAGGCGCGACGTCCTGCGCGAGTTGGCGAAGCAGGAGACTCTCGTCGAACATCTGCGGGCACGTCTGCAGACGCTCGGGCCCGCAGCGACGCTGGCGAGGGGTTATGCCGTCGTCCAGCGCGTGGTGGCGGGCACCGATCCAGAGGTGTTGAGGTCGGTGGACGACGCCCCTCCGGGTACCCAGATCCGAGTACGAGTGGCCGACGGCGCAGTCACCGCCGCGGTCATGGGCAAAGTCAAATGAGAGGAACACCATGAGCGAGGAAACACCGGTCACCGAACTCGGCTACGAAGCAGCCCGCGACGAACTGGTCGACGTGGTGAAGGTCCTGGAGCAGGGCGGACTGGATCTCGACGCCTCGCTTGCGCTGTGGGAGCGCGGCGAACAGTTGGCCACCCGGTGCGAGGAACACCTTGCCGGTGCACGCAAGCGCGTCGAGAACGCACTCGCGCACATCGAGGAAGAAGAGAACTAGGGAGTGAGCGGCTCGGCGCTCGTCGTTGCGGCGGCAAGCGTCGTGAATTCCTCGGTGCTGCCGCTACCGGTCACCAACAATCGGACGTCACCCAGATCGGTGACCCATACCGCCTCGCTTCCCTCCTGGTCGTAGACGATCCACTCCGCACCGTCGATCGATTCGGTGCCCGACGCGTAGCGCGCCTCGCCGACGGCGAACGGAACGAGGACCTCCTCGCTCGCGCTGGACTGCGTCAACTTGATGTAGCGACCAGCGTCGGAGATGAAACCGACGTTGCTGACGTCGCCGCCCTGATCCCCCGCGATGGACTGGCGGCTGCCGGAGTTCGGAGTCCACCCTTCAGGCACCCGAGGGTTGCGGACCGGGAAGTTCAGCTCGGAGGCGTCGTACTGCAGGGCAGCGTCGACGTCGAAGTTCGGGATGGGGCCCTGCGTCGGTCCGCCGGGGCTGAGAGAGCACTGGGAGGCGATACCGGCGATCAGCAGACAGGCGATGACAAGCGGAATGAGGGACCACACCATGTCGCGGTTGTTGTTGAGGATCCGGGGTTTGCTGTTCGCCACGCCTCCAGTATCCCGCGAGAGCAGCCTGCGGAACGACCCAGGGTGTCCGCTGCATGCCAGCGCTCGGTCGGCGCATGCCCTAGCTCGCATGACGCGGCTCACGAATGAGATAATCGCGCCTGGGTAAGACCCCCATCTACCAGGAGGCTACAAACCGATGACGGCCAGCACCGAGTCCACTCGCGCCATGGCGCCAGATCGCAACCTCGCCCTCGAGCTCGTTCGTGTCACCGAGGCCGGTGCGCTCGCGTCGGGTCGCTGGGTGGGACGTGGCGACAAGGAAGGTGGCGACGGGGCCGCTGTCGACGCCATGCGTCAGCTGGTCAGTTCCGTCTCGATGCGCGGCGTCGTCGTCATCGGCGAAGGCGAGAAGGACGAAGCGCCGATGCTCTACAACGGCGAGCAGGTCGGTAACGGCAACGGTCCCGACGTCGACTTCGCCGTCGATCCCGTCGACGGAACCACGTTGATGGCCAAGGGCATGCCCAACGCGATCTCGGTGCTGGCTGTCGCCGAGCGCGGCGCGATGTTCGATCCGTCGGCGGTGTTCTACATGGAGAAGATCGCCGTCGGCCCCGAGTACGCCGATGTCGTCGATATCACTGCACCGGTCAAGGAGAACATCGCTCGGATCGCGAAGGTCAAGAAGGGCTCCGCATCCGACGTCACGGTGTGCATCCTGGACCGTCCGCGCCACGCCGAACTGATCCAGCAGGTCCGCGACGCCGGCTCCCGCATCCGCCTCATCTCCGACGGTGACGTCGCGGGCGCCATCGCCGCAGCACGACCCGATTCCGGCACCGATCTGCTCATCGGTATCGGCGGAACTCCCGAGGGCATCATCGCCGCCGCCGCGATGCGGTGCATGGACGGCGCCCTGCAGGGACGCCTCGCCCCGACCGACGACGCCGAGCGCCAGAAGGCCATCGACGCAGGTCACGACCTCGATCGCGTGCTGAACACCCGCGACCTGGTCTCCGGCGAGAACGTCTTCTTCACTGCCACCGGCGTCACCGACGGCGACCTTCTGCGCGGCGTCCGCTACGCAGGCGGGGGTGCACACACCCAGTCCATCGTGATGCGCTCCAAGTCCGGCACCGTGCGCATGATCGACGCCTACCACCGCCTCGAAAAGCTACGCGAATACAGTTCCGTCGACTTCGACGGCGACGAATCAGGGCAAGCTCCGTCGTTCTGATCCGGGTCGTTCCCGCAGGCTCCACTCCCGGCCCAGGGCGCGCTCACCCCTCCGCAACTTCAACTGGCAAAGTAAGGCTCATGACGCAGACAGACGAACAGCAGTACCGGATCGAGCACGACACCATGGGAGAGGTTCGCGTCCCCGTCGACGCGCTGTGGCGTGCACAGACGCAGCGCGCGGTGGAGAACTTCCCCATCTCCTTCCGCCCCCTCGAGCGCACTCAGATCCGCGCAATGGGCTTGCTGAAGGCTGCTTGCGCACAGGTCAACAAGGACCTCGGGCTGCTCGACGGCACCCTCGCCGACGCCATCATCTCCGCGGCAACCGAGATCGCCGACGGCAAGCACGACGATCAGTTCCCCATCGACGTCTTCCAGACCGGTTCCGGCACCAGCTCCAACATGAACGCCAACGAGGTCATCGCGTCCATCGCCAAGGCCAACGGTGTCGAGGTTCACCCCAACGACCACGTCAACATGTCGCAGAGCTCCAACGACACCTTCCCGACGGCCACGCACGTCGCCGCCACCGAGGCAGCCGTCACCTCACTGGTGCCTGCGCTGAAGCACCTGCACGAGGCACTGGCCGCCAAGGCGACCGAGTGGAAGACCGTCGTGAAGTCCGGCCGCACGCACCTCATGGACGCCGTGCCGGTCACGCTCGGTCAGGAATTCGGCGGCTACGCCCGTCAGATCGAAGCAGGCATCGAGCGCGTCGAGGCCACCCTTCCCCGCCTGGGCGAGCTGCCCATCGGCGGCACCGCCGTCGGCACCGGTCTCAACGCACCCGACGGCTTCGGCCCCAAAGTTGTTGCCGAACTGGTGAAGTCGACCGGAATCGACGCCCTGACCGCCGCGAAGGACTCCTTCGAGGCACAGGCAGCACGCGACGGCCTCGTCGAGGCATCGGGCGCACTGCGCACCATCGCCGTGTCGCTGACCAAGATCGCCAACGACGTCCGCTGGATGGGCTCGGGACCACTCACCGGCCTCGGCGAAATCGCCCTCCCCGACCTGCAGCCCGGTAGCTCCATCATGCCCGGCAAGGTCAATCCCGTTCTGCCCGAGGCAGTCACGCAGGTCGCCGCACAGGTCATCGGCAACGACGCCGCCGTCGCATTCGGCGGTGCATCGGGTGCCTTCGAGCTCAACGTCTACATCCCGATGATGGCGCGCAACGTCCTCGAGTCGTTCAAGCTACTCGCCAACGTCTCGGTCCTCTTCGCGGACAAGTGCATCGTCGGCCTCGAAGCCAACGTCGACCACCTCAAGACCCTCGCCGAGTCCTCGCCGTCCATCGTGACGCCGCTGAACTCCGCAATCGGCTACGAGGAAGCAGCCGCCGTCGCCAAGCAGGCTCTGAAGGAGAAGAAGACCATCCGTCAGACCGTCATCGACCGCGGGCTCATCGGCGACAAGCTCAGCGAGGAAGAACTCGACAAGCGTCTCGACGTCCTCGCCATGGCAAAGGTCAAGGACTAGTTTCGTCCGCTCCCTTCCGGCATGAGTGTGCCACCGCAACGGTCATACAGTTGCGGTGGCACAGTCATGTTCGGGGGGTCGAGCTCAGGCGAGGTGAGCTAGCTCCTCACGAGCTTTCTTGCCGTCGTCGCCGAGGTCGTCGCGGCCGAAGAAGTTCCAGCGCTCCAGAAGCGGCTTGAACACCTTGTCTCGCTGCTGGTCCTCGTCGTAGATGCCGGCTTCCGCGAGAGCCTCGGTGCTGTTCTTCTTGCTCGGCAGGTCGACGACGGGGATCGCGAAGCCGCTCACTCGATCCGCGATAGCACGAGCCATCTGGTCCGGTGCGACGCCGAACGCCTCGTTGACGACGTTGACGTAGAACGTTGCCTGACGGGTGTCGTCGGCCGCGATCTTGGTCAGGATCTTGCCCAGCACCTCGTCGCCGCCGAGGGCGACGGTGTTGGTGTTGCGCAACGCTGCCGCGGTCTCGTCGATGGCGAAGTGCGAGATGATGTCCAGGACGTGCAGGCTCGGGGCGCTGTAGCCCCTCGTCATTTCCTCCATGCGCACCCGTTCGAGCGCGACGGGGTCCACTGCGCGCGTCAGTACCAGGTAGTCGCGCAGCACGATGGCTTGACGGTTCTCTTCCGACGTCCAGCGACCCGTCCACTTCCACCAGGCGCCGAGGCCGGAGAGCGCACGAGCGAGTTCGCGGTGGTATGCGGGCAGATTGTCTGCGACCAGCACCCCGACGGTTGCGGACAGGATCTCCACATCGGACAGGTGCGACTGCTCGGGAGCCCAGTCCTCGCCGCCGAGGAACGCGAAGTTGCGGCCCTCGTCCCAGGGTGCGAAGTCGTGCGGATGCCAGTCCTCCGCCTCCTCGATGTGGCGGCTGAGGTTCTCTTCGACGGCTGGCTCGAGTCGAAGCAGCAGGTCACCGTCCGTCAGATTCGTAGACATACCAGCAACCGTAGCGTCTGGCCCGGTGAGCGCGGAGTAGTGCCCCGGACGTCTGTGAACTTTCATAGACTGCGGGCTCACGTCCTAGGTGAAGGAGCGGACCGAGTGATCGATACGACGAAGGCGAACGAGGTAGTGGAGGGCATGTTCGACGCCCTGAGGAACCGCGACGTCGAGAGGGTCGTCGACCGTCTCGACGACGCGGTGGTGTGGCACAACGTGGGATTGCCTCGGGTTCGCGGCAAGAGAAGGGTCGGCAAGTTCATGCGACTTCTCGCGAAACCCCAGTACGGCTTCGACGTCACCATCCACAACATCGCGTCCGACGGCGACACCGTGCTCACCGAACGAACCGACGTGCTGATCTGGCGGCGGCTGCGCATCGAGTTCTGGGTGTGCGGCACCTTCGAACTACGCGACGGCAAAATCCTCGTCTGGCGTGATTACTTCGACAACGTCGATTTCCTCAAGGGCCTGATCAGAGGCGCGCTCCGCGCGCTGTGAGTGGAAATGTAGGCCAGGGCCTACATTTCCACTCACGTCAGGCGCCGGCGGGGCCGAACTCTTCGAGCATTTCGGTCACCAGTGCCGCGATCGGGGACCGCTCGCTTCGGGTGAGGGTGATGTGCGCGAAAAGCGGATGACCTTTGAGCTTTTCGATGACGGCAGCGACGCCGTCGTGACGCCCGACGCGCAGGTTGTCTCGCTGCGCGACGTCGTGGGTGAGGACGACGCGTGAGCCGCTTCCGAGCCGGGACAGTACGGTCAGCAGCACGTTGCGTTCGAGTGACTGTGCCTCGTCGACGATCACGAAGGAGTCGTGCAGCGAACGGCCGCGAATGTGCGTCAGCGGCAGCACTTCCAGCATTCCGCGGGCAATGACCTCTTCCATCACCTCGGGGCTGGCGAGACCGTCGAGGGTGTCGAAGACGGCCTGGGCCCACGGACCCATCTTCTCGCTTTCGCTGCCCGGCAGGTAACCCAGCTCTTGACCACCGACGGCGTACAGCGGTCGGAACACGACGACTTTCCGGTGGGTTCGGCGTTCGAGGACGGCTTCGAGACCTGCGGTCAACGCCAGCGCGGACTTGCCGGTTCCGGCCTTGCCGCCGAGCGAGACGATGCCGATGCTCTCGTCGAGCAGAAGGTCGAGTGCGACGCGCTGTTCCGCTGATCGACCGTGCAACCCGAATGCTTCACGCTCGCCGCGGACGAGCTGGATCTGCTTGTCCGCCGTGACGCGTCCGAGTGCGCTGGAGCGTCCACCGAGCAGTCGAACACCGGTGTGGCACGGCATGTCCCGTGCACCGTCGAGGTCGATGACGCCTTCGGCGAACAGTCGATCGATGTCGCTTGCCTGCACGTCGAGCTCGGCCATTCCGGTCCAGCCCGACGGGACGACGTCGTGTGCGTGGTACTCGTCGGCGGGGAGGCCCACGGCACCTGCTTTGACGCGAAGTGGGATGTCCTTGCTGACCAGGACGACGTCCTTGCCTTCGGCGGCGAGGTTGAGGGCGCAGGCGAGGATGCGAGAGTCGTTGGAGTCGGTGCGGAACCCGACGGGAAGCACGGACGGATCGGTGTGGTTGAGCTCGACTTGCAGTGTGCCCCCGTCGGTTCCGATGGGAACCGGCTGATCGAGGCGGCCGTGCTCGACGCGAAGATCGTCGAGCATACGCAAGGATTCCCGCGCGAACCATCCCAATTCGTGGTGGTGGCGTTTACCCTCCAGTTCGCTGATCACGATCAGCGGAAGAACCACATTGTGCTCGGCGAACCGGATGACAGCCCAGGGATCCGACAGCAGAACCGAGGTGTCCAGCACGAATGTCCGAAGGGGGGCGGAAACGGAGCGTGAAGTGGTCACGTGGGGCTCCTACGTCCGGCGCGGCACCGCGCGGACATTTGTCGCTCGGCCGGTCGGTCCTGGCGTGTCAGATGACACGAGGGCCGGGTGCCGGCCCTCTCGCGCTCACTAGCTCAGTCACGTATCAGAACCTCCCGCACAGGTAGCTTCCCCGCTGCCTGTTACTGCCGACGGTACAGCCGAAACCAGCAATTGGCTCGGCGAGTTCAGGGCGTGTCGGTGAACAACACGTTAACCGGGTCAGGCGTACCAGAATCGCTGAAACGCAACGAAACCAGGCGTGTCCGCGTCCGTTCTGCGGCGCCCGGTCGGTGAGCACTCGGCGTTCGACTGCTCCTTCTTCTACATGTACCACCTCCGCACTGTCCGGGCGGGACCGAACGGCGAAAAACGGACCAGAACGCACGAAAGGCCCACTCGAACGAGTGAGCCTTTCGTGCGACGACGGGTGCCTAGCCCAGCAGTCCCCAGTCCTCCAGACCGTCGTAGAGCGGCTTGGACTGAGCGACCTTGACGACGCGCTCCTTGAGCGAGTCGCTTGCCTCGCCGGTGGCGAGAGCAGTGGCGATGATGTCCGCGACCTCGGTGAACTCGGCTTCGCCGAATCCGCGGGTAGCGAGTGCCGCTGTTCCGATGCGCAGACCCGAGGTGATCATCGGCGGGCGAGGATCGAACGGAACGGCATTGCGGTTCACGGTGATTCCGACCTCGTGCAACAGATCCTCTGCCTGCTGGCCGTCGAGGTCCGAGCTACGCAGGTCGACGAGCGCGAGGTGGACGTCGGTGCCACCGGTGAGGACGGAGATGCCCTTGTCCGCGACGTCCTTGGCGTTCAACCGATCGGCGAGGAGGGATGCACCGAGCAGGGTGCGCTCCTGACGTTCCTTGAACTCCGGCGTCGCCGCGATCTTGAAGGCAACGGCCTTCGCTGCGACGGCATGCATGAGCGGCCCACCCTGCTGACCGGGGAAGACGGCGGAGTTGATCTTCTTGGCCCATTCCTTCTTGGCGAGGATCAGGCCGGAGCGGGGGCCACCGAGCGTCTTGTGCACCGTCGAGGACACGACGTCGGCGTACGGCACGGGGGACGGGTGGACACCTGCGGCGACCAGACCGGCGAAGTGGGCCATGTCGACCCACAGGAGCGCACCGACCTCGTCCGCGATGGAACGGAACGCCTCGAAGTCCTGGTGGCGCGGGTAGGCGGACCAGCCGGCGATGAGAACCTGCGGCTTGGACGTCAGTGCCTGCTTGCGTACCTCGTCCATGTCGATGCGGTGGTCTTCCTTGCTGACTCCATAGGACTCGACCTCGTACAGCTTGCCGGAGAAGTTCAGCTTCATACCGTGCGTCAGGTGACCGCCGTGCGCCAGGTCGAGGCCCATGATCTTGTCACCCGGGTTGATCAGTGCCATCAGGACCGCGGCGTTGGCCTGCGCGCCTGCGTGGGGTTGCACGTTGGCGAATTCGGCACCGAACAGTTCCTTGGCACGATTGCGCGCCAGATCCTCGACGACGTCGACGTGCTCGCACCCGCCGTAGTAGCGGCGTCCCGGGTAGCCCTCGGCGTACTTGTTCGTCAACACGCTGCCCTGTGCCTGGAGGACTGCGCGTGGAACGAAGTTCTCCGACGCGATCATCTCGAGCGTGTCGCGCTGACGACCGAGTTCGCCAGCCATGGCTTCGGCTACCTCGGGGTCGAGTTCGGCGAGCGACTGGGTGTTGACGTCGGTCATTACAGGTGTCTCCAAGGGTGAGCTGCGGGATTGGCGCATTCAGTTTACGAGATGCACCTCAGTGCTCACGCAGCGCGCTGGGGATGAGCGGTTCGTCGAGCAGGCGGCCGAACAGCGCGGATCGCTCGCTGACCGTTTTGCCCTTGTCGAGCCACCCACCGAGAAGCTTGTAGCCCTCGACGTAGGTACTGATGTACGCGCGCCACAACGGCGAGGACAGAAACTTCAGACTCTGCCGGGCGCGCTGCGGCGACGTCAGCGACCAGCGTTCGAGGTAGGCAGCGACGTCGTCCTGCGACTTGTGCTGATCGTGCAGCAGCAACGCCGCGTCCTGACGCACACCGAGCAGCTGCCCCGACGCCTCGGACAACCGTTCCGCCTTCTCACCGTCGAAGCGCAGCCCCAGGTCGGCGTAGATCTCCTGCGCCCACACACCCCACCCCGGCCCGACGATCGACTTCAACGCGAGGTCGGCGAGCCCCTCGGCCATCAGGCATTGCGGAGTGTTGACCAGGAACAGGGTCTGCTCCGTCTGGCCCGACGCCACCAGCCCGGCTTCCTTGCGGCAGTGCTCGGTGTGATGACCCGGGTACGCCTCGTGCGCGATCAGGTGAGGCAGGTTCGCCATCTGCTGCTGCAGGTCGGAGTTGATCGCGACGGTGGACTTGTAATCACCGAGGTAGTAGTTGAACCCCGACCACGGTTTGTCTCCGACGACCTCGTAGGTGACCTGTTCGGTGTCCGGCAGCGTGTATTCGGCACGCACGCGGTCCCGCAGGGCACTGGAGAAGGCGTCGACGCACTCCTGCAACCGATCCGCGGGTACGACGTCCTGCGCCCGGTGTGCGGCAAGACGTTCGGCGAGCGAACCGGGGCCGGCCAACACGTCGTCCATCTTTCGGTGGGCCTGGCGGTACTCGTCCTGATCGCCCGGCTCGATGTGGACGTCGAAGTACGCGAAGACCTCGTCGACGAAGCCGATGTCCTCGCCGGCGAACTTGCGGGCCGAGCATTCGAGCGCCCGAAGATGAACGTCGACGAACTCGGCACGCTGCTCGGGCAGGCCTGTGTTGCCCAGTTCCTTGCGAAGCTCCCCTGCTCGACGCGCAAGCTCCTTCGGCTCGGGCGCCGGTGCGTTCTCCACCTGCCGTCGTAGCTCGGGGTCACCGGTGTACGCGTCGACGAACCCCTCTTCGAGGCGATCGAATTTCAGGCCGAGGGTGAGGTAGTCGCGGACGAAGGAATCGGCGTTCATGCTGTCCGACACTAGCGTCACCGACCGGGTGAACAACCAGTGAACTACCCCGCCCGTGCGAGTCCTCGTGGCACCGAGCACAATCGTCATTCATGCGACTCGCGCTCCCCCGGAGTTCACGCCTGCAGGAACGGACCCATCGTGGTGGACGGCGCGCATGAGCGAGACCAGCCCGTACGTCGAGTTCGACCGTGCGCAGTGGAGAACGCTCCGTCAGTCCACCCCGCTGGTTCTGACCGAAGAGGAACTGGTCGGGCTTCGCGGACTGGGTGAGCAGATCGACCTCGACGAGGTGGCCGAGGTGTATCTGCCGTTGGCCAGACTCATCCACCTTCAGGTCGCGGCGCGGCAACGGTTGTTCGCGGCTACCGCAACGTTCCTCGGTGAGAAACACCCGGATCGACAGGTGCCGTTCGTCATCGGTGTGGCGGGAAGCGTCGCCGTCGGCAAATCGACGACGGCCCGTGTGCTGCAGGCGCTTCTGGCACGGTGGGATCACCATCCTCGTGTCGACCTGGTGACGACCGACGGTTTCCTGTATTCGACGGCCGAGCTGATGCGCCGCGGAATCCTGCACCGCAAGGGCTTTCCGGAGAGCTACGACCGACGCAAGCTTCTGCGCTTCGTGACCGAGGTGAAGTCCGGTGCGGAGGAAGTGTCGGCGCCGGTGTACTCGCACGTGTCGTACGACATCATCAAGGGTCAGTTCCACATGGTTCGCCAGCCGGACATCCTGATCGTCGAGGGCCTCAACGTTCTGCAGACCGGCTCACGGTTGATGGTGTCGGATCTGTTCGACTTCTCGATCTACGTCGACGCGCGCATCGAGGACATCGAGCACTGGTACGTCAAACGCTTTCTTGCACTGCGCGAGACGTCGTTCGCCGATCCGGACGCACACTTCCACCACTACGCGAATCTTTCGGACGAGCACGCGAAGATCGCGGCCGAAGACCTGTGGCACTCGATCAACCTGCCGAATCTGGTGGAGAACATTCTTCCGACGCGTCCGCGCGCGACGATGGTGTTGCGCAAGGACGCCGACCACACCATCAACAGGCTGCGGCTACGCAAGCTGTGAGCGGAAATGTGGGCCAGGGTCGGCAGGAGCGGAGCCTGCGGAGTGGCCACGAGACACATTTCCGCTCATCTAGATGCCGAAGCGGCGGTGCCGGGCGGCGTAGTCGCGCAGTGCGCGCAGGAAGTCGACGCGCCTGAACTCCGGCCAGTACGCCTCGGTGAACCAGATTTCCGAGTACGCGCTCTGCCACAGCAGAAACCCCGAGAGCCGCTGTTCGCCGGAGGTCCGGATCACCAGGTCCGGATCGGGCTGACCCGACGTGTACAGGTGGGTGTCGATGCCGTCGACGTTGACCGAGCCGATGAGCTCTTCGCCGGTCAATCCCTCGGCGATCTTCTCGCTCAGCAGCGCTTGGACAGCGTCGGCGATTTCCTGTCTGCCGCCGTACCCGACTGCGACGTTGACGTGGGTTCCGGTCCGACCGGCCGTCAGTTCCGCGGCTTCCTTGAGACGACGTGCAGTTGCGGCCGGGAGAAGGTCGAGTGTCCCGACGATCTTGACGGTCCAGTTCTGTTCCGGGCCGGAAATTTCCTCGACGACGTCGGTGATGATCTCGAGCAGCGATTCCAACTCGTCGGGGTCGCGACGGAGGTTCTCGGTGGACAGCAGGTAGATCGTCGCCATCTCGATGCCCGCTGCGTCACACCACCCCAGCATCTCGGCGATCTTCAGGGCCCCCATCCGGTGCCCGTGCGCGACATCGGTGAAGCCGTTCTCCCGAGCCCAGCGGCGGTTGCCGTCGCACATCACAGCGACGTGGCGGGGATGCGCCACGTCGTCGAGCTGTGTCAACAGGCGTCGCTCGTACACGTTGTAGAGGACGCTGCGCACCTTGGTCGGGAGAATCTTCACCGAGACATCACCACGGGGCACAACCTTACGCCCGGCAGGAGTGGAGCCTGCGGAATGACCCGGGAAGCAGGAGTGGAGCCTGCGGGATGACCGTCTCGTTCGACCGTGTCGAGCTACTCGCCGGTACAGTAGGCAGCGAACTTACGGTTGCGTAGGTTCTCCAGGGAGCGGATCTTGCGTTTCGAGTCGGAGGTGGGGCTATGACGATGTTCGGGATCGACGAGCTACCGGTCAAACCACGCATGCGCGGTTGGATCCATCTCTATGCGTTCGGAGTGGCGGTGGTGTCCGGCATCGTGTTGGTCACGTTGGCCTTCACACTGGTGTCGGTCGGCGCGGGGATCGCGACGGCCGTGTACGCGGTCACCGTCTGCGGTGTGTTCGGCGTCAGCGCTACCTACCACCGTGTCCACTGGGACAACCCGGCCCACCGTGTGTGGATGAAACGCGCCGACCATTCGATGATTTTCGTGTTCATCGCGGGCAGTTACACCCCGTTCGCGATACTGGGCCTACCGACGAGCACCGGCCGGACCCTGTTGATCATCGTCTGGCTGGGTGCTCTCGGCGGGGTTGCGCTGAAGATGTTGTGGCCGCAGGCGCCGCGGTGGGTCGGTGTTCCGCTCTACCTCATTCTGGGGTGGGCGATTGTCCCGGTCGCGCCGACGCTCATCGATCACGTCGGCTATGCACCGTTCGTTCTGCTGCTGGTCGGCGGCATTCTGTACAGCGTGGGAGCTGTTCTGTACGCCACGAAGTGGCCGAACCCGTGGCCGACGACATTCGGCCACCACGAGTTCTTCCACGCCGCTACCGTTCTCGCCGCGATCTGCCACCTCGTCGCGGTGTGGCTCGTGCTGTTCTAGCGGCGCAACGCCGCAATCAGTTCTTCCTCCGTCGTCACCGGTCTGTCACAGACGAACCCACGGCACACGTAGGCTGCCTCGTTGCCGTCGACGGTCGGCCGGTCCGAAAGCAGCGGAGACGAATCGACGGCGCCCGCAACGATGGTGGTGCCGCCCGGTGCGTGCCTGCGAGCAACATCCAGCAGTCGGCTGTCACCATCGACCGATATCGCTACCTGCAGCGGACCGCGTACGGATGCCTCGGCTACGGCCAGCCAGTGCCCTGCCGACCGAGGCGCGCGTTCCATCACGACCGACGCCCGAGCCAGGCCGGCTGCCGCCAGGTCACCGTATGCGTCGGCGGACTCCGGCGGCACGAGCGCTTCGATCGCGAGCAATGCCTCGGTGATGGTCGACGCGCCGGACGGGGTGGCGTTGTCGAGGGGGTCCCTGGGCCGGGTGACCAATGCTTCGGCGTCGTCGGCGGTGTCGAACCAGCTGCCGGGGTTGTCCGGGTCGGCGAAGTGCTCGATGGCTGCGTCGACGAGTCGGACGGCGCGTTCCAACCACACCGTGTCCCCGGTCGCGGACAGCAGCGACAGCGATCCGACGGCCATGCAGGCGTAGTCCTCGAGCACTCCGGCCGCCTCGCCCACGTGAGGTCCGAGCGATGCCCGACGCAGCCGGCCGTTCTCCTCGTGCCGGGCGAAGATCTGTTCGCCGCATTCGGCGGCGGCATCGACCCAGGTACTGCGTCCGAGTCCGGAGCCTGCCTCGGCGAGAGCGGTGATGGCCAGGCCGTTCCACGCGGTGATCACCTTGTTGTCGCGTCCCGGTTGTGGGCGCAGGTCACGAGCGGCCATCAGGGTTGCGCGCACTTGCTCGAAGCGCTCGGTGTCGTCGGGATCCTCCGGTAGTTGGAGCACCGACATGCCGGCCTCGAACGTGCCCGACGAGTCGACGGCGAACAGCCCCGCTGCCCACACGCCGTCCTCGAAGCCGAGGGTTTCCACGAGTTGCTCGGGAGTCCACACGTACGTGAGACCCTCGACGCCTTCGGTGTCCGCGTCCAGCGCAGCGGCGAAACACCCCTCCTCGGTGCGCATCGCGCCGAGAACGAAAGCAGCGGTGGCGTCGGCTACCCGCGTTGCCAGCGCGTCACCGGTGACGCGGGCGAGGTGACCGTAGAACCTGAGCAGCAAGGCATTGTCGTAGAGCATCTTCTCGAAATGCGGAACGATCCACTCCGCATCGACGGCGTATCGCGCGAATCCGCCGCCGATCTGATCGTGAATCCCGCCGCGAGCCATCGCCGACGCGGTGCGCGTGACGGCGCCCCGCACCGACGTCGACCCGGTTCGCTCGTAGTGTCGGAGCAGACCTTCCAACAGCGAGCTCGGCGGGAATTTGGGCGCGCCACCGAATCCGCCTCGCTCTGCGTCCTCGTCGGCCAACACCGAGGACACTGCATCCGCGAGCAGGTCCGCGTCGACGGGTTTGCCCGACGCCGGGAGCCGGCCGGAGTTGTCCCGGAGGGCCTCGGTGATCGCGGCGGAGGCGTCGAACACCTCGGCGCGGCGGGTCGTCCAGGTGTCCGAGACTGCCTCGAGCAACTGTGTGAACGACGGGGTTCCCGCTCGCGGTCGGGGCGGGAAGTAGGTTCCGCAGTAGAACGGCTCGGCGTCCGGAGTGAGAAAGCATGTCATCGGCCAACCGCCCTGGCCGGTCATCGCGACGGTTGCGCTCATGTACACGGCATCCAGGTCGGGACGCTCTTCGCGATCGACCTTGATGCAGACGAAGTTCGCGTTCATCGACGCGGCCGTCTCGGCGTCTTCGAACGATTCGTGTGCCATGACGTGGCACCAGTGGCACGCCGAGTACCCGATGGACAGCAGGATCGGGACGTCGCGCTCGCGGGCGGACTCCAACGCCTCCGTCGTCCACTCCTGCCAGTGCACCGGATTGTCCGCGTGCTGACGCAGGTAGGGGCTGGTGGACCTGTCGAGCGCGTTGGCCCCGAGCACGATCAGCTCTCGCCGGGCTTGGTCTCGCGTGCCTCTTCGCGTACGGCGCCGCGGTCCGTGCCTTCGTCGAGCGCCTGGTCCGGCCCCGGATCGTCCTTTTCGAAGGACTCGGGCAGCTTCTTGATCTGTTTGTTCATCGACCAGATCAGCAACGCTGTTCCCACGAGCAGGGCGACGATGATGACCAGGCCGACGGGCGAGGATTTACCGAACTCCGGGCCCGGGGCGCCCTGCGCCAGCAGCGACACGATCATGTGGCGGTCTCCGGATCGATCCCGGCGAAGAGCTCGGTCTCCGGGATGGACGTCTTGACGCGGGTGCGAGCGAGCTCGTACTCCTCCGTCGGCCACAGCTTGCGCTGCACCTCGATCGGCACGGCGAAGAACGATCCGTTGGGATCGATCTGTGTTGCGTGCGCGCGCAGTGCGTCGTCCCGCTGCTCGAAGTAGTCGCCGACGGTGACCTGCGTGGTGATGCGTTCCATGATCTCGTCGCGGTCCGTGGTCCACCTCTTCAGCCAGTCGACGAAGGGGCTTTCCTCACCGCGGTCGATGAACCAATCGTGGAAGAGCTGCATCTTCTTCCGCAGAAATCCGTGGGAGTAGTACAGCTTCAACGGCGTCCAGGGTTCGCCGGCGTCGGGGAACTTGCTGGGATCACCCGCTGCCTCGTACGCCGTGACCGACACCTCGTGGCACCGGATGTGGTCCGGGTGCGGGTAGCCGCCCTTCTCGTCGTAGGTCGTGATGACGTGGGGTTTGAATTCGCGAACTACTTTGACAAGCGCTTCGGTGGATTCCTCGAGCGGCACCAGTGCGAAGCATCCCTCGGGAAGCGGCGGTAGTGGATCACCCTCGGGCAGGCCGGAGTCGACGTAGCCGAGCCACGTCTGCCGGACGCCGAGAATGCGAGCGGCCTCGGCCATCTCCTCCCGCCGAACTTCGTTGATTCGGTCCTTGACACCCGGAATGTCCATCGCGGGGTTGAGAATGTCGCCGCGCTCGCCGCCGGTGAGGGTGACGATCAGGACGTCGTTACCTTCGGCTGCGTACCGAGCCGTCGTTGCGGCACCCTTGCTCGACTCGTCGTCGGGATGGGCGTGCACCGCCATGAGCCGTAGTCCGGACACGTTCTTTCCTCACCTCAGCTTCACCGGAAACTTATCCTCCCCCTATAGTTCCACTTGGCGCCGACGCTGCACGCACCGGCTGCCGCAAGGAAATCGACGGTTCCCCCTCGAAAGCGACGTTCCCATGACTGCCACCCTTCCCGAAGGCCGCTACCCGGCGTCCAGCTCGCGGCGGGGAGTGGCACCCCGGACGAGAAATCTTCTGCTCGTCGTGGCCGTGTTGGTCGGGCTCGTGGTCGCATACCTCGCGTACCAGCGATTCGCGGTGCAGGACGTCGAGGGCAAGGCGTTGACGTTCGATCTGATGGACGACGAGACCATCTCCATCAGCTTCAGCGTCACCCGGGCGGACCCGGAGCAGGAAGCTGTTTGCATCGTTCGAGCGCGCTCCCGCGACGGCTCGGAAACCGGCCGCCGCGAGGTCTTCGTACCGGGTTCCTCGGATCAGGAGGTCCAGGTGACCACCGTTCTGCGCACATCGCAGCCTCCTGCCGTCGGTGACGTGTACGGATGCAGCACGAATGTTCCCGAGTATTTACGGGCAGGCTGACCTCCCGCCGTCTCGTGGTAAGATAGGCCTGTACACGGTTCCGCACTGGAACCGTGTATTGCTGCATTGACGGCCCTTCAGGCCTGCGGGGTTGCCGAGTTGGCCCTGCACGACGCCGACAGCGACCGCTGGAGCAGCCGGCTCAGGCAGTGGGCCGCACCAGGGGGATCCGCCCAATTCCAGGGGGACCCGCCTAGAGGCATGCCCTCCGTCAGCAACAGACCGGGAGTCCACCGCGACTTCGACTACAAGGGAGTGATCGAGATGACCGAGACCCAGGTGACCTGGCTTACCCAGGAATCCCACGACAGGCTCAAGAGCGAACTCGACCAACTCATTTCCAATCGCCCGGTCATCGCCGCCGAGATCAACGAGCGACGCGAAGAGGGCGATCTGAAGGAGAACGGCGGCTACCACGCTGCACGCGAGGAGCAGGGCCAGCAGGAAGCTCGTATCCGTCAGCTGCAGGAGCTGCTCAACTCGGCGAAGGTCGGCGAGGCGCCCACTCAGTCCGGCGTGGCACTGCCCGGATCCGTCGTCAAGGTCTACTACGACGGTGACGAGTCCGATACCGAGACGTTCCTCATCGCCACCCGTGAAGAGGGTGCCCGCGACGGCAAGCTCGAGGTCTACTCCCCCAGCTCGCCGCTGGGTGGCGCTCTCATCGACGCCAAGGTCGGCGACACTCGCGAATACGCTCTGCCGAACGGCAAGACCATGAAGGTCACGCTGCTCAGTGCCGAGCCGTACCACACCTAAGAGCGACGTACGAGAAAGCCCCCGACCGTTGGTGGTCGGGGGCTTTCTCGTGTCTCGGCCTCAGGCGGTGAGAGTTCTTTCGTACTTGCGTACCGACAGCGGCACGAAGATGACGAGGAACAGCACAACCCAGATGAGCGTGTACAGAATCGGGTTCTGCAGTGGCCAGGCTTCCGGCGGTGGGGCGAGCGGGTTGGTGTTGCCGAACAGCTCGCGTACGGCGAGAGCCACCGAGGAGATCGGGTTCCACTCCGCGATGGTCTTGAGGACCGTCGGGAAGCCTTCGATGGGTACGAACGTGTTCGCGATGAACGTCAACGGGAAGATCACGATGAACGACGCGTTGTTGAAGATCTCCGGCGATCGGACGGTCAATCCGACGAATGCCATCACCCACGAGATGGAGTACGCGAACAGCAGCAGCAAGACGTAGCCGGCGACGGCTTCGAGGAACGACGACGTGATGCGCCACCCGACGATCAAACCGGTGATGGACATGATGGTGATCGTCACGATGTTGTTGCCGACATCCGCTGCGGTTCTACCGATCACGACGGCGGACCGTGCCATCGGCAGGGACCGGAACCTGTCCATCACGCCCTTCTGCAGATCCTCGGCGAGCGAGGACCCGGTGATGGATGCACCGAAGATCATGGTCTGCACGAAGATGCCGCCCATGAGGAAGCTCTTGTAGTCGACGCCGGGGATGTCGATGGCGCTTCCGAACACGTACGCGAACAGCAACACGAACATGATCGGTGACAGCGTCGCGAAGAACAGTAGATCCGGAACTCGCTTGAGCTTGATCAGGTTCCGTTTGGTGATGATGAGGGAATCGCGCAGCACGCTCATTTCTCTTCCTCCACTGCTTGTTCGTCCTCGGCGGCGCGGCCGGTGAGGGTGAGAAAAACGTCGTCGAGATTCGGCCGTCGTAGCCCGACGTCGACGACGTGGATGTCGGCTTCCTTGAGTGCGACGAGAGCGGTCGTCAGATCGTCGGCTCCGCCGCTGACCGGCATGCCGAGTCGCCGGGTCTGCGCGTCGTACGACGGCGCGTCGAGGCCGATGGGAGTGAGGATCTCGAGCGCCCGGTCCTTCTGCGATTCGTCGGTGAGGACGAATTCGAGGCGTTCACCACCGACCTGCGCCTTGAGCTGATCCGCTGTGCCCTCGGCGATGATCGACCCCTTGTCGAGGACGATGATCCGATCGGCGAGGCGGTCCGCTTCTTCGAGGTACTGCGTCGTCAGCAGAATCGTCGTACCGTCCTTGACGAGGTCGGAGATGAAGTCCCACATGGCCATTCGACTTCGAGGGTCGAGGCCTGTCGTCGGCTCGTCGAGGAACACCACCTTCGGCCTGCCGATTAGGCTGGCCGCGATGTCGAGGCGACGACGCATACCGCCGGAGTACTGCTTCGCGGTGCGGTCACGTGCGTATTCCAGATCGAAGCGCGCGAGCAACTGGTCCGCCCGTGTCTTCGCTTCCGACTTCTTCAGGCCGAACAGCCTGCCCACCATCTCCAGGTTCTCGTACCCGGTCAGGTATTCGTCGACGGCCGCGAACTGTCCCGTCAGCCCGATGGTGTTACGGACCTCGTTCGGGTTGTCGCCGACGTCGATTCCATGCACCCGCGCGGACCCGGACGTCGCTTTCAGGAGGGTCGCGAGAATGCGGACCGCCGTCGTCTTCCCCGCCCCGTTGGGTCCGAGGACGCCCAGAACCGTGCCCTCCGGCACGGAGAAACTGATTCCGTTCAGCGCCGTGTTCTTGCCGTACTCGAGTACCAAATTCTCGACTTCGATGGCGTTCGCCATGATCTGTTCCCCATTCATTTGGTGCTTACGTACTGCAGACTCGATGCCCGACGAGAACTCATCGGCCCTCCCGAGAACCGACGACGGAGATCCTACGTGCAGCCACCGACAATCTCTTGCTTCGCCGCCGTGACTCGCGTTAGTCTCGCACCTGCGCCCCCGATGGGCCTAGCAGAAGGCACACCATGTCGATCACGTTCGATCACACCATCATTGCCACTACCGACACACGGTCGACCGCAGAGTTCTACGTCGACGTTCTCGAAGCGAAACACGCCCCGTCCTGGGGTCCGTTCGTCAACATCACTCTCGACGATTCGGTGATGCTCCAATTCGCGACTCCACCGATCGATTACCACCCTCAGCATTACGCATTTCTGGTCGACGACGCACTGTTCGACCGGGCGTACGCCCGTCTCCGGGAGCGCGGCGCCCCACACTGGGCGGATCCGCAACGGACCCGTCCGGGTGAAACCAACACCGAGCACGGCGGACGAGGAGTGTATTTCCTCGATCCGGGCGGGAACTACCTCGAGATCATCACGAAGCGCTATTTCTGACCGGACCGGGAGTACCCGCGTCGCGCCTAGGACGAGATGTCGACGGCGAATCCCGCGGCGCCGAGTGCGTCGAGGACGTCCTGGCGATGTGCCGGGCCGCGGGTTTCGACGGTGAGCATGACATCGACTTCCTCGAGTCCCAGCTGACCGCCGGTGCGGGAGTGAACGACGTCGACGACGCTCGCGCCGACTCCCTTGACGACGTCGAGGAGCCCGATCAGTCCGCCAGGCCTGTCCGAAATGGTGACGCGGACAGCGAGATAGCGTCCTGCGGCTCGCAATCCGTGGGTGATGACGTGGGTCAGCAGAAGGGGGTCGATGTTGCCGCCGGACAGGATGGCACACACCGGTCCGTCCAGCCGGAGGTCCTGCCTGGTCATCAGCGCGGCAACGGCGGCGGCGCCCGCGGGCTCGACGATCAGCTTCGCCCGTTCGATGCAGAGCAGCAGCGCTCGGGACAGCGCGTCTTCTGAGACTGTCACGATCTCGTCGACGCGGTCCACCACGTGGTCGAACGGAACGCTACCGGGTAGGCCGACGGCGATACCGTCGGCCATCGTCGACATCGACTGTGCGGCAACGGGATACCCGGCTTTCAGCGACACCGGCCAGGCGGCGGCGCCTTCGGCTTGCACGCCGACGACGCGAACGTTCGGCTTGTGCAGGTGAACCGCGGCTGCGACGCCTGCCAGCAATCCACCGCCGCCCGTCGGAACGACGATGGTGCCGACGTCGGGCATCTGACGAAGTAGCTCGGTCCCCAGAGTTGCTTGTCCCGCAACGATGTCCGCGTGGTCGAACGGGTGGATCAGCACGGCGCCGGTGCGAGCGGCGAATTCGTGCGCGTGCGTGAGCGCTTCGTCGACCGTGCGGCCGGTCAGGTGGACGTCCGCGCCGTAGGCCTTGGTGGCGACGAGCTTCGGCAACGAGACGCCGGTAGGCATGAAGACCGTCGACGTCGTACCCAGCTGCGTCGCAGCCCAGGCGACACCTTGCGCGTGGTTGCCCGCGCTGGCGGCCACTACACCGTGTGCGCGTTCCTCCGGTGAGAGCCGTGCTATGCGGTTGTACGCTCCGCGGGGCTTGAAAGAGCCTGTGCGTTGCAGATTCTCGCATTTGAGTCGCACTTCGTGTTCGGTCGTATCGGACAGAATCCGTGACGCCACGACAGGGGTTCTTCGCATGACCGGCTCGAGCAATTCCTCGGCGTCGGCGATGTCCGACGCCGTCAGCAGCGCACCGCTCACGTGGGCTGACCGATCTTCGCACGCATCTTCATCACTGCTCCTGCCATACCGGCGCCGACCACGGCCGTAAGAATTCCGTCACGGACGTAGTATGCCAGGAATTTTCTGCCGTCGTCCTCGACGATCTCGACGGAATCATCGGCGGATGGGCTGCCCAACGCCTGGATCTTGACGTCGTACTGATCACTCCAGAAGTACGGAACGACAGGCCGAGGTGCGGCCGCCGGTTCCTTGCCCAGTAGAGCCGGAACCATGACGCGAACCTGGTCACCGACATTGCTCCAGTGCTCGACCCGTCGGCGACCGTGCTGCGGGTGATCCCAGGCTGCGACGTCGCCGACCGCCCAGACGCCCAGGATATCGGTGCGCCCGTACGCGTCGGCAACGATGCCGTTGTCGACGGTGACTCCCGATGCCTCCAGCACCTCGACCACCGGTGTCGACCCGATTCCGATCACCACCAGGTCTGCCTCGACTTCGGTTCCGTCGCTCAGCACGACGTGCGTGACCCGGTCCGTTCCGCGCAGAGTGTCGACGCCGACTCCGGTGCGCACCGTCACGCCCTCGTCGCGGTGAAGCCTCGACACCAGCTCGCCGACGTCGGAGCCGAGGACCGACGCGAGAGGGGTGGCTTGCGGCTCGACGAGCGTGACATCGACGCCGAGGTGCCGTAGGCCTGCGGCGACCTCGCACCCGACGAATCCGGCCCCCACCACGACGGCGCGTGCGGCAGCAGAGGCGTCACGGCGCAACGACTCGGCGTCGTCGCGGCTGCGAAGGACGTGCACTCCGTGCAGGTCCGGCAACGACGGCACCCGTCTCGGCCGTAGGCCCGTCGCGATCACCAGCTGGTCGTACGGGAGCGTCGAGCCGTCGGCCAGCTCGAGCGTCGTGTTCTCGGTATCCACTCGGACCGCTGCCACACCCAACCGCAGCTCGATGCGGTTCTCGGCGAAGTACTCCTCGCTTTCGAAGGTGGTGTCCTCCCGCTCCCCGCGGATCACCTCCTTCGACAGCGGCGGCCTGTCGTACGGAAGGTGCGGTTCGTCTCCGACGAGCACAAGACCGCCGTCGTACCCCTGTTTGCGCAGTTCCTGAGCCGTACGTAATCCGCCGAGGCCTGCTCCTACGATCACGATCGTCATGGGGAGATCTCTACCAGAGAACGAACTCCGTCCACTGAGCAACGGAGGCTCGGTTGCGCGTCTACGATCGAGACCATGACCACAGACCCCAGCTTCGCGGCCGCCAGTTCGGCCGCGCTGACCACCACGCAGGGTCGAACGATCATCGCCGACGCGGTCGTCGCGAAGATCGCCGGAATCGCGACGCGTGAGATCGACGGCGTCCACGACGTCGGTGGCGGAACCGCTCGGGTCGTCGGTGCGCTCCGGGACCGCATCCCCGGCGCCCGCGTCAACCACAGCCAGGGCGTCGCCGTCGAGGTCGGTGAGAAACAGGCTGCCATCGACATCGGCATCGTCGCCGAGTACGGCGTCGCATTGCACGAACTCGCGGCGGGCATCCGACGCAACGTCATCACCGCCGTCGAGCGGATGACGGGCCTCGAGGTCACCGAAGTGAACATCACCGTCTACGACGTCATCCTGTTCGACGAGCTCGAGACCGGCGTGGACCCGGACATCGCACCTCGGGTCCAGTGAGCGCCGAAGCGGATTACCAGCTCGCCGACGCCATCGCCGCCGCCGCGACGACCGTGTCCGGCGTAGCAGGCCTGCACGCCGGGGAGTTCGGCGAGATCGCGACCTATCTGCCCGGCAGAAAGGTCGTCGGTGTCCGCGTCGACGACGAGCGGTGCGAAGTGCACATCACCGCCGAATACCCGTCCGACGTACACGGCGTCGCCCGCGGAGTCCAGGCAGCGATCGGGCAGCTGGTGTCGGTACCCGTCGCGGTCGTCGTCGAGGACATCGATTCAGGGGACATCGATTCAGGGGAGGGTTCATGAGTTACACCGTCGTCGGACTGCTCACCGGTCTGCTGCTCGCTCTCGCCGGGATCATCGGCGGGTTCAGCGGATTCGTGCTCGCACTGTTCCTCGGCGCGGTCGGGTTGGCTGTCGGCGCTCACTTCGACGGTCGCCTCGATCTGACGTCCCTGCTGCGCAGCCGCGGCCGTGGCTGACGGCGGCAAGGACGTAGCGACCCCGAGTGTCGATCCGGACTTCGTGGCCGAGGAGGTCCCGGGAACCGGCGGCCCCGGCACGCTGGTCATCAAGGAGCGCGCCGTCTCCCGTGTCGCGGTCGCCGCGGCGCTGACCGTTCCTGCGGTCGTACGGCAGGTCGGCGGGATGTCGAAGCTGACCGGACGTGAACTGCCGCGTGCGGATGTGTCCGTCGGCGAGCATTCGGTGTCGGTCAACCTGTACGTGGCACTGGCCTGGCCCTGCCGGATCGCCGACGCCGGGGCTGCGATCGCCGAGAAGGTCGGACGCGCGTTGAACGACATCATCGGTCTGCCGCTGCATCAGCTCAACGTTCTGGTGGTCGGTACGTCGCCCGCTGGTTCGCCTGAACCGTCTGCGCCGTCCGACGCTGCTGCGTTTCGTCCGAGGCCCCCGACGGCGAGCCCGGCCGCTGTACCGGTCGCTCTTGTCCTGTCGCTCGTTCTGCTCGGTGTCGCCTTCGTCGCCGGACGAGAGTTCCTGATCGCGCACGACACCATCGACGGCTCACCGTGGATCGCCAACGCCGTGAACTGGATCGCGGAGTTGCATTGGCAGCCATGGATGATCGGTGCGGCGGCTGCCTGCGTCGTGGTGGGTGCGATACTCGTCGTTCTCGGTCTGAAGCCGCGGACGAAAACTCACACTGGCGCCGGGTCGAAGGCATCGCAGTATCCGATGGTGTGGTTGCGTCCCACCGACGTCGCCCGGATCTGTAGCGATCATGCGGGCTCGGTGCCCGGCGTGGATTCCGCGCGGACCACCGTGACGCCGAAGCGGGTGACCGTCGACGTGCATCGTGCCGCCGGTGGTACCAACGGTTCCACCGCTGCGGTCGAATCCGTCCGCGCTGCAGTGGAACCCACAATCGCATTGCTGGCCGACACGAGGACCGTCCGCGTCCGAGTGAAGGAGAGCAAGGCGTGAAGCGCGCGACAACGTTGATCGATCGCCTGTTGGTCACGCTTCTCGGCGTCGCACTCGTCGGCGCAGGGGCGTTCGCGGTCGCGTGGTACTACGACGTTCCCTTCGCCGTGGAATCCCTGTCCAGATTCGACCGTGACGTCTTCGCGGCGTTTCCTGCGCAATCGTGGTGGGAGGCCGCACTGGCCGCGACCGCCGTCATCGGCACACTCGTCGGCGTCGCGCTCCTGATCGGGAACCTCTCCCCCAGAAGAACAGGCACCGTCGAGATCTCGACGAGCGAATCTCATTCGCTACGAATCGACCTGGGCGCGTTGGCCCGTGGCATTGCCGCGGACCTCGCCGACTTCCCCGGCGTCGAATCGGCCCGGGGTCGAGCCATCGACGATCGCGGCACCCCGACGTTGGCCGTCACGGTGCAGACTTCACCGGGCATCGACATCGAGGCATTCACTCGTACTGCCGAAGAGCGCGCCGTATACCTCGCCGGCGCAGTCGAGGGCAGCGACGTAGCCCTGCGGGTGCAGCTGCACGTCTGAGCGCGCAGCTGCACCCAGGGGACGGCTGCTACTCGCACAGTTTCGAGTTCCTCGCTCATGTTGCATCCTGTGCGGGGGCCTGCAACCTGTGCGAAACACCCCTTGGCACAACGAAAAGCGGCACCCACCCGAAGGTGAGTGCCGCTCTCGGTGTTGCTGGGTGAAACTAGATCACTTGATGATCTTGGTGACGCGACCGGCGCCGACGGTACGACCGCCCTCGCGGATAGCGAAACGCAGGCCCTCGTCCATGGCGACCGGCTGGATCAGCGTGACGGACATCTCGGTGTTGTCACCGGGCATGACCATCTCGGTGCCCTCGGGGAGGGTGACGACGCCCGTAACGTCCGTGGTACGGAAGTAGAACTGCGGGCGGTAGTTGTTGAAGAACGGCGTGTGGCGGCCGCCTTCGTCCTTGGACAGGATGTAAGCGTTGCCCTCGAACTCCGTGTGAGGAGTCGTGGTGCCCGGCTTGATGATGACCTGTCCACGCTCGACGTCTTCGCGCTTGATGCCACGAACGAGGAGGCCGACGTTGTCGCCTGCCTGGCCCGAGTCGAGCAGCTTGCGGAACATCTCGATGCCGGTGACCGTGGTCTTGGTCGAGCCGGGACGGATGCCGACGATCTCGACCTCTTCGTTGACGTTGATCGCGCCACGCTCGATACGACCGGTGACGACGGTTCCACGACCGGTGATCGTGAAGACGTCCTCGACGGGCATGAGGAACGGCTTGTCGGTCTCACGGACGGGGTCCGGGATGGAGTCGTCGACAGCCTGCATGAGCTCTGCAACGCTCTCGGCCCACTTCGGGTCACCCTCGAGTGCCTTCAGTGCGGAGACCTTGACGACCGGTGCGTCCTCGTCGAAGTCCTGCGCAGCGAGGAGCTCGCGGACCTCCATCTCGACGAGCTCGATGATCTCGTCGTCGTCGACCATGTCGGCCTTGTTGAGGGCGACGAGGATGTACGGAACGCCGACCTGCTTGGCGAGGAGCACGTGCTCACGCGTCTGCGGCATCGGGCCGTCCGTAGCTGCCACGACCAGGATTGCGCCGTCCATCTGGGCAGCACCGGTGATCATGTTCTTGATGTAGTCGGCGTGTCCCGGAGCGTCGACGTGCGCGTAGTGGCGCTTGTCGGTCTGGTACTCGACGTGGGAGATGTTGATCGTGATACCACGAGCCTTCTCCTCAGGCGCCTTGTCGATCTCGTCGAAGGCCGAGGCCTCGTTGAGGTCCGGGAACTTGTCGTGCAGAACCTTGGTGATTGCTGCCGTCAGCGTCGTCTTGCCGTGGTCAACGTGACCGATGGTCCCGATGTTGACGTGCGGCTTCGTCCGCTCGAACTTCGCCTTCGCCACTGTGTGTCCTCCTGGACTGTTGGTGCTTGCTTGAAATGCAGCAGTGCGGTTGTCTCGTACAGCTCTTTTGAGCTGCATGGTCGTGCGGTGTTACGGATCCAGCGTGTCCAGCTCGGGAGAGATCTACTCTCCGGTCGCCTTCGCGATGATTTCCTTCGCGACGTTCGCAGGAACCTCGGCGTAGGAATCGAACACCATGGAGTAGTTAGCGCGGCCCTGAGTCTTCGACCGAAGGTCTCCGATGTAGCCGAACATCTCCGACAGCGGAACCTGTGCCTTGACGACACGAGCGCCGCTACGTTCCTCCATGGCCTGAATCTGACCACGGCGGGAGTTCAGGTCGCCGATGACCTCACCCATGTAATCCTCGGGGGTCGTGACCTCGACGGCCATGACGGGCTCGAGAATGACCGGGCTGGCCTTCTTGGCGGCTTCCTTGAACGCTTGTGAGCCGGCGACCTTGAAGGCCATTTCCGACGAGTCGACGTCGTGGTATGCACCGTCGAGCAGTGTGACCTTGACGTTGACGAGCGGGTATCCGGCGAGGACACCGTACTGCATGGCGTCCTGAGCTCCGGCGTCCACCGAAGGGATGTACTCCCTCGGCACACGACCACCGGTGACCTTGTTCTCGAACTCGTAGGTCGCACCGTCTTCGCCCTCGAAAGGCTCGAGACTGATGATGACCTTCGCGAACTGGCCGGAGCCACCGGTCTGCTTCTTGTGGGTGTAGTCGAGCTTTTCGACCTTCTTGCGAATGGTCTCGCGGTACGCAACCTGCGGCTTACCGACGTTGGCCTCGACCTTGAACTCACGCTTCATACGGTCGACCAGGATGTCGAGGTGGAGCTCGCCCATGCCGCCGATGACGGTCTGGCCGGTGTCCTCGTCCAGCTTCACCGAGAAGGTGGGATCCTCTTCGGCGAGCTTCTGGATGGCTGTTCCCAGCTTCTCCTGGTCGGACTTGGTCTTGGGCTCGATGGAGACCTCGATGACCGGGTCCGGGAAGGTCATCGACTCGAGGATCACCTGGTTCTGCGGATCGCAGAGGGTGTCACCCGTCGTCGTGTCCTTCAGACCGATCACGGCGTAGATGTGACCTGCCGAAGCGGTCGCGATCGCGTTCTCCTTGTTGGAGTGCATCTGGAAGAGCTTGCCCAGACGCTCCTTCTTGCCCTTGGTCGAGTTGATGACCTGAGCGCCGGAGTCGACCTTGCCCGAGTACACGCGGACGTAGGTCAGCTTGCCGAAGAAGGGGTGGGTCGCGATCTTGAACGCGAGAGCCGAGAACGGCTCGTCGGCAGACGGCTTACGGAGGAGGAGTTCCTCTTCGTTGCCGGGTGCGTGACCCTGGACCGACTCGACGTCGAGAGGCGACGGGAGGTAGTCGATGACCGCGTCGAGCATGGGCTGAACGCCCTTGTTCTTGAACGCGGAGCCACAGAGAACCGGGTACAGCTCGCTGTTGACGGTCATCTTGCGGATGGCGCCCTTGATCTCGTCGATCGAGAGCTCTTCGCCACCGAAGAACTTCTCCAGCAGAGCTTCGTCGGACTCGGCGACGATCTCGAGGAGTTCCTGGCGGTACTGCTCCGCCTTCTCCTGGAGGTCGGCCGGGATGTCCTGAACCTCGTACTTCTCACCGAGCTTGGTCTCACCGCTCCAGACCTTCGCCTTCATCTCGACGAGGTCGACGATGCCTTCGAAGTCGTTCTCGGCGCCGATGGGCAGCTGGATGACCAGCGGCTTGGCTCCGAGGCGGTCCTTGATGGTCTGCACGGTGAAGTAGAAGTCAGCGCCCAGCTTGTCCATCTTGTTGACGAAGCAGATGCGCGGGACGTCGTACTTGTCGGCCTGACGCCAGACCTGCTCCGACTGCGGCTCGACGCCTTCCTTGCCGTCGAACACTGCGACGGCGCCGTCGAGAACACGCAGCGAACGCTCGACCTCGACGGTGAAGTCGACGTGTCCGGGCGTATCGATGATGTTGATCTGGTTGTCGTTCCAGAAGCACGTCGTGGCAGCAGAGGTGATCGTGATGCCACGCTCCTGCTCCTGCTCCATCCAGTCCATCGTGGCTGCGCCGTCGTGGACCTCACCGATCTTGTACGAGATACCGGTGTAGAAGAGGATGCGTTCGGTAGTGGTGGTTTTACCAGCATCGATGTGGGCCATGATGCCGATGTTGCGGACCTTGTTGAGGTCTGTCAGCACGTCCTGTGCCACGGAATTCATCCCGCCTTGTAAGTCGAAGAAGTGGGACTGGGCCAGCTTGTCACCAGTATGTGAACGGTGAGCCGGGCCGGACCAGGTACTCGGTACAACGCCGGAAAGGTGCGGAAAGTTTCACCGCACCCTCCCGGCCGGAAGTCACCAGCGGTAGTGCGCGAACGCCTTGTTGGCTTCAGCCATCTTGTGCGTGTCCTCGCGACGCTTCACAGCGGCACCGAGGCCGTTGCTGGCGTCGAGAAGCTCGTTGGCCAGACGCTCGACCATGGTCTTCTCACGACGAGCGCGCGAGAAGGTGACCAGCCAGCGCAGTGCCAGCGTGGTCGAGCGACCGGGGCGAACCTCGACGGGGACCTGGTAGGTCGCGCCACCGACGCGACGGCTGCGAACCTCGAGGGCCGGCTTGACGTTGTCGAGTGCACGCTTGAGCGTGACGACGGGGTCGGTGCCGGTCTTCTCACGAGCCTGCTCGAGAGCCTGGTAGACGATGCGCTCGGCGGTGGACTTCTTGCCGTCGAGAAGGATCTTGTTGACGAGCTGCGTGACCAACGGGGATCCGTAGACCGGGTCGTTGATCAGCGGCCGCTTGGGTGCTGGGCCCTTGCGTGGCATTAGCTCTTCTCCTTCTTGGCGCCGTAGCGGCTGCGAGCCTGCTTGCGGTTCTTGACACCCTGGGTGTCGAGCGAGCCGCGGATGATCTTGTAACGCACACCCGGGAGGTCCTTCACACGACCACCGCGAACGAGCACCATGGAGTGCTCCTGCAGGTTGTGGCCCTCACCGGGGATGTAGGCGGTGACCTCTACCGAGCTGGTCAAGCGCACACGCGCGACCTTACGCAGAGCAGAGTTCGGCTTCTTCGGAGTGGTGGTGTACACGCGAGTGCACACACCACGACGCTGGGGACTGCCCTTGAGGGCAGCGGTCTTCAGCTTCGCAACCTTGTCGGTGCGACCCTTGCGGACCAGCTGGTTGATAGTTGGCATGAACCGGCTTTCTTTGTGTCGCGAGTCTTCTTCTCGAAAGACCCAGGGATCTAGCAGTTGGAGCAAGAGAACACTGCTCCTCACCCGTACTACTGTCGTTCTTGTACTGCATACCGCGGGTCTCTTGCACCCCGCGGTCGGGTGTGTCGCATACCCCCACACGGCAGCCGCATCGCACGCTCGGAACTGAACATGAGCACGGCTGTACCTCGCATAGGCACACAGACGGACCGGCCAGGCCGGACACGACCCATAACGATACCCGGCGGCGCGCCTTCGGGTCAAAACGGGCCCCGCCGTGCTACCGACTCAGATTGATCGTCAGATCCATCAGCGTCGTCGCAGCCTCACACGGATCAGGCGCGCCCGATCCAGGCAGGTACTGCACCCACCATCCGACCACGCCGGAGTCCGGAGACCCGGCCGTGACACCGCAGGACGTCGGCTCGTTCGGCGGCTGGGTTCGAATTGCCTTGCGGCCCTGCACGGTTATGTCCTGGACCAGGTACATCATCTTCTCGTTGGCCTCTCGCTCGGCGTCGAGCGAGCCGTTCTCGAACCAGTTGAACGTCACCTTCACGATGCCGTTGGGACCGGCCACGTCCCACCGGCAGATCGCCCCGAAGAAACCGCGAGCGATGGCGTCGCCACCCACCGTCGCGGCGATTCGATCGTCGGCGACGGCGTCGCATTCGGTCAGGAGATCTCGGAACTCCGTGTCGCCGCCGCTGTCGAACGTTTCGGGTGTCGCGGTGCCCTGAACCGTCGTGCTGCATCCCGCCAGCACCACGACGAGCGCGGACATCCACAGCCGTTTCACTGCGCGCGCTCCACGGTGAGGGTTGCCAATCGAGTGGCGACGTCGCACGGATCGGACGACGGCGGCTGGTCACCGTACGTAACCGACCAGTGCATGAAATCCTTCCCGAACTGGACCCCGACCTCGCACAGGTAGTTGTCCGTGGCCGCGGAGAAACCAGGGTTCCCGTCGATCTCGATGTCGTCGGCGGGTCGACCGATCAGCTCGGACCCGGATCGCTCCCGATCGATGGGGCTGCCGCGGTACCAGGAGAAACTCACCGAGGGGCCGGTGCTGCCCGCGACCTCCCATTCGCATCCCACCGAATTCCTGGTGATCATCGTGAATGCCGGTACGGCGAAGGTACTCAGAACTTCGTCGTCGTTCACCGAACCGCACTGCCCGAAGAACGGACCGGCCTCCCCCGGCGACGCCGGCGTGGAGTTCTGCTGCGGCGAGGCGTCGTCACCCGATCCGCATCCGGCCAAGCCGGCAGCGAGCACACCCAGGAGAATCACCGTCCGCCGCATGGTCTTCAGACCCTACCCAGTCGGACCGACACCGATCAGACGGAGTCGACGCGTCGACCCCGCACGTAGACCTCCGTGATCGCAGGCTCGCGCATCGCCATGAGCAGGGCGAACAGAGTCTGGTCGCGAGCCATGTCCGGGTCGACGGAACGGATGCCACGACGAATCAGATCGTCGAGGGGCTGCCACTTCGCTGGATCGACGACGATGAAATCGGCTTCCTTGCCCACGTCGAGGTTGCCGATGCGGTCCTCCATGTCGAGCGCCCGCGCGCCGGCCAGGGTGCCGGTGAAGAGCAGCTCGGCGGGATGCAGGGGTACGCCCGCGTCTCCGGGTTCGGAGATGTGCACCTTGTACGCGTCGCCGAGGACGCGAGAGAGAAGGAACTCGTCACCGCCTCCGTAGTCGGAACCGAGGGCGATGTTCACCCCTGCGGCCACGGTTCGGTTCCACGGCATGGTGCCCGACCCGAGGAATTGCTGCGATGTCGGGCAGTGCGCGATGGACGTGCCCGTCTCCGCCATCCGTGCGAGCTCGTCGTCCTGGCAGTGCACGGCGTGGGCGAGAATCGTCCGCTTGCCGAGGAAGCTCTTGCCACCGGCCACCGAGCCGGGGAGGAACTTGCCGTCGTAGGTATCGAGGTACGAGTCGACCTGGTACGTCTCGAGCGTCGTTGCGATCTCGCCCGTGCCGGGCCTGTTGTTCTCGTTGAGGTGGGTGTGGAAGTAGACGCCGCGGTCCCGTACGGAGTCGTACAGCTCGCCGAGGTTCCTCAGTGTCTCCGTGGTCACCGACAGAGAGAACCGCGGAACGACGGCGACGTGCAGCAGAGCGGTGTCGACGTCACCGGTGTCGGCGGCATGCCACTTCTCGATCTCCTCCGACACCAGCCGTACCGCGTCCTGTTCGGTGGTCACGAGTGCCTTCGCCGAGTCGGGGCCCGTCGTCTGCACTCCCCTGCCGCTGACGGCGCGCAGTCCTCTACGAAGGGTCTCCTCGAACAATGCATCCTGCGCGTGTGGGAACGCCGACCCGAACACCATGGCCTGCGTCGTACCGGCCGCGATACGTCGATCGCAGAACGCGGCCGCCGCCTCCGCCGCGAACTCCGGGTCCTCGAACATCGATTCCGACGGGAAGATGCAGGTGTTCAGCCACTCGAGCAGCTGCCCGCCGCCGTAGGCGTCGCCGGCGAACGTCTGCGGGAAATGCACGTGAGTGTCGATGAACCCGGGAAGAAGAAAACCAGGACGATGGTCGACGACGGTGCCGCCCCCGACCGTGACCGCGTCGAACGGTCCCGAATAGGTGATGACACCGTCGTCGTCGACCACCAGGGCACCGTCGGGGATGGAGACCAACGCGTCCGCAGCAGCGGTCACCGTCGGCGATCCGGCGATATGGAAAACATGGCCCCGATGTATTTCAGGTGCGCTGTGTTTCTCAGGTGCGCTGTGTTTTTCAGGTGCACTGCGTATCCGACTCACGGTGAGAGCGAACCACGAACCTGGCACCGCCGCAGATCGAGCGCTCGCCTACCCGGCCGCGGTGGTGGCGTGGTCGATCTTCAGGCTTGCGTCGAGGACGCCTGCCCATGCCTTGACGATTTCGCTGCGTCGGCGTGAGTCGTCGCTCAGGACGTCGGCGAGGCCGAGCCCGCGCGCGAGGTCGAGGGTCGCCTGCACGAGCCGGTGTGTCTGCGGGTCGCTGTCGTCGGCGCCGAGTTGGTCGACGGCCATGCGGTGGGCAACTCGACCGAACTTCTCCTCGAGCGGCAGCACCCTGGCCCGCATGTCCGGGTCCGCGGCGGCAGCGGTCCACACCTGCAGGGCCGCTTTGAAGACGGAACCGGTGTAGTACTCGACGAGCCTTTCGACGACGCGTTCGGTGCGGGCCGGGCCGTGTGGCAGCGCCGCGGATTCACGGCGTGCGTCGTCCATGCGAGTGTCGAACATGTAGTCCAACGCCGCGGTGATCAGGTCTTCTCGGGTGGGAAAATGGTGCTGGGTCGCCCCGCGGGAGACTCCTGCTCGCGCCGCGACGACGCCCACCGTCGTCGGGCCCCATCCCTGCTCGGCGAGCGAGTCGATAGTGGACTCCAACAGCCGCTGACGCGTCGCCCTACTTCGATCCTGCTTGGGTTCCCGCGCCGTCACCATCGGTCCTGCTTCTCCCTACTTCTGCACCGGCCCGCTCATTCCGCGGGCGCCACTCGCGAGGCCACCCACCTGGGCGGTCGCTTCTCCAAGAAGGACATCATCCCCTCTCGCGCTTCCTCGGATGCAAACAGCCTCGCAGAACGGTCCGACAAGTCGGTTCCGTGAGCGTCGAAGTCCGCCAGAATCGCCGACGTCGTGAGCCGCTTCGACTCGGCGAGGCCCTGCGGGGATCCTTTCCGGAGAGCCTCGAGAATGTCTCCGACGGTGGATGCCGGGTCGGCTGCGGCCTCGCTGATCAGGCCGATGGCCTCGGCCTCGTGGGAGCCGAACTTCTCACCGGTGACGAAGTAGCGGCCTGCCGCGCGGGAGTTCATCCGAGGCAACAGCGTCAGCGACACGATGGACGGGGCCAGACCCAGGCGGGCCTCCGTCAGCGCGAATGTGGAGTTCGGTCCTGCGACGACGATGTCGCATGCACCGACAAGCCCCATGCCTCCCGCGCGCACGTGGCCGTCGATCTGTCCGACGACAGGCTTCGGGGTCTCGAGGAGTGTACGAAGCAGTCCGAGCATCTGCGCCGTGCGTCCTTCGACGGTTCCGCCGGCTTCGGTGAGGTCGGCCCCCGCGCAGAACGTTCCACCGGTGTGAGTGAGGACGATTGCCCGAACGTCGGGATCCTCGCCCGCATCGTGCAGCCCTGCCGTCAGTTCGTCGACGAGGGCCGTGGACAGGGCGTTCCTGTTGTGCGGGGTGTCGAGAGTGAGGGTGGTGACTGCGTCGGCTGTATGTACCTGAACTGCCATCAGTACGACCTGGGTAGTCCGAGGGAGTGTTGGGAGACGAAGTTGAGGATCATCTCCCGGCTGACCGGCGCCACCCTCGCGATCCGCGCTGCACCGAGCATCGCGGCGAGACCGTATTCCTCGGTCAAGCCCGCCCCGCCGTGGGTCTGGATGGCCTGATCGAGCGCTTTGATACTCGCTTCCGCGGCCGCGTACTTGGCCATGTTGGCGGCCTCGGCAGCACCGAAATCGTCGCCGGAGTCGTACAGGACCGCGGCCTTCTGCATCATCAGCTTGGCGAGCTCGAGTTCGATCTTGACCTGCGCCAGCGGATGCGAAATGCCCTGGTGCGCGCCGATCGGCGTCTTCCAGACCGTGCGCTCGTTGGCGTATTTCACCGCCGCGTCGAGTGCGTAGCGGCCCATCCCGACGGCCATCGCCGCGCCGAGAATGCGCTCGGGATTCAGACCCGCGAACAGCTGCATCAGCGCGGCGTCGGCCTCACCGACGAGGGCCTCTGCCGGGAGCCGCACGTCGTCGAGGAACAACGTGAACTGATGATCCGGCTCGATGATGTCCATCTCCATCCGAGTCTTCTGCAAGCCCTCGGAATCGGTGGGGACGATGAACAGCGCCGGCTTCAGCTTGCCGGTCTTGGAATCTTCGGTGCGAGCGACGATCAACACCGCGTCGGCCTGGTCGACGCCGGAGATGTAGATCTTGCTGCCCTTGAGGATCCAGTCGTCACCGTCTCGCCTGGCGGTCGTGGTGATCTGGTGCGAGTTGGATCCGGCGTCGGGTTCGGTGATGCCGAAGGCCATGATCTTCGAACCGTCGGCGAGAGCGGTGAGCCACGTCTGCTTCTGATCCGCCGTGCCGTACTTCCCGATGATGGTGCCGCAGATCGCCGGGCTGACGACGACCAGCAGCAACCCCGCCCCGTGTGCCGCGAGTTCCTCCTGGACGAGGGCGAGTTCGTAGATCCCTGCGCCTCCGCCGCCGTACTCCTCGGGCAGGTTCACGCCGAGGAATCCGAGTTTGCCTGCCTCGTTCCACAATTCACTGAGGGGTTCACCCTTGCGAGCCTTCGGCAGCACGTAGTCGATGTAGTTGTAGCGCTTGCCGAGCGAGGAGACCGAGGTCCGCAGGCCCTTCTGCTCTTCGGTTTCGATGAAACTCATGATTCTCCTTTTGAAATGGTCATTCCGCGGGCTCCACTCCTGTTGAAATGGTCATTCCGCGGGCTCCACTCCTGCTGTTACGACTGCTAGGACGGCGCCGACCTCGACTTGCTGGCCTTCGGAAACGTTCAGTTCGGTGAGCACACCGTCGGCCGGCGCAGTGACGGTGTGTTCCATTTTCATTGCTTCGAGCCAGAGAATCGGCTGCCCGGCCGTGACGGTGTCACCCTGCGCTGCAGCCACTCTGACGACGCTGCCCGGCATCGGAGCGAGCAACGATCCGGCTGCGACCTCCTCGGTGGGATCGACGAATCGCGGCGCCTTGACCAGCCGCACCGGACCGAGCGAGGAGTCGATGAAGACATCCGGTCCGTACCGCGCGACGTGGAACGTTCGACGAAGCTTGTTGTCGTCCAGCACCACTCGATTCGGAGTGTTCTCGATCAGCGCGACGCCGTCGAGATCGGTCTTCAGGCCGTAGCGCCCGAGGGTGTATTCGACAATCTCATCCCCGTACTGCTTTCGCTGCGGTTGCGACGGGAGGTTGCGCCAGCCGCTGGGGAGCCCCTTGTTCACGCGAGCCGACGCCCGGTTGTGGGCGGCGTCGGCCAGTGCGGCTGCCAGTGCCGACAGCCGCACTGCACGTCCCTGAGCGATCGGCTGCGCCAGGACGTCCAGACCGTGGGTGTCGAAGAACGCCGTATCGGTGTCACCGGCGAGGAATGCCGGGTGCTGCAGGACGTTGACGAGCAGATCTCGGTTGGTGACAAGCCCGTGAATCGTGGCTTTCTGCAGCGACTTCGCCAGCAGATTCGCGGCCTGCTCTCGGGTGGGCGCGAACGAGATCACCTTCGCGAGCATGGGGTCGTAGAAGGTGCCCACGTGTGACCCTGTTTCGACGCCGGAATCCACACGAATTCCGGATTTGTTCAGCACGGAGAACCGCTCGCCGGGGATGTCGAACGTGTGCACCGGCCCGCTCTGGGGCTGCCAGTCCTGACTGGGATCCTCGGCGTACAGCCGAACTTCGATGGAGTGCCCCCGCGTCGCCGGCTGATGGGCCGGGAGAGGTTCGCCCGACGCCACGCTGATCTGCAACGCAACCAGGTCGAGGCCCGTCGTACATTCGGTGACGGGATGCTCCACCTGCAGACGGGTGTTCATCTCGAGGAAGAAGAAGTTGCCCTTCTCGTCGGCGAGGAACTCGACGGTACCTGCGCCCTCGTACCCGATGGCCTCGGTGGCGAGTCTGGCGGCGTCGAACAACCTCTCGCGCATCCCGTCGATACGTTCGACGAGCGGTGAGGGCGCCTCCTCGACCACCTTCTGGTGCCGACGCTGGATGGAGCACTCGCGTTCTCCGACCGTCCACACGGTGCCGTGGCGGTCGGCCATGACCTGAACTTCGATGTGTCGGCCGGTTTCGATGTACCGCTCGACGAACACCGTTCCGTCGCCGAAGGCCGAAAGAGCTTCTCGCCCTGCCGTCTCGATTTCCCGCTGCAGGTCCTTCAGATCGCGGACGATACGCATGCCGCGTCCACCACCGCCCGCCGACGCCTTGACGAGCACCGGCAGTTCGTCCTCGGTGATCTGCGACGGATCGAGTCGGGTCAGGACCGGCACCCCGGCGTCGGCCATCATCGCTTTGGACTCCACCTTCGAGCCCATGAGTTCGATGGCTTTGACGGGTGGTCCGATCCACGTCAGTCCGGCGTTCTGGACCTGCTGGGCGAATTCGGCGTTCTCGGAGAGGAATCCGTAGCCGGGGTGAACCGCGTCGGCGCCTGCTTGTACGGCTGCGGCGATGACGAGTTCACCGCGCAGGTACGTCTCGCCGGGCGAGTTCCCCGGCAGGTTGACCGCGACGTCGGCTTCCCGGACGTGCGGGGAGTTCGCGTCGGCGTCGGAGAAGACTGCGACGGTGTCGATGCCTTCGGCGCGGCAGGTAGCGAAGACACGGCGGGCGATTTCACCGCGGTTTGCGACGAGTACCGAAGTGGCAGGAGCGGAGCCTGCGGAGTGACCAGATTGGTTTGTCATCTGCGCTTCACATCCGGAAGACGCCGAAGTTCTCGGTGCCTTCGATCGGGGCGGTGGCAATAGCCGACAGGCACATTCCCACCACCGTTCGGGTGTCACGGGGGTCGATGACGCCGTCGTCGTAGAGGCGTCCGGAGAGAAACATCGGCAGCGACTCGGCTTCGATCTGGTTCTCGATCATCGCGCGCAGGCCTGCGTCGGCTTCCTCGTCGAATGCTTGGCCGCGGGCTTCCGCTGCTGCCCGTCCGACGATGGAAATGACGCCCGCAAGTTGGGCTCCGCCCATGACAGCGGATTTGCTGCTGGGCCACGCGAAGAGGAACCGGGGATCGAAGGCGCGGCCGCACATGCCGTAGTGGCCGGCGCCGTACGACGCTCCGAGCAGAATCGAGATGTGTGGGACCTTGGAGTTCGAGACGGCGTTGATCATCATCGAGCCGTGTTTGATCATGCCGCCTTCCTCGTACTCCTTTCCGACCATGTAGCCGGTGGTGTTGTGCAGGAACAACAACGGCGTGTTCGATCGATTGGCAAGTTGAATGAACTGGGTTGCCTTCTGCGATTCTTCGCTGAACAGGACGCCACGTGCGTTGGCGAGGATGCCGATGGGGTAGCCGTGCAGTTCGGCCCAGCCGGTCACCAGCGACCCGCCGTACATCGGCTTGAACTCGTCGAAATCGCTGCCGTCGACGATGCGTGCGATGACCTCACGGGGATCGAACGGAATCTTCAAGTCGGTCGGCACGATGCCGAGCAGGTCCTCGGGATCGGCGAGTGGTTCGATGACCTCTGCTCGCGGTTCCGGGCCCTTCTTCTTCCAGTTGAGTCTCTTGACGATGCTGCGACCGATGCGGATGGCGTCCTGCTCGTCGACCGCGAAGTAGTCGGCGAGACCGGACTTTCGGGCATGCATCTCGGCGCCGCCGAGGGATTCGTCGTCGGAGTCCTCACCGGTCGCCATCTTGACCAGTGGCGGTCCGGCCAGGAAAACCTTGGAGCGTTCCTTGATCATGACGACGTGATCCGACATGCCGGGAATGTAGGCACCGCCGGCGGTGGAGTTGCCGAAAACCAGGGCAATCGTCGGAATTCCTTTGGCGGACAATTGCGTCAGGTCACGGAACATGCGTCCGCCTGGAATGAACACCTCCTTCTGAGTCGGCAGGTCGGCACCACCGGACTCGACGAGGGAGATGACCGGCAACCGGTTCTGCGTCGCGATGTCGTTGGCCCGGAAACCCTTCTTGAGGGTCCACGGGTTGCTGGCACCGCCGCGCACCGTCGGATCGTTGGCGACGATGAGGCATTCGACACCGCTGACGACGCCGATGCCCATGACCGTGCTCGCACCGACAGGAAAGTCGCTGCCCCACGCGGCAAGTGGGCACAGCTCGAGGAACGCCGAGTCCTCGTCGATCAGTAGTTCTATTCGTTCACGCGCCAGGAGTTTGCCGCGCTTGCGGTGCCGCTCGACGTATTTCTCACCGCCACCGAGAAGCGCTTTACCGTGCTCGACGTCGATCTCCGCCAGCTTGGTGTTCATCGCCTCGGCGGCACCGGTGAATTGCTCCGACGCGGTGTCGAGGGTGGACTTCAGCACGCTCATGCCTGGTACCCCAATCGTTTTGCAGCCAGTCCGGTCAGGATCTCGGTGGTGCCTCCGCCGATACCGAGGATGCGCATGTCGCGGTACTGACGTTCGACTTCGCTCTCCCGCATGTAGCCGAGGCCGCCGAACAACTGGACGGCCTGGTTCGCGACCCATTCGCCGGATTCGACGGCAGTGTTCTTGGCAAAGCACACTTCGGCGATGAAGTCGTTGTTCTCGGTCATGGACCGTTCGACGATGCTGCGGGTGTAGACCCGCGCGATGTCGATCTTGCGCGCCATCTCGGTGACGGTGTTCTGTACGGATTGCCGTTTGATGAGCGGCTTTCCGAACGTCTCGCGGTCGCGAACCCACTGCAGCGTCAGGTCGAGGCACCGCTGAGCGCTCGAATAGGCCTGCGCGGCGAGCGCGATGCGTTCGGTCAGGAACGCCTGCGCGATCTGCGCGAAGCCCGTGTTCTCCGCGCCCACCAGATTGCTCACGGGCACCCGGGCGTCGACGAAGGAGAGCTCGGCCGTGTCCGACGCCCGCCAGCCCATCTTGTCCAGCTTGCTCGTCACCTCGAATCCAGGCGTGCCCTTCTCCACGACCAGAAGCGAGACCCCTCCGGCGCCGTCACCGCCGGTGCGGACCGCCGTCACCACGAAATCTGCGCGGCACCCCGACGTGATGTACGTCTTCGCACCGTTGACGACGTAGTGATCGCCGTCCTTGACGGCCCTCGTCCGCAGATGGCCGACGTCGGATCCGCCGCCCGGTTCGGTGATCGCGAGCGATCCGATCTTTTCGCCTGCGAGGGTAGGGCGTACCCACTTCTCGATCTGGTCCGGATCACCCGCGGCCACCAAGTGCGGCAACGCAATTCCGCTGGTGAACAGCGAAGCGAAGAGTCCTCCCGACGCGCCTGCCTGGTGCATTTCCTCGCAGATGACCACAGCGTCGGCGAGGTCTCCCCCGTCGCCGCCGACCTCCTCGGGAAAGCCCGCTCCGATGAGACCGAGAGCCGCAGCTTTACGGTGGAGATCGCGTGGGAGTTCACCGTCCGACTCCCACTGGTTCAAGTGCGGCAGGATGTCCTGTTCGACGAAACTGCGCACGGTCTTGCGGAGCTGTTCACGCTCCGGCGTGGTCCACACGGTCATATCTGTCCTTGGAATACGAGAGTTTCGGGAATGGCGATGTACCGGGACCTGAGCCATTCGCCCAACCCCTTGGCCTGTGGATCGAATCGTGCCTGCGATGCGACGCCTTGGCCGAGGATGCCTTCGATGACGAAGTTGAGGGCCTTGAGGTGCGGCAGCACATGCCGGGTGACGGTGAGGTCTGCGGCTTCGGGGAGCAGCGACTTCAGTTCTTCGACGGTGAGAGCGTGGGCCAGCCAGGCGAATTCGTCGTCGCTGCGCACCCACACTCCGACGTTCGCGTTGCCGCCTTTGTCGCCGCTTCGTGCGGCGGCGACGGTACCGAGTGGCACTGTGATCGTCGACTCGCCAGGTCGTTTCGGTGGAAGTTCGGGCTCCGGGAGCGGTTCGAGTACTTCAGTGTCGGTGGCCGGTGGAATGTCGACCCGGGTGCCGTCGGCGAGGGTGACCGTGTGCGGTACCTCGCCTGCATCGACGTATCCGGCGGTGAAGACACCGAACGGCGCACCGTGTCCGGGCGGCGCGGTCAACGAGAAGCCGGGATAGCTGGCGAGAGCGAGCTCCACTGCTACCGATGAGAACTGGCGGCCGACGATGTTCGGATCACTGTCGCGGGCCACGCACCTCAGGAGCGCGCTTGCGGTTTCCTCGGTGGGCGCGTCGGGCTTGTCGGTCCGCACCAGCGTCCATTCGAGTTCCTTGGGTCTGGTCGGCAGCCAGGATTCGAATTGCTTCTGCGCGAGTTCGGCTTTCGCGTCGATGTCGAGACCGGTCAGAACGAGGGTGAACTCGTTGCGGAATCCGCCGAGCGAGTTGAGCGAGACCTTCAGCGTGGGCGGCGGGGCCTCGCCCTTCACCTGGGAGATCCTGACGCGGTCGCTGGACTCCTGAGTCAGTACAGCGGTGTCGATACGAGCAGTGACGTCGGGGTTCGCGTATCGCCCGCCGGTGATTTCGTAGAGCAACTGCGCGGTGACGGTTCCGACGCTGACTGCGCCGCCGGTGCCGTCGTGCTTGGTGATGACCGACGATCCGTCGGCATGGATCTCGGCGATCGGGAACCCGGGACGTCCCATGTCGGCGATCTCGGTGAAGAACGAGTAGTTGCCACCGGTCGCCTGGGTGCCGCACTCGATGACGTGACCGGCCACCACGGCACCGGCCAGAGCGTCGTAGTCGGTTCTGTTCCAACCGAAGTGGTACGCCGCGGGGCCGACGATGACCGAGGCGTCGGTGACGCGGCCGGTGACGACGACGTCGGCGCCGGACTTCAGCGCTTCGACGATTCCCCACGCGCCGAGGTACGCGTTGGCGGTGAGAGGGCTACCCAGGCCGAGCTCGTCCGCGCGGGACAGGAGATCGTCGCCGTCGACGTACGCGATCTTCGCACCGGAGTCGAGCTGGGTCAGCGCGTCGGCGAGGCCTTTCGGGTTGAGTCCGCCGGCGTTCGCGACGATCTTCATGCCCCTGTCGAGAGCGAGACCGAGGCAGTCCTCTGCCTGGCGGAGAAAGGTTTTGGCGTATCCGCGGGATGCGTCCTTCATGCGATCGCGGCCGAGGATGAGCATCGTGAGTTCGGCGAGGTAGTCGCCGGTGAGGTAGTCGAGTTCACCACCTTCGAGCATCTCCCGCATCGCGGAGAGTCGGTCACCGTAGAAACCGGAACAGTTGCCGATTCTGACGTGGGGGGTACTCATTTCTGGGATCGTCCTGGTCCTGGAGGGCCTGCGAAGGCTTGGGCGATGGTGAGCCAGTGCTGGGCGTCGGCGCCCTCGGCGTGGACGTCGAGGTCGTCGCGATGGGCGCGCTGAGTGACGAGCAGGCAGAAGTCCGCCGCCGAGCCGGTGACGCGCTGAGACGCGTCACCGGGGCCCCAGGTCCAGAGCTCACCCAAGGGGGAGGTCAGCTCGACCCGGAACGGCTCGGTCGGCGGGGTCTGGTGGTTGACGGCGTACGCGAAGTCGCGGGTTCTGACTCCGATGTGCGCGACGCCTCTGATGCGCTCGGTGGGCTCGCGGCGGACGCCGAGTGCGTCGGCGACGTCCTGTCCGTGTGCCCACGTCTCCATCAGTCGTGCCGTCGCCATCGAGGCCGCGCTCATCGGCGGTCCGAACCACGGAATCTTCACTCCGGCGGGCACCGTCGCGAGGGCATCCGTCATTGCGTGACGACGTGAGCGCCAGGTTTCGAGGAGGTCGGGCCGCCGCGCTTCCTCCTCGGCCGCGACGTCGACGAAACCGGTCGGATCGGACCAGGCCTGCTTCAGAACGATGTCGAACTCGGCTTTGGCGCAATCGTCTCCTGCGGCACCCGACGTCGTGCGCTCGGCGACATTGTCCGTCCAGGACAGATGACCTATCTGATGGGCGACGGTCCAGCCCTCGGCGGGCGTGAGCGTCGACCATTGTTGGTCGGTCAGGTCGCTGACCAGGGCGTCGAGGTCGTCACCCTCGGCGCGGAGGTCATCGATGATCGAGTCGAGGTCGGCCATGGGAACAGCTTCACACCACACCGCGTAAAAAGCAAGCATGCCTGCTTGTTAATTTACGTGTTGTTCAGACAACGTCGGTACGGTCTCCGATCGTGAAGACCGCCGGACTTGCCGCAGCCCTACTTGCCACTGGACTACTCGCCGGATGTTCGACGCCGGGAGCGAGCGACGCCGAGCCCCGTCAGGTACGCGTCGCGACGTTCAATGCAAGCCTCAACCGACCCGCCGAGGGACAACTGGCCACCGAACTGCACGGCGAGAACGCGCAGGCCCGAGCCGTCGCCGACGTGATCGACCACAATTCGCCGGATGTTCTGTTGATCAACGAATTCGACTATTCGCCCGAGGCACTGGATCTGTTTCGTGAGAACTACCTGGGTGGCGCGTACCCCTACTCCTTCACGGCACCCGTGAACACCGGCGTCGACTCCGGACTCGACCTCGATTCCGACGGTGCTACCGGAGGACCGAACGACGCATTCGGTTTCGGGCAGTTTCCCGGCCAGTACGGCATGGTCGTGCTGTCGAAGTTCCCGATCGACACCTCCGACGTCCGGACATTCCAGAACTTCCTGTGGAAGGACATGCCGGATTCGCTTCTGCCTCGCGACTACTACGGCGCGAACTCGGACGCACTGCGCTTGTCGAGCAAGTCTCACTGGGACGTGCCCGTCGACATCGACGGCAAGACCGTGCACATTCTGGCGTCGCACCCGACTCCCCCGTCGTTCGACGGACCGGAGGACCGCAACGGAAAACGCAATCACGACGAGATCCGCCTCACCGCCGACTACATCGACGGCGCTGGATACCTGTACGACGACAACGGCGTTCGCGGAGGCTTGACGCAGAACGCATCGTTCGTCGTTCTGGGCGACCAGAACAGCGATCCGGTCGACGGCGACTCGGTAGCAGGGTCGATTCAGCAATTGCTCGACAACCCCCGCATCCAGGATCCGGCGCCGACGTCGGGAGCCGACGGCAACACCGATACCGCCGACTTTTCCGACCCGACTCCCGGCGACCTACGCGTCGACTACGCATTGCCGTCGGCTGACCTGACCGTCACGGGCTCGGAGGTCTTCTGGCCGACCGATGCCTCGCACCCCTCGGATCACCGAATGGTGTGGGTGGATCTGAAGCTCTGACTCAGGATGCGTCTCCGCGGTCGTTGAGCGATCGGATCATTCCGCCGAGGAGCCGGAACGCCGTCTCGCGTTCGTCGCCGGACATACCGGCCAGCATCCGGTCCTCCACGGACCTGACCGCGGCAGTCGCCTTCTCGAGCTCCCGCCGGCCGCGTTCGGTGAGCCGGGCCGGAAGGGCCTTTCCGACGGGAGCCTCCGTCGGCCTGACGACGACCCCGTCCCGTTCGAGAGCCTGCAACAGCACGTTCATCGATTGCCTGGTGACGAAGGCGCCGCGGGCGAGTTCGGAGTTGGACAGGCCCGGCCGCTGAGCGAGCAGTTCGAGGCACGAGTAGTGCGTCACGCTCATCCCGAGCGGCCGAAGGACTTCGTCCATCGCGGCCCGCAGGACACTGGACGCTTCCTTCAGCAGGTACCCCAACGAGGTGTTCAGGTCGATCCCTCGGTCGGCTTGACTCATGTCAGCATTCTGACATAGATTCGTTCGTGTCAGATAACTGACACACGTCGAAGGAGTTTCCATGGTAGTCACCGGTCCCGATTTCATCTCCCTCCAAGTAAGCGACCTCGCCGCATCGCAGGCGTTCTACGAGAAGTACCTCGGCCTCGTGCGTTCGCCCGCCGGCCCACCCCACTCCGTGGTCTTCGAGACCACTCCCATCGCTTTCGCTCTGCGGGAGATCGTCGCCGGAACCGATCTCGCCTCCGCGGACCGGCCGGGCATCGGCGCCGCAATCTGGCTGCACGCCAACGACGTTCAATCCATCCACGACACCCTCGTAGCGGACCAGGAGCGGAGTGCGCAGAGCGACCCCGACAGCAACACTCAGGTCATCGTGTCGGAACCCATCGACGGCCCCTTCGGCCGCACCTTCACCTTCGCCGACCCCGACGGCTACCACATCACCCTCCACGATCGCGCCTGACGGTTCGGCCAGGGCTCTCGTCGGTACCATCGATGCCCATGGGGGTCTACGACGCGTATGTCTTCGACATTCAGGGCACACTGTTCGACTTCTTCGGGCCGGTAGCCGACGCCTTGTCCGAATGGGTGGACGACGAAGTCGTCGGCGATGCAGTGCGAGCCTGGCGTCAGGACTATTTCGAGCGAACGTCCACCCTGACGCAGTCGGCCGAGCATTGGCAGCCGGTGCAGAACGTCTACCGAGACGGCCTGGATTCGGTCGCGAAAAAACTCGGGCTACAGATCCCTTCTCCTGCCCGGACGGCGTTGGCCGATACATGGAAGAACCTGCGGCCGTGGCCCGATTCAGTGGACGGCCTGCGAGATCTACGACAGACCTCGGTCGTCGCGAGCTTGTCCAACACCGACATGGCGACCATGGTGCATCTGTTCAAGCGAGCCGGGATGGACTGGGACGCAGTGCTGACCGCCGAAGTGTTCGGCGCTTTCAAGCCGGCTTCTTTCCTGTACGAGCGAACGTGTCGTTACCTCGGGGTCGAACCCGACCGTGCAGCGATGGTCGCATCACACCCGTACGACCTCCGGGCCGCCAGGGCCGTCGGCATGAAGACCGTGTTCGTTCATCGCCCGTTGGAATTCGGCCGAATCGATCATTCGGTGGACGATGCGAGGGGCGAGTTCGACCACAGAATCGACAGCATTGCGGACATGCCCTGACGCAGGATGCCGTCGCACAGTCACTTCGAGATTCGCGCCCTTGCTGATTCGGTTCGTTTTCCGACGACGACGGAAGTTCCCGCGGCAGCCAAACCCATGATGGGCATGTTCGAGTAGATCGACTCGTGACTGCCGGGGCCCACCCGATAGGTCTCGTGATAAGCGCCGACGTCACCGCTACTGCCGACTCTGGTGTTGAACGCCCTCCACGACGGCAAGTGTGGATCACTCGGGTTCCGGGCGAACGCCTCGAGCCGATCGAAGCTCCGCCAGTACTGGACCACCGTTACCGTACGTCCGCCGAAGGACAGGCGAGCGCCCAAGAGCCCCTTCTCCGGATGCTTCCTCAACTCGCGCAACATTTTCGGCATGGCGACGAACGGCGGAAACCACTTGTGCACCTTCCACAGCTTGTTTATCCGCATGCCGATGAGAAAGACGACGAAATCGCCGTCCATCGAGGCCGTGTAGCGGCCGGCTTGCACTCCGTTGCGGTTCACGATGTCGAACCTCCAGACTATGGATAGAGGAACTATCTGTAATAGATAGTGATACTCTCCGTTCGTGAAGTCAAGGGTGCTCGGATGAGGATCTCCGAGCTGAGCAAGCACTCCGGCGTGTCGACAGCCTCCATCAAGTTCTACCTGCGCGAGGGCCTCCTCCCCGCAGGCAAGCAGACCGCACCCAATCAGGCCGACTACAACGACCAGCACGTACGACGGTTGCGCCTCATCCGCGCCTTGATCGACGTCGGCGGACTCTCCATTTCCGTCGCCCGCGCCACTTTGGCAACGATCGATCACGAATCAGCCTCCGCTCACGACACGTTCGGAGCCGTGATGCACGGGCTGGACGACATCGACCCCGACGACGCGGCACCGGACGTCGCCCGAACCTACGACGAAGTGCGAGAATGGATTTCCGCGCGTGATTGGCACGTGGATCCTGCGGCTCCCGCTCCCTTCAGGCTGGCAGAACTCGTGGCGACGTTGAGACGCTTCGACTTCCCGATCGACTTGAACTACTTCGACGACGTGGCCGACGCTGCCGAGGCAACTGCCTGGGGTGAGGTGAACTACGCCCGTACGCGACCGGACCGCGCCTCCGCCGTGGAGGCCATGGCCATAGGAACCGTCGTGATCGGACAGGCCGTGAACGAGATACGCCGAATTACACTCGAAGCCATCAGCTTTCGTATTCAGAACACCGGCAATGACCCTCGGCCCGTTACGCCATGACCCAGCCACCCGCAGTAGAGTTCGCCTTCCCCGGTCCGCTGCGCGACTCCCTCGTGAAGACTGTCCTCGACGGCAAGAAGACATCGACGACGACACGAAAGTAGTTCTGGAATCCTTTCGACTGATCCAGCCCCGCTAGTCGAACGGCGCCTTGTAGGCATTTTTGTCGGTGTCGTGCGCTAGTAGATCGAACTTCGAAAACGGTTGCCCCGCAAACCGAAAGGCCTTGCAGTCGAACAGAACGGGCGGTATATTCGAACATACGTTCCCATGAACCGGGGGGTTCACCACATGCCACACACCACCACGCCCAGCAGATACGCCCGCTACCTGGGCCCGCACACACCACCCACCATCGACCCAACACTCCTGACCGAACTTGCCGACGCAGCCAGAGAAGAAAACAAAGCTTGCGCACGCAAAGTCGCCCACGCCGCACGCATCTGGGAAACCTGCATCGAACAGACCGTCCACATCGGCGAACGCATCACCGACGCCGGCAACTACGCATCCTCCGAAACCGCAGCCGCACTCGGCTGCTCGAAAACAGTCGCAGACACCTACTCCGACATCGGAATGGACCTGCGCCTACGCCTCCCACACATCAAAGCAGCCTTCGACGCCGGAGACCTCGATCTACCCCGAGTACGCGCCATCCACCGCGTCACCGGCCCCTACAGCACCCCCGCCGTCGAACACGCACAAACCGACATCCTCACCGCCGCACTACACCTGTCCCCCGGACCACTCGCCACCGAAATCAACGCCATCATGCACCGCTGCGCACCCGACGAAGCCGCACAACTACGCGCGGACCTCACCCGCCTGACCACAGTGAAATACCGCGACAAAGACATGATCGCCACCATCGAAGCCGACCTCGAAGCCGCAGACGCCGCCGCCAGCTGGCAACGCATCAACGAAGTAGCCGACACCCTCTGCCCCCGCGACCCCCGTACCCGAGGACAACGCCGCGCCGCCGCGTACACCGCCCTCATGCGCAGCGAAACCCACATCGCCTGCACCTGCGAACCCGACGACGACCACCCC